>JACSSF010000136.1 GCA_014879375.1 Lysobacteraceae bacterium
ATCGCCAGCTGGAACGTGAATTCGCTCAACGTGCGCCTGCCGCACCTGCTGCAGTGGCTGGAAACCTTCGCGCCGGACGTGGTCGGCCTGCAGGAAACCAAGCTGGAGGACGCCAAGTTCCCGGTCGAGGCCTTGCGCGAGGCGGGATACGAGATCGCCTTCAGTGGACAGAAGACCTATAACGGCGTCGCGATGCTGGCCAGGCGCGGCGAGCTGGAAGACGTGCAGCGCGGCATCCCCGGTTTCGACGACGAGCAGCGCCGGGTGATCGCGGCGACGGTGGACGGCATCCGCATCGTCAACCTGTACGTGGTGAACGGGCAGGACCTCGGTACCGACAAATACGCCTACAAGCAGCGCTGGCTCGGCGCCGTGCATGACTGGCTGGCCGAGGACATCCGGCGCTGGCCGAAGATGGTGGTGATGGGCGATTTCAACATCGCGCCGGATGACCGCGACGTGCACGATCCGGCGGTCTGGAACGACGATCACATCCTCACCTCGCGCGCGGAGCGCGATGCGATGGACCGCCTGAAGTCACTCGGCCTGCATGATGCATTCCGCTTGCAGCATGAGGAGGCCGGGGTGTTCAGCTGGTGGGACTACCGGCAGGCGGCGTTCCGGCGCAACCTGGGGCTGCGCATCGACCTCACCCTGGTGTCCAACGCGCTGAAGGATCACGTGAAAGCCGTCGGCATCGATCGCGAACCGCGCACCTGGGAGCGCCCGAGCGATCACGCGCCGGCATGGGTGGAACTCGGCCTGGGCATCTAATCCGCCTAGGCGCACGCAAAGAGAAGCCCGGCATCTGGCCGGGCTTCCTGCATGTGATCGGGATGTGCGTCGATCAGCGCGCGCGACCGCGGGTGAACATGTTGACGATGGCCAACAGGATCACGGCGCCGATCAACGACACGACGAAGCTGGTGACGGACAGGCCGCTGTTGTTGATGTTGGCGCTCTGGCCCAACAGCAAGCCACCCAACCAGCCACCCAGAAAGGCGCCGACGATCCCGACGATGATGTTCATGAAGATGCCTTGCTGGCCATCGCGTTTCATGATGATGCTGGCAAGCCAGCCGATGATGCCGCCGATGATCAGCCAGACGATGAAATTGATCATGAGTTTCTTCCTCCGCAGTATGAAAGTGCTGGATTCACGCTCGCCGCCTCGTGCGAACCCATGCAGTTTGCGCGGAATGACGTGACGGACGCGTCACGCAAACGCATGAAAACAAGGCATATTCAGCTTATTCATGAATCAACAGGCAATGCGTTCATGAATGCATGCCGATGTGATGACGCAGCGCGTGATGTCAGCGGCGCGCGACCAACGCGAGCAATGCATCGCGCGGCAATTTGCCGGTGTCGTTGCGCGGCAATGCCTCCACGCGAATGATGCGACGCGGTAAGAACACCGGATCGGTGGTCAGGCGCAGCGCGCCGAGGATGGCGGCATCGGTGACGGCGGCATCGGCGACGACGATGGCGATCAGTCGCCGCACGCCTGCCGCATCGGCATCGGCTTGCAGCATCGCGGCATCGCGCACGCCATCGATGGATTGCAGCCGCCGGGTCAGGTCGCCCAGCGAGGCACGCTTGCCGGCAATCTCCAGCAAGTCCGCCTGGCGCCCGCGCAGCAGGAAACCACGTCCGCCATCGACCAGTTCCACGAGATCGGCCAGCAACAATGGCTGCTGCAGTGACGGCCGCTCCACCCGGGTGCCATCGGGTTGCGGGTGCAGGCGCAGGTCCTCGAACAGGTGCCAGGCGTCCTCGTGCGCGGTGCGACGTTGCGCGATCACGCAGGTCTCGGTGGAACCGAAGAGTTCGTGCACCTCGCAGCCGAAGCGTGTCTCGGCGCGGCCGGCGAGGTCGGCCGGCAAGGGCGCGGTGGCGGTGACGATGGCGGCGAGCGCGTGCAGGTCGATGTCGGCCTCGAGCAAGGCGCGCAGATGCACGGGCGTGGTGACCAGGAGGCGCGGGCCGGCGACCTCTGCCAGCGCAGCGGCGATGTCGTGCGGGAAGAACGGCCGGCCCGGGTGCACCGCGAATGGCCCCAGCATCGGCAGCAGCACCGACATCTCCATGCCGTACATGTGCTGCGGCGGCACCGTCGCCACGAGCGATGCCTGCCGATCGCCGAACAGATCGGCGAGGGCATGCAGGTTGGCGGTGTTGGTCTGCACCAGCGCGCCCCAGGTCTTGGGGTTGGCCGATGGCGCGCCGGTCGAGCCCGAAGTGAAGCCGATCATCGCCAACTGGCCGGCAGGCACCAGCGGAGTGGCACTGCGGTCGACGATGTCGGCGGCATGCGCCGGCCCGGCATCGTCCACGCGCACGTCGCAGGACAAGGTGCCGAAGGCATCGCCGAGGCGATAGCTGCCCGGATACAGCTTCGCCACGTCATCGACCATGCCCGCCGCGCGCGAAGGCGGCAGCAAGGTCACCTGTCCCCGCAGCAGGGCCGCGCAGAAACCGATGATGAAGTGGTCGCGGCGCTCGCACAGGTTGATCACGAAGGGCGCATCCGGCAGCCGCGCGGCTAGCGCACGCACGCGGTGCAGGAATTCGCCGCGGGCGAGGGGCGCCGCCCCGCACAGCAGCAGGTCCGACGCATCGCCGTTGATCAATGACACGCCCGCATCGATGGGCATCGCCTGTTCTTGCCACTGCGCCGACATCCCGCCGTCCGTCTGTTGCCGTCCAATGCGCTAGCTTCGCGCATTTCACCCCGCCTCGCACGCTAGGCTTACGGGATGACGCCTCGCCACGCATTGTTGTCCTTGCCGCCGCGCACGCCCGCCGAGCCTGCCGCCAGCGCGTGGCTGGCCGCGCAATGGCAGGTCGATGTCGCCGCGTTGCCGCTGCGCCGCGACAGCCGCTGCCGCCCGCGGATGCTCGCGCCGATGCAGGATTTCGATGCCAGCTGGAGTCATAGCGGCGCCCGCCTGCTGGTGACGTGCGGCGAAGGGTTGCGCCTGGGCTGCGATCTGGAACGGCTGCGTCCGCGCCCGAACGCGCGCGCACTGGCGCGGCGCTATTTCCATCCCGATGAACAGGCCTGGCTGGATGCACTGTCCGATGACGCCGTCGAAACCACCTTCCTGCGCCTGTGGTGCGCCAAGGAAGCGGTATTGAAAGCGCACGGCCATGGGTTGTCATTCGGGCTGGACCGGCTGCGTTTCGTCGATGAAGGCGGCCGGCTGCGCTTGGCCGATTGCGACCCGGCGCTCGGCCGCGCCGTGGATTGGCGCCTGCAGGAGCTCGTCCCGGCCCCGGGCTTCATTGCCGCCATTGCCTGGCATCCGCTGCCCGCACCGGAAACGGGCGCGGCGATAATGGACGCATGACAGCGTCACGCCTGCCCCCCGACATCGAACCCCTGCTTCGCGATGGCCTGCGCGCCCTGTCGCTGGATGCGGACGCGCTCACGCCGTCGCTGCTCGCCTATCTGGCCTTGCTGGTGCGCTGGAACGCCACCTACAACCTGACCGCGATCCGCGACCCGCGCGAGATGGTGACCAAGCATCTGCTGGATTCGCTGGTGATGGCGCCCTTTGTCCCCGATGCGCCGCTGGCCGACCTCGGAACCGGGCCAGGCCTGCCGGGGATTCCGCTGGCCATCGCGCGGCCGGGTTGCACGGTGACGCTGGTCGAATCCAACGGCAAGAAGGCGCGTTTCCTGCGCGAAGCCGTGCGCACGCTCAAGCTCACCAATGCCCGCATCGCAGAAAGCCGCGCCGAGGCGCTGGCCGAGCCCGGCGCCTACGCTGCGATCACCGCGCGCGCGCTGGCGACGCTGGATCGCATCATCGAGGTCGGCGGCCACCTCCTGGGCCCGGATGGACAGCTACTGGCGATGAAGGCCGGCACCGTGGCGGAGGAAGCCGCCGCATTGCCCACGGGCTGGCGGCTCGCGGCCGTGCACGAGCTGTGCGTGCCGGGGCTGGATGCGACCCGTCAACTGGCCGTGGTCGAACGCGGCGGGTAACGGCCGCCCGGCGAGGGCATAATGGAAAGTCCTGCGCCGGCCGCGGCTGGCGCTGACTTCCATCGGGACCACTTCATGGCGCGAGTCATCGCGGTTGCCAACCAGAAAGGCGGCGTCGGCAAGACGACCACGGCGGTCAATCT
>JACSSF010000052.1 GCA_014879375.1 Lysobacteraceae bacterium
GCGGCGCCGACGGCCTGTCGCACGAGAACATCCTCACCCGCATCCACGACCGCGCCGCCAAGCTGGTGAGCGCGCAGTACAAATGCTTCTACGAGGAACTGCGCCCGGCGCTGGAACAAGAAGGCATCCGCCTGCTGGATCGGCCGGAGTGGACGCCCGCGCAGACCGCGTGGCTGCGTGATTATTTCCGCCGCGAGATCATGCCTGTGCTCTCGCCGCTGGGCCTGGATCCCGCGCATCCCTTCCCCAAGATCCTCAACAAGACGCTCAACATCGTGGTGCGGCTGCAGGGGCGCGATGCATTCGGCCGCGAGGCGCACCTGGCCATCGTGCGTGCGCCACGCTCGCTGCCACGCATCATCCGCATGCCCGATGCGGATGGCGACGGCGACCATTTCCACGATTTCGTCTTCCTCTCGTCGCTGCTGTCCGCCTTCATCGACGAGCTGTTCCCCGGCATCAAGGTGCTGGGTGCCTACCAGTTCCGCGTCACCCGCAACTCGGAATTGATGGTGGACGAGGAGGATGTCGACAACCTCGCGCTCGCGCTGCGCGACGAGCTGGTCGGGCGCGGCTACCTGCGCGCGATGCGGCTGGAGATCGCCGAGCAGTGCCCGCCCGACATCGTACGCATGCTGCTCGACAACTTCGAGCTGACCGAGAACGCGGTCTATCGCATCAACGGCCCGGTCAACCTCAACCGGGTGATCCAGGTGTACGACGAGGTGCGACGGCCGGAGCTGAAGTTCCCGCCGATGCACGCGCGCCAGCTGGACGACGTCGAGACGATCTTCACCCGCGTCGCGCGCGGCGACGTGCTGATGCACCACCCCTTCGACAGCTTCAATCCGGTGCTGGAGCTGATCCGCCAGGCCGCCGAGGATTCGAGCGTGCTGGCGATCAAGCAGACGCTGTACCGCGCCGGCAAGGATTCGCAGATCGTCGATCACCTGGTGCAGGCGGCGCGCAACGGCAAGGACGTGACGGTGGTGGTGGAGCTGCGCGCGCGCTTCGACGAGGAGGCGAACCTGGGCCTGGCCGATCGCCTGCAGGAAGCCGGCGTGCAGGTGGTGTACGGCGTGGTTGGCTACAAGACCCACGCGAAGATGCTGCTGATCGTGCGCCGCGAGGGCGACACCCTGCGCCGCTACGTGCACCTGGGCACCGGCAACTACCACAGCGGCACTGCGCGCGCGTACACCGACATCGGCCTGATCACCGCCGACCGCGAGATCGGCGAGGACGTGCACCAGATCTTCCAGCAACTCTCCGGGCTGGCTTCCGAAATCAAGCTGAAGCGCCTGCTGCAGTCGCCCTTCACTTTGCTCAGCGGGATGCTCGAACGGATCAATCGCGAAGCCGAGCATGCGCGCGCCGGGCGCCCCGGCCGCATCATCGCCAAGATGAATGCCTTGAACGAGCCCAGCGTGGTGCGCGCGTTGTATGCCGCCTCGCAGGCCGGCGTGCAGATCGACCTGATCGTACGCGGCGCCTGCACGTTGCGCCCGGGGCTGCTGGGCGTGTCGGAGAACATCCGCGTGCGTTCGATCGTCGGGCGATTCCTCGAACACCACCGCGTGTACTGGTTCGGCAACGATGGCGCGCCGGAGCTGTTCTGCTCCAGCGCCGACTGGCTGGAACGCAACCTGCTACGCCGCGTCGAGGCCTGCTTCCCGATCCTCGATCCCGAGCTGGCCGCGCGGGTGAAATCCGAAACGCTGGACAATTACCTGGCCGACAATCAGGACGCCTGGGCATTGCAGCCCGACGGCAAGTACCTGCAAGTGCAGCCGGCGCCGGGCGAGCCGCCCCATTCCGCGCAAGGCGCGCTGCTTGCGAAAATCTGCGCATGAGTCCGGCACGCCGCAACAGCCTGAGCCCGCCCCTCCAGCTCGCCGATGGTGACCTGATCGCCGCCATCGACCTGGGCTCCAACAGCTACCACATGCTGGTGGCGCGTTACGTGCAGGGGCAGTTCCGCGTGGTGGATCGCCTGCGCGAGATGGTGCGGATGGCCGACGGGCTCGATGACCGCGGCGGCCTGTCCGCGGGCGCGCGCGATCGCGCCCTCGCCTGCCTGTCGCGCTTTGGCGAACGCATCCGCGACATCCCCCCGCAGCGCGTCAGCGCCATCGCCACCAACACCGTGCGCCTGCTGCGCGAGCCGCAGGCTTTCCTGATGCTGGCCGAGAGCGCGCTCGGGCATGCGATCGAAATCGTCTCGGGCCGTGAGGAAGCGCGCCTGGTCTATCTCGGCGTCGCCCACGCGCAGCCGTCCGAGCCCGGCGAATTGCGCCTGGTGATGGATGTCGGCGGCGGCTCGACCGAATGCATCATCGGCAGCGGACTGGAGGCGATCGAGCGCGAAAGCCTGCAGATGGGATGCGTGGCGACGACCCGGCGATTCTTCGGCAACGGCAAGCTATCGCGCAAGAAGTGGAGGCAGGCGCTGGTCGAGATCGGCGCGGAATTCCAGCAGTTCTCGCATCGATATCGGGAACTGGGCTGGCGCGACGTGCTGGGGTCCTCCGGCACCATCAAGGCGATCGGCCATATCTGCGCGGAGATGAAGCTGACCAAGGGCGCGATCACCGTCGAGGCCCTGCCGCACGTGCGCGAGCGGCTTCTGGCAGCCGGACACATCGACAAGATCGACCTGCCCGGACTGTCGAACGAGCGCAGGCCGGTGATCGCCGGCGGCCTGCTGGTCATCGAGGCCGCGTTCAATGCCCTCGGCATCGAACGGATGCTGGTCAGTCGCGCCGCGATGCGCGAAGGCATCCTGTGCGACATGCTGGGGCTGGGCGGCGACGAGGATCCGCGCGATGCCGCCATCGACGCATTGATGGCACGTTACGAGGTGGACGAGGACCAGGCTGCGCGCGTGGAAGCCACCGCGATACACCTGTTCGATCAGGTCGCCGCGTCATGGGATCTGGATGCCGAGGACCGTGCCAAGCTCGGCTGGGCCACGTGGCTGCACGAAATCGGCCTCGCCATCGCGCACAGCCAGCACCACGTGCATGGCGCGTACCTGCTGGAGCATTCCGACATCTCCGGCTTCACCCGCCAGCAGCAGCAGGTGTTGTCGGTGCTGGTGCGCAACCAGCGTCGCGGCATATCCAAGCATGCCTTCGAGAACATCCCCGATCGCCTGCTGCTGGGCACGCGCCGCATCACCGCGCTGCTGCGCCTGGCCGTGCTGCTCAATCGCTCGCACGGGCGCATCGACCTGCCCAAGCTCAAGCTCAGTACCGATGGCGCCGACCTCACCCTGACCTTGCCCAAGCGCTGGCTGGACGAACGGCCGCTGCTGCGCTCCGACCTGTCGGGCGAACCCGATGACATGCGCGCGCTCGGCATCCGCCTGCGAATCGTCGACTGACGCATCCCGCGCACCTGCGTCACGCGGCGCCCGGCATCAGCGACGGGCCGGCCAAGGGATTTCTGTGGTTCTACCCGGTGGCCGGCCCGCTCGCCTGAATCAATCCTCGACGAATTGCTTGCGCGGGAAACGCGATTTCATCATCGCCGCGTTGTAGGCAAACGAGGCAACGATGGCCGACGCCTGCTTGAGGTCGTCTTCCGATGCATGATCCTGCACGTCCAGATGGGTGTGGTGCACGTTACTGAAGTAGTCGAGACGGTCCTGCACGAACTGGAAGCCCGGCAGGCCCACCGCGTCGAACGCGATGTGATCTGTGCTGCCGGTATTGCGCTGGGTCACCGACGTTGCCCCGAGATCGTTGAACGGCTTCAGCCAGGCCTCGAAGATCGGCGCGGCGGCGACGTTCTCCTGCCCGTACACGCCGCGGATCTTGCCGCTGCCGTTGTCCAGGTTGAAGTACACCGAGAACCGATCGTAGTCCGGCAATTTCTGCAGATTGCCCTTCTGGCTGCGCATCGACACCGGCAACGCCTTTTCGACCGGGTCGGACGGCTCCGGATAGCGCGCGTAATGCTTTTCGACGTGTGAGCGCGAGCCCAGCAGGCCCTGCTCCTCACCCGTCCACAGGCCGATGCGGATGGTGCGGTTCGGGCGCGCGCCGACCGCTTTCAGGATGCGCATCGCCTCCATCATCACCGCCACGCCCGCGCCGTTGTCGTTCGCGCCGGAGCCGGTGTGCCAG
>JACSSF010000197.1 GCA_014879375.1 Lysobacteraceae bacterium
GTCGGTGGTTCGAGTCCACCCATAGCCACCATCTTCCGGAACCCGCGGCGACGCGGGTTTCTTCGTTTCGGGCGGTAGACAGTATCGTCCGTCTCACCGCCTATCCGCCCAGCTTGCTAGCATCCCAACGCACCCGGGCCATTTGCCGAAGCCACATCGCATGGACATCTTCAAGGTCTTCACCCTGGAAGCCGCACACCGTCTGCCGCACGTGCCGGAAGGCCACAAGTGCGCGCGCCTGCACGGCCATTCCTTCCGGGTGGAGCTGCATGTCAGCGGCCCGCTGGACCCGAAGCTGGGCTGGGTGATGGATTTCGCCGAGATGAAACGCGTCTTCCAGCCGCTCTACGACCAGCTGGACCATCACTATCTGAACGACATCCCCGGCCTCGAGAACCCGACCAGCGAGCGCCTGGCCGAATGGATCTGGAACCGGCTCAAGCCGGATCTGCCCTTGCTGTCCGCCGTGGTGGTGCATGAGACCTGCTCCTCCGGCTGCCGCTACACCGGGCCTGCCGACGCCTGAACCTGAACGGTCAGGAACATATCGCCTCGATTTGTTGCATCGCACAAAATTCCTGTTATGCTGCACCGCACAAGTTGGATGTCCCGGCTTGTCCGTCCCCATTTCGAGGAACACACCATGTACCAGCAGCAGTTCAATGAGCAGTTTGCCGCCGCTACGCGCCAGTTCGCTGAGACTGCGGCCCGTGTCAACCGTCTCGCCATCGAGAACGCCGAGCAGGTCTTCGGCCTGCAGATCGCCGCGATCGAAGAGAATGCCAACGCGACCTTCGCGTTCTGGAACCAGCTGACCGAGGCCCGCGATTTCAACGGCCTGCGTGACGTGGTCCCGGCTGGCGTCCAGGTCGCCCGCGAGAACACCGAGCGCGCTATCGCCGCCGGCCAGGAAATCTACGACCGCACCATCAAGACCAACGAAGCCATTGCCACGATCGCCAAGGGCGAGATCGAGCAGGTGGCCGCCAAGGCCCAGGCCGAGGCCGAGAAGGTCGTGAAGACCACCGCCAAGAAGGCGCGTCGTTGATCGATTGATCCTGCCCTTTTGCAGGACGTGAAACCGGCGGCTTCGGCTGCCGGTTTTTTTATGCGCGATGTTGCCGCGCTGTCTTTTACTTGCGCATCATTTTCGCGGCGGCATCACCCGCATCGGCGGCTGCCCCAGCACGCGGGTCAGGATGGCAAGGTTGTCATCGACGTTGTCCATGTCGGGGTCGATGGGGTTGGCGATCCATCCTTTGAATTCACAACCATCCGCGATGATCGCGCGTTGCGCCGCGCGCGCCTGATGCACGCAGCCCAGCCGCATCCCCACCACCATCAGCACCGGCAGCTTGAGCGCACGCACGACATCGGCTTGCTCCAGCGTTTCGGTCAGCGGCGCCAGCCAGCCGCCCACACCTTCCATCAGCACGGCTTCATGCCGCGCACGCAACTTGTCGAAGGCACGGGTGATGTCGCCAAGTTGGATGCCGATGCCCGCCTCGCGCGCGGCGATCTCCGGCGCGACCGGCAACGGCAGTGCATACGGATTGCGATCAACGTAAGGCGCGTCTTGCCCGTCGGCTTCGATGTGGGCGAGTGCATCCTCGCTACGCCAACCATCGACGGTGTCGATGCAGCCGCTCGCCACCGGCTTCATCCCGATCACGTCCACGCCGGATGCACGCGCATCGCGCAGAAATGCGCAGGTCACGAAGGTCTTGCCGATCTCGGTATCGGTGCCGGTGACGTAGAAACTGGATGACATGTGTCGCAAACCGATGGCGATGCAAGGACGCCACTCTAGCAAGCCGCGCCGGGTAAACTGGCCGCATGTTCGAAGCACGCACCCTTGAGGGCGACAAGCCCGCGCAATACGCGCAGCTGCTGGCGCAGGCCGAAGGCCTGATGCATGGCGAGCGCGGCCTGATCGCCAATGCCGCCAACCTGTCCGCCCTGCTGTTCAACGCCTTGCCCGATCTCAACTGGGCCGGTTTCTATCTCTATGACGGCACCGAGCTCGTGGTCGGTCCGTTCCAGGGCCTGCCGGCCTGCGTGCGCATCCCGCTGGACAAGGGCGTGTGCGGCGCCGCGGCCAGCACCCGCACAACCCAGCGCGTGGACGACGTGCATGCCTTCCCGGGCCACATCGCATGTGATTCGGCATCCCGTTCGGAAATCGTCATTCCGTTGGTGAAGGATGATGTCCTGATCGGCGTGCTCGACATCGACAGCCCCAAGCCGGCGCGTTTCGATGCGGACGACCAGCAGGGACTGGAAGCGATTGCCGGGGCCTGGATTGCCGCGATCGCCTGAGTCTTCACCCGGCGTATGCCGGGCAGGCTCCATCCTCCCGGTTGAACGGATCGGCATGTCGCCGGCCCATCCCCCGGAGAGCAATCAATGAGCAACAAACCCACCATCGTGCTGGTCCATGGTTTCTGGGGCGGCGCAGCGCACTGGTCCAAGGTCATCCTGGAACTGAATCGCAAAGGCTATGACAAGGTCTACGCCGTCGAAAATCCGCTGACATCGCTGAAAGACGATGCCGAGCGCACCCGCAAGATGGTCGCGCAACAGCAGGGCCCCGTGCTTCTGGTCGGCCATTCCTATGGCGGCGCGGTGTTGAGTGAAATGGGCGACATGCCCAATGTGATCGGCCTGGTTTACATCGCCGCATTCGCACCCGATGCCGGCGAAAGCCCGGGTAGCATCAGCCAAGCCGTGCCGCCGGCCGCTTTCCCGAACCTCGCCCCCGACAGCGACGGCTATCTGTGGGTCAAGTACGACAAGTTCCATGAAAGCTTCTGCCAAGACCTGAGCGCCGATGAGGCCCTGACCATGGCTGCATGCCAGAAGGCCCCGCTCGCCAGCACCTTCGGCGACAACATCACCGCTCCCGCCTGGAAAAAGAAGCCCACGTACTATCAGATCTCCAGCGCCGACCACATGATCAACCCCGAGAATCAGAAGATGATGTCTTCACGCATGGCGCCGAAGAAGACCATCACGCTGGATGCCAGCCACGCTTCGTTGGCTTCGCGGCCGGTGGAAGTCAGCGGATTGATCGACGAGGCCGCGCAAGCCCTGTCCTGACCGATAATGGCGCCATCGCCCCGCACGATGGCGCCATCGACCCACCGCATGAACTCGCAAGCCTCGATCCTCGCCCCGCGACCCAACGTCGCCCACCACCTGGCCTTTGACCTGCACGATCCAGCCGCCGCACGCGACGCGCTGACACGATTGGCAACCTTAGCCACAGGCGACAAGATCGTCGTTGGCATCGGCCTGTCGCTGGTGCAGGTGCTTGGCAAATCGATCAATGGGCTGCGCTCGCATCCGCAAATCACTTCCTGCGGCATCGACACGCCTTCGACCCCGCGCGCGTTGTGGTGCTGGTTGCGTTCCGATGACGGCGGCGAGCTGTTGTTCCTTTGCCGCAAGGTCGAGCAGCTCCTCGCACCCGCCTTTCGCCGCGCGGAATCGCAACGGCTATTCCTCTACACCGCCGATCACCGCGACTTGTCCGGCTATGTCGACGGCACCCAAAACCCCACCGGCGAAGACGCCATCCAGGCCGCCCTGGTCAGCGGGCAAGGCAAGGGCATGGATGGCTCGAGCTTCGTCGTGCTGCAGCAATGGCAACATCATTTCAAGCAGCTCGAAGCCATCGAGGCAGGCGGCCCCGCCAAGATGGACGATGTCATGGGCAGAACCCGCGTCGGCGATGTCGAGCTGCAGAACAAGCCGCCGTCATCCCATGTCGCGCGCACCGACCAGGACAGTTTCGACCCGCCCGCGCACATCCTCCGCTGCAACATGCCCTGGGCCGACGACGACCTGCAAGGCGGCGTGATGTTCATCGCCTTCGGCCACTCCTTCCGCGCCTTCGAGGTGCAGTGGCATCGCATGCTCGGGCTGGACGACGGCATCACCGATGCCCTCTTCCGCTTCACCCGCCCGATCACCGGCGCGTATTTCTGGTGCCCGCCGGTGTTGAACGGCAAACTGGATTTACGCGCATTGGGGATGTGAGAGCCGCCATCCATCACACAAGAAAAAACGCCGGTTTCCCGGCGTTTTTTT
>JACSSF010000038.1 GCA_014879375.1 Lysobacteraceae bacterium
CAGCACGTCCACCGCGAACTGGATCACCGACAGGCAGTTGAGGTCGGTGTGCACCACCACGTTGGCGATATTGCGGTGAACGAAGACCTCGCCCGGCGCGAGATCGATCACTTGGTTGGCCGGCACACGCGAATCGGAGCAGCCGATCCACAGGTATTTGGGTGTCTGCTGCGCCGAGAGCCGCTCGAAGAAGCCCGGATCTTCAGCCTGGATGCGCTCGGCCCAGGCGCGGTTCTTGCGGATGAGGTCGTCGATATGGTTCATGGTCGTATTGTCACGCAGGAAAGCCGATGTTGCGCGCCTCGGTATAGAACCGCAGCGCATCCATGCCACCCTCGCGGCCATAGCCCGACTGGCCCACACCACCGAATGGCGTGCGCAGGTCGCGCACCAGCCAGCTGTTGATCCAGACCATGCCGACGTTCAAGCCGCCGGCCACGCGGTGCGCGCGGGCGAAGTCACGTGTCCATACCGATGCGGACAGTCCATAGTCGCTCGCGTTGGCGAGGGCGAGCGCGGCGTTTTCGTCATCGAACGGCTGCAAGGTGACGACCGGCCCGAAGATTTCCTCGCGATTGCTCGCGCAATCCGGGCCGAGGCCCTCGATGATCGTGGGCGCGACGTACCAGCCGTCGCGCGACAAGACTTCACCGCCTGTCAACACCCGGCCGCCTTCGTCACGTGCGCGCTGGATGGCGGCCATCACCTTGTCGAAGTGCGGCTTGGACACCAACGGCCCCATCCGGGTTTCGGCATCGAGCGGGTCGCCGACAACCAGACTGGATGCGGCATCGACCAGGGCATCGCGCACGTCATCGTAGATGGAGCGCTCGATCAGGATGCGCGAGCCGCACAGACAAATCTGCCCGCTGTTCTGGAAGGCGCTGCGTACCAGCGTGTCGAGGTTCTCGCGCCAGTCGCTGTCGGCAAAGATGACGGTCGGGTTCTTGCCGCCGAGTTCCAGTGAGACTTTTTTGAGCGCTGGCGCGGCCAGCCCGTGGATGCGTTTGCCGACCGCGGTGCTGCCGGTGAAGGAAACCGCCTTGACCCCGGGCGAGGTGACGATGGCTTCGCCCACCTTCGGCCCGAGGCCGTTGACCAGGTTGAACACGCCGGGCGGGAAGCCAATTTCGGCCGCAAGTTCCGCCAGCATCGTCGCGCTGGCCGGCGTCACTTCGGATGGTTTCGCGACCACCGTATTGCCTGCGGCGAGCGCCGGCGCGATCTTCCAGGTGAACAGGTACAGCGGCAGGTTCCACGGCGACACCGTGCCGACCACGCCGAGCGGCTTGCGCAGTGTGTAGTGCATGCCGGCTTCGCCATGGTGGAACTCGCTGGCGAATTGGGTGGCAGCATGGGCGAAGAAACGCAGGTTGCTGACTGCACGGGGGATCTCGGCTTTCAGCGCCAGCGTGATCGGCTTGCCGCCGTCGCGTGCTTCGGCGCGGGCGAAATCCTCCAGCCGATCTTCCAGCGCCGAGGCCAGCTTCTCCAGCCAGCGCGCACGTTCGCTGGCAGGCAAGCCGGACCACGCGGGAAAGGCGGCCTGCGCGGCGGCAATGGCGGCGGCGACATCCGCGGCATCGCCATCGGCGACTTCGGCGTATACCGCGCCGGTCGCGGGTTCATGCACGGTCAGCCACGTGCCCGTGGCCGCATCACGCGGCTGGCCATTGATCCAATGCGGGAATCGTTGCATCGGTCCAGCTTAACGCGCCGCGCGTTAATCAGATCGAATTCATCCGGCCACCGTCGACCGCGATCGACTGGCCGTTGATGTAGCCGGCGGCAGGGCTGCACAGGAACGCGATCAGGCTGGCCGGCTCCGACGGATCGGCGAAGCGGCGCGCGGGGACCAGCGCCATCATGTCGGCGCGCACTTCGTCCGCCGTCTTGCCGCTACGGGCACGTTGGCCTTCGACGATCTGCGCGATGCGGCCGGTTTCGGTGAAACCAGGCAGCACGTTGTTGACGGTGATGCCGTCGGCAGCCAGCTCGCGCGACAGGGTCTTGGCCCAGCTGGCGACCGCGCCGCGCGTGGTGTTGGACACACCAAGGTTGGGGATCGGCTCGTAGACCGAGGTGGAGATGATGTTGACGATGCGGCCATAACCGGCATCGCGCATCCCCGGCACGCAGGCCTGCGCCAGGGTCTGGTTGGCGAGCAGGTGCTTGCGATAGGCATCGAGGAAGGCATCGAGGTCGGCATCGATGGCAGCGCCACCGGGCGGGCCGCCGGTGTTGTTGACGAGGATGTGCACCGGGCTTGCCTGTGCCAGGGCAGTCACGACATCGCGCAATCCGGCGGTATCGGCCATGTCGGCCTGCAGGTAGTCGTGATGCTGGCCATCCTTGCGGGGCAGGGCGGTGACCACATCGCGCAAGGCCTCTTCGCGGCGCGCCAGCACGGTGACGTTTGCGCCTAGCAGGGCGAGTTCATTCGCCGTCGCGCGGCCGATGCCTTCGGAAGCGCCGCAGACCAGTGCATGCTTGCCGGTGAGATCAAGTTGCATCGTCGTTGTTCTCCAAGGTCTGTTGCATCAAGCGGGCAATCTCGTGAGCGCCGGCATTGTCTTGCTGCTGCAATCGAGTGATGACCGATTCGCGATTCGCGCGCGGGTGGTTCTGGTTCAACTTGTCCTTGATCTGGACGCGCGTCGGCCGCAGGCGAAAACCGCTGATGCCACGCACTTGCACGCGCTCGGCCGGGTTGTCCGGGTCGAAGCGCCAATCGCCGCCGACACTCGACTCGAATCGTGCGCTGGTGCGTGCCAATAGATCGATCAGGGATGCTTCATCGCCAAAGCCTTCCAGCACGCCATGCAGATGGGCGGTGCTGTAGTTCCAGGTGGGGACGCGCGCTTGTTCGATCTTGTCCGGATACCAGCTGGCCGAGACATAGGCATGCGGGCCATGCACGATCAGCAGCGCGGGCTTGCCGTGATGCGCCAGCTGCGGGTTGGCGCGCGCCCAATGGCCTTCGATCAGGATGTCATCACCATCGCGGTGGTAGAGCACCGGCACCTGGGTGGCGATGGGGGCGCCTTCGTCGTCGCTGGTGACGAGGGTGACGAAGGGATCGGCGTCGATCAACGCGTCCAGTCGCCTCACATCCTCGTTGGCGAAGACGCGCTGCAGGAACATCTCAGGCCCGGGCACCCAGGTTGCGGACCATGCGGCCGCGCAGTTCGTCGTCGCTGCCTTCCGGTGGCGCGATCTCGCGCAGGCTGAAGCCGCGATGCAGGGCATCGTCTTCGTCCAGCCCGTCGAAGGAGACGAATTCGGCATCCATCAAGGCGGCGCGGGCGGTGTCGGGACTGTCGTAGGCCAGGGTGTTGCCGTCGGCATCGAAGACTTCGGCGGTACCGGCCTCGCGCACGTGCAGGCGTGCCCAGATCAGGGTGTCGCCGAGCGTCGCCAGCCACCACTCGATGTGCGGGGTGAAGTCGTCATGCAGGTCGCTCATGCGCCCATCTCCGGAAATGCGACCGACCACAGCCACAGCACGCCGGCCATGGTCAGGCCGAGCACGATGCAGCCGAGCGAAATCATCGCGGGGGTGGCGAGGCCGGTGAAACCGGCGTCCCGCACCTCGCGGTAGCGCATCGACAGCAGCCACCACAATGCGCGCGGGTTGACGAAGGCGGCATCGCCGAGGCCGGCCCGAACGCCCGGATGGCGGTCGCGCAGGTGCACCAGCGAGAGCGGCCAGAAGATGACGAAGGCGGTGGCACCCGCGATGGCGAGCGCAACGAACAACAGGGCGAAGAACAGGACCATCGATCAGAACTCCGCCGAGCCGGGCGCGCGCGGGTAGGGAATGGCGTCGCGGATGTTGGTCAGGCCGCAGACGTACACGACCAGCCGGTCGAAGCCGAGGCCGAAGCCCGCGTGCGGCACCGAGCCGTAGCGGCGCAGGTCGCGGTACCAGTCGTAGTGCGCCGGGTCCAGGCCGAACTGCTGCATGCGTGCATCCAGCACGTCCAGGCGTTCCTCGCGCTGGCTGCCGCCGATGATCTCGCCGATGCCGGGCGCGAGCACGTCCATCGCGGCGACGGTC
>JACSSF010000082.1 GCA_014879375.1 Lysobacteraceae bacterium
CGGCGAAGGCATCAGCCGCGAGGGCGAGCTGATCGAGATGGGCGTCAACGCCAAGCTGGTCGACAAGGCTGGCGCCTGGTATGGCTACGATGGCGAGCGCATCGGCCAGGGCAAGGAAAACGCCCGCAACTACCTCAAGGAAAACCCCGCCATCTCGGCCAAGCTGGAGGGCCAGCTGCGCGAAATCTTCATCCCGGACGAAGCCTCGCGCGACCAGGATGACGCCGCGGGCGACGACGAAGCATGACCGAACCACCCGGCGACGATGCAGGCACTGGGCGCCCGCGTCGCCGCCGGGGGACCACCGAACTGACCCCGGCCCAGCGCGCGCTGGGCCTTCTGGTCCGCCGGGAACACTCCAGCAAGGAGCTCACCCGCAAACTGCGGGCCAAGGGCGTCAGTCGTGATGATGCCAAGGTCACCGTGGCGCGCATGACCGAGGCCGGCTGGCAAAGCAACGAACGCTTCGCCGAGAGCCTGGTGCGTAGCCGCGCTTCGCAGGGGCACGGCCCGATCCGCATCCGCGCAGAGCTCGCCACCCATGGCCTGGGCGATGACGCCATCCGAGCGGCGCTTGAAAGCGTCGAAGAAGACTGGTCGCGGCTGGCGCACGGGCTGGTCCGGCGCCGTTTCGGCGAGGCCCTCCACGAAGACCGCGCCCTGCAGCGCAAGGCTGGCGAGTTCCTGATCCGGCGCGGCTTCAGCATCGACCAGATGCGTCGCGCCACCGGCAGCAGTCCGTTCGACGACGATTTCGACTAAGCCCGGCAGCCACGCAGCCTCCCGCGCCAAACGACCTGCTCGCTGCCCTGCGGCACCCCCTCCCCGCGCCCTGTTAATCTAGGCATTCCGCTTGCCGGCTGCCCGCCGCGCCCCTATCTAGATTGGCGTGGGCCAATCCGTGCCCGCCCCTTGCCCTCACATGCCTGCCTTCATGAAAACCACTGCCGACATCCGCCGCGATTTCCTCGATTTCTTTGCCGAGCGCGGCCATACCATCGTCCCGTCCGCCCCCTTGGTGCCAGGCAACGACCCGACCCTGCTGTTCACCAACTCGGGCATGGTCCAGTTCAAGGACGTGTTCCTCGGCGCCGAGAAGCGCAGCTACGTGCGCGCTGCCGACGTGCAGCGCTGCCTGCGTGCGGGCGGCAAGCACAACGATCTCGACTCGGTCGGCTACACCGCGCGCCACCACACCTTCTTCGAGATGCTGGGCAACTGGTCGTTCGGCGACTACTTCAAGGAAGACGCGATCAAGTGGGCATGGCAGCTCCTGACCGAGACCTGGAAGCTGCCCAAGGAGCGCCTGCTGGCGACCGTCTATCACACCGACGACGAATCCTTCGCGATCTGGCGCGACGTGATCGGCCTGCCGGAAGAGCGCATCATCCGCATCGGCGACAACAAGGGCGCGCCGTTCGCCTCCGACAATTTCTGGCAGATGGCGGACACCGGTCCGTGTGGTCCGTGCACCGAGATCTTCTACGACCACGGCGAGCAGTACGCAGGCGGCCCTCCCGGCTCGCCCGACGAGGACGGCGACCGCTACATCGAGATCTGGAACAACGTCTTCATGCAGTTCGACCGCGCCGCGGACGGCACGCTGACGCCGCTGCCGGCGCCGTGCGTGGACACCGGCATGGGCCTGGAGCGCATCGCCGCGATCCTGCAAGACGTGCATTCCAACTACGAGATCGATCTGTTCCAGGCCTTGATCAAGCGCGCGGCCGAACTCACCGACACGGCCGACCTCGACAACAAGTCGCTGCGCGTGATTGCTGATCACATCCGCGCCGCCAGCTTCCTGATCGCCGATGGCGTGCTGCCCTCGAACGAAGGCCGCGGTTACGTGCTGCGCCGGATCATCCGTCGCGCACTGCGTCATGGCTGGATGCTCGGCGTGCGCCAAGCTTTCTTCTTCAAGCTGGTCGATACGCTCGATGCGCTGATGGGCGAGGCTTACCCGATCCTGCGCGAGCAGCGCGCCACGGTCGAGCGCGCACTCAAGGCCGAGGAAGAGCGCTTCGCCGAAACGCTCGATTCGGGCATGCGCATCTTCAACGACGTCGCGGAGAAATCCGGCGACACCATCCCGGGCATCGACGCCTTCCGTCTGTACGACACCTACGGCTTCCCGCTCGACCTGACCCAGGACATGGCGCGCGAACGTGGCATGCACGTCGATGTCGTCGGCTTCGACGCCGCCATGCAGCAGCAGAAGGAAACCGCGCGCGCCGCCGGCAAGTTCGGCGGTGGCCTGGTGTTGCCCGCGGAACTCATCGCCCAGCTCGCGCCGACGCAGTTCCTCGGCTACGACGAGCTTGCCAGCGACGGCCTCAAGGTCATCGCGCTGATGCAGGGCGGCAAGCCGGTCGATGCCGTGCAGGCGGGCGACGACATCGTCGTCATCCTTGACCGTACGCCGTTCTATGCCGAGTCCGGCGGACAAGTCGGCGACCTCGGCACGCTCTCCCGTGGCGATGCGCGGTTCGATGTCGCCGAGACCCGCAAGCTGGCTGGGCAATTCCATGGTCATGTCGGCTCGCTGGCATCAGGCACGTTGAAAGTCGGTGACGTACTGCGCGGCGATGTCGATGCAGATCGGCGCGTCGCGACCGTGCTCAACCACAGCGCCACCCACTTGCTGCACGCCGCCTTGCGCGATGTGCTCGGCACCCACGTGCAGCAGAAAGGCTCGCTGGTCGCGCCCGACCGCCTGCGCTTCGACTTCTCGCACTTTCAGCCGATGACGGCGCAAGAACTCGCCGAGATCGAACGCCGCGTCAACGCGGAAGTACGCGCCAACCATGCCGGCGAAGTACGCCACATGGCGATGCAGGACGCGCTGGACTTCGGCGCGATGGCGCTCTTCGGCGAGAAATACGGCGAGGAAGTGCGCGTGCTGAAATTCGGCGAAGGCTCGATCGAACTCTGCGGCGGCACCCATGTGCGCCGTACCGGCGACATCGGCCTGTTCAAGATCGCTTCCGAAGGCGGCGTCTCCGCCGGCGTGCGTCGCATCGAGGCCGTCACCGGCCAGGGCGCGCTCGACTACGTCAGCGACGAAGAACAGCGCCTGGCCGAGGCCGCGTCGCTGCTCGGCGGCAATGCCGCCGACGTCAGTGACAAGCTGCGCACCCTGCTCGAACGGCAGAAGAAGCTGGAGCGGGAACTCGATGCGATGAAGGCCAAGGCCGCCAGCGGCGCCACCAGCGATCTCGGCAGCCAGGCGCAGGACATCCACGGCGTCAAGGTGCTTGCCCAGCGACTGGAAGGTTTCGACGCCAAGACCCTGCGCGACGCCATCGATCGGCTCAAGCAGCAGCTGGGCGATGCAGTGATCGTCCTGGCCGGCGCGGACGGGTCTGGTAAGGTCGCACTGGTGGCAGGCGTGAACGGCGCGGCGCTCGGCAAGATCAAGGCCGGGGAACTCCTGGCCGATGTCGCCAGTCAAATAGGTGGCAAGGGGGGCGGTCGCCCGGACATGGCGCAGGGCGGAGGCGAGGATGGTGCTGCACTGGTCAAGGCCTTGGCAGGCGTCCCCGAGTGGGTTGGCGCGCGTCTGGGTTGATTTCCGCCACCTTCGGGACGCTGCGTTCCATGAGTGCAGTTAATTTAGATTGGTCGGGCGCTGTGCATGCGAAATCGCAACATTTATTCTCGCCACACCGAAACAAAGACTGATGGAACACCCCGCTTCGGCGGATCAAGGAGTGAGAGATGTTGATTCTGACCCGCCGCGTAGGCGAAACACTGATGATCGGTGACTCGGTCACCGTCACGGTGTTGGGCGTCAAGGGCAACCAGGTTCGCGTGGGCATCACCGCCCCGAAGGACGTGGCCGTGCATCGTGAGGAAATCTACAAGCGCATCCAGGACGTGACCGATGCGCCGGCTCCGGAAGGCGCCGAAGGTTTGCCGTCGAACGCCTGAACGGCTATCCTAGCGACCGGCGGCGAAAGCCGCCTTCGACGTTACGGAGAGTTGCCCGAGAGGCCGAAGGGGCTCCCCTGCTAAGGG
>JACSSF010000186.1 GCA_014879375.1 Lysobacteraceae bacterium
ATCCGAACAGCACCAGTTGCACACTGTATCCGGAAGAGATCGCGGCCTTGCTCGACCAAGATGAGGTCGCCATCGTGGATCAGGTCGAAGTCCGCGAACCCAAGCCAATGGAGTTTCGCGAGCCTGATCCGCTGCCGACCTGGTTGACCGACCCGCTCATTGTGCTCTATGCACAATTGCCGAGCGTGCAAGTGGCGTATCTCGTGGAAGTCCGGACACCTGGCGACCTGGATCCTGAGCGTGTCGGATTGCTGATAGTCCTCGGGGTGCCATCCATGGAGACGGAGCGGGCAGCACGCGCCACGATCACCGCTATCCAACCGCTGTGTCACATTCGCGAGATCGCGGTGGATCTGACTGCGTTCATACCGGGCGCGCCGCCCGGTTGGATACGCGATGCCGTGCTTGCACCGTTTTACGTTCGCTCGATCGGCGAGCGCCTGGTTGCCGGCTCGACCGCCACACAATGACGGTAACGAACACCACCGATGAACCTGATCGTCCGCCCCTGGAACGGCTCATCGGGTTCGACACCCTCAGTCGGCCGTTGGAATCCTGGTACGCGTTCGTCAGCCGATTAATCCGTGCCAACCTCCTCAACGACGTGGACATTCGTAAGCAACTACCGGTGGACTGGGTTCGTTGCGCCTTCGCGCCGCAGGCAATACAGACAAGCGATCTTGCCATTCCGACTCCCTATGTCGATCAGTTGCCGGATGCGGCGCTCAAGCTTCGCCCCGTGACATGGCAACCATTTCCGGAATTGTCCAGCGCACCTCCGGAATGCCTACGCGGCTGTCCGAGCTGCCTAGAGGCTGGCTATCACAGTTATGCCATGCAAGGGGATGCGATCGCACGATGCCCTGTGCATGATGAGCCACTTGTACATCGGTGCCCACATTGCGATACACAACTGCTGTGGCTAGCTCGCAGCCCAGGACTCAGTGCTTTCCAGTGTCCAGCGGGCTGCCCGTTGTTGGAAGGTACCCACAGCGGCCTACATGTACCTCATGAAGACCAGATAACTGCAGCACTAGAAGAACATTTGGTCTGGACCCAAGCGCTGAGAGAGGCTATCGCCTTTGTCTCTGGCCCAGTACATATCGCATACCCACCATATCTGGCAGTCGCGCCGATGCGTATGCCGCCACTACCTTCTATAGGCCTGTTGCCTGCATTGCTCCATGCATTGAAGGAAACCGGGTTGGCCGTGCCGGCTTTTGCTCCTTTCCACGAGCAGTCAAATGGGCGTTGGACTTTGAAGGTAGAGCCGTGGACTTGGAACGGGGCTGATCCGCGAGACGAATCTCATTTAGAAGCCTACCGCCGCGCATTTCGCCGCAGCGCCTATCGAACCTATGTGCCCTTGGTGGATCGAGTGTCCTTCGAGCAATGGTTGGCCCGCAGTGAAGACGCGCATGGGAAATGGCATGAAGGTGGCGTGGAAGAAGGCAGTACCTGTGCGACCTTCGTCCTAGCGTCATACATGGTCACCAACAATGAGTTGGTTGCACTGCGACGCTTGCTTGCTCGCGATAGCAATCCCGGACTGGCATGCGCTCACTACACACAAGTCTTGATTAATTTGCTCGAGCACGCACGCTTACGGCGTACCGCCTTAGATCAGCTAGAAGAGCCATCCTTGCACGTCACGGTTGCAGAAGCCTTTGATGTGATCGTGTGTACGGCGGCTGGTCATTACCGTGTCTCTGGTGAGACGCGAGGAGATGACGCATCAAGACACACCTGGCTTGATTTCCGTGAACTGGCCGAAATGGCTGGCGGTATGATTCACGTGATGCGTAAATACGGGCCGCGTTGATTCGATGCGGAAGGCCTATATTTGTTGGCCAAACTAAAGAAATTGTACGGCCGGCACGCCGAAGACCGCGGCTCCGACATCCTTCACTGTAGGGGCCGCGTACTGTCCCGATTCAGATATTGACGCACGATCCGAGTCACGCTGTGCGTTCCAATACGAGCTGCATGAGCCGTTGTGACCAGGTTTGACTGTTCGCGCCATTGCCGCTCATGGGCCTTTCGTAGCCATTGTGGGGAGCATGTAGTGCGGCCGCTCGCATCCGCAAGACCAGCCTGTTTGGCGAGCTGGCGAATGCGACGTCCGATCCAGAGATAGTCGAGCGCAGAAGCGACGTTACGCCGGGGCTTTCGTACGAAAAACCAGTCGTCACCTTTGCTCTCGTCCTCACGCAAAGCTCCCCATGCCTTAATGAGGGCGGCTTCGGTACCGGTTAAGAGGATGTTGGGCTGGAACGTCTGGAAGTCGTTGATGGGATTTCGAATCGTGAAAGTCACGGCATCGATTTCCTCGTCGTCCTCCATGACGGTACCAGGAAGTAGTTCGGTAAAGCGCAGCTGTGCGACCTGATGGGGGGTCAGTCTGCACAGTAAGACGATAAGCGCCGCATCCATGATGCCTGCTCGGTCGTTGCCGCACGTACCGAGTAAGACGTTAACGGTATTAGTCGCTGACATAGGCAGCGCCACAGGAACACCAAGCGCCGCGCGCTCGGCTTCCCAGACAGCGTAAATTTCACGTTTCCTTTCACGTATCAGCTTGCGGTCAAACTGCAAACCCAGCAGGCGATGAGCTTGTTGCACGACCTGTAATCGCCAGTCGGAGGTGGACGGGGTTACGCAGTCTATGCGTGCGTTAAAACCTGCCTCACGCAAACCGTTAAAGATGGAAGGGGGCATGCGCATCTGCAGGCGCCCATCGACGGCGATGGCGAGGTGATCTTCGATAAAGGCGTTCAGCGCTTCCGAGCCCACGGCGTTTGATGGGTCCTTCGCCAGCGCGAGAGGTGAGCCAAACCGTAGCCGGTGCCACGCATCCCAATATCGCAGGCCTGCTGCGTACTGCGCTATCGTCCGTGGTGCCACTTGTGACCTAGCTAGAAGCCTATCAACCCAGTCCGCCATATGTCCCGATCCCTGCATCTATTTGCCAGAAGCCAAGAACCGACAAGCAGGAAGTCCAGCTCCGCCTGTTGGGATACGTCGTTACTGAGAAAAAGGATACAGATTGCGGCGAGGCCCATCCAATGCGCTGCCAGGTCGAACCCGGGGCCGCTAGTGCCGGTGATCCGTATCCGGAGCGCTCACGAAGTTCGGGATACATCGTTACTGCAGAAAAGGATACGGATTGGTGCGAAAAGGGATACAGATTTGCGGTAGTAGGTCATCAACTCTGGAGTCTGGTCTAGGGTCAAGGTCCTTCTTTTATTACATAATAAACATTATGCGAAAAAGTGGTACTTCCCTTGGTGTTGCGTGGAAGACCTCTTTTAGCTCCCTTGGACCGCAACAGTAAGCGTGATCAATGGTACAAATTAGGTTGCTTGGCTTGTTGGGATCTGCCCATGCTCTGCCAGCTCACAGATTCTCTGGTTCCAAGCTCGCTACGCGGTGCCTTGCTTATCGATGATGCTCAAAGGTTGCCACGGTACTGGGCTGGCGTTTGGGCTTTGATGGCCAACCACGACCTAGCCTCATCCAGCCAGATCAAGAAACTTCGGTACATCGAGAATCTGTACGGCCATGCTGACCGCCTGTTTGGTAGCCATGCGCTAGATGACGCGTTGGGCAGCCTGAACGATGCCGTGCTCGCCGACATCCTGGAGTCCTGGTTCATATCGATCCGAAATCAACCCTCCGTGGGCCCAGCGGACGAGTCGCGCTGGCGAACTGGGTATGAATTCATCGTGTCGATCGTTACTTGGTTGTCCAAGACAACGCTCTCAACCGACCACCTCCGACAGATCGAGGCCCGATTGCATCGCTTGTCCCATCTGTACGGGCAACTGCACATCCGTCAAAGCAGGCACACGAATCAGATCCGATCGCTGCCGGCGAGCGTAGTCCAGGCGTTATAGGGGTTCAGCCGAGATACGTGTAAAAATGCCCCATACAATCTGTTTTCCCTTGTAGATTCATTTGGTTGCCGGATTTTTTTGGGCGCTAGTTCCGTCAGCGCGATCGGGTCGCAGTTGCGCCAGCAACTGCTCCAGCGTGGTCATACGCACGTCGGCCCGCAACGCCTCGGCCTCTGCCTGTTCGCGACGCTCCCGCTCCTTCGTTAGATCGGCGCGAGCACTGGCCAATTCCACCCGTGCGGCTTCCAGCGTCTGGGTATCTTGCGCCCAGCGGGTCTGCAGGGCCCGGTGCTCGGCAGCTGTAAGCCGCAGCGCGTCTAGTTCCTTCCGCTGCTCGTCCGCTGCCTGACGCATCTGCGCCAGCTCCCGCTCCAGGCGGGTGTGACGCTCCAGCCACTGCCCGTTGTCGCGGTTGAGCTGCACCAGCTCGTGGTTTTTGGCGGTCAGCGCTTCGTTGGCCTGACGCAGCGCGACCTGCAGCTCCTGCACCTGGTGCTCGTGGCGGCGTTGCTCCTGCTCGCGCTGCTCCTTTACCGAGGTCCGGTAGTGCTCCAGCGCCTCGCGGGCGTGCTGGTGCTTCTGTTCCAGTGACTGCGCGTGTGCCTCGTGCTCTGTCAGCCGTGTGGTCAGGCCAGCGATGCGTTCGCTGAGCTGCGCGACCTCCGTCACCCGTTCGGCCAAGGCCTGCTGGGTAGCGGCGTGCACGGTTTTTTCCTCGTGCAAGGCGGTTTCAACGCGCTGAAGCTGGGCGCCCAGCGCGGCCGCTTCCTGCTGGGCACGCTCCAGCGCCTGGCTGCGCTCCTGCAGTTGCACCTCGAAGCGCTGACGAGCCTCGACGACGACCGCCTCGGCCTCCTCGTGCAGGCGCCCGGAGAGCCGGCCGACGAGATCCTGCAATGCATCGCTGACTGCGACTTTGGCGCCAAGGCCTTGCCCTTCCTCTTCCTCCAACTCTTTCAGATAGCGGTGGATCGTGGTCTTGGAGCCGGTGTTGCCCAGCGCCACTCGCACGGCGTCCACCGACGGGTGCTTGCCCTGCGCCCGCAGCGTATCGCGGGCCTTCTGGATGTCGCTCTTGTACAGGCCGCCGCGTGCCATCGCGCCCTCCGACTATTTCGTAATGTATTACATACCACGTAATTACATACTAATCAAAATACGGAACGAGCGGTAATTTGACCGTGCTTTTAAGCGGGATAATAGTGGTTTATCCCGTGTCAGCTGCCTGAGACCTGCACCAAGGGGTGTCATTCAGTACGAAACTGGAATGTGCCGCCACGTGCTAGCGCACGGTAAGCGCTGCATTTCCGGTTGTCAGAATCATGGCCGGCAGCGTGCTGACGAGAAGCAAAAGCGGTCAAGGGCGCGCAGGCTCTCTTCATGAGCCCTGCCGCGTCTAGCCAACGTGGCTTCGGTACGCCAACAGACGTAGCGCATTGAACACCACGAGCAAGGTGGATCCTTCGTGGATAGCGACTGCTGGTCCGATCCCCAAGCCCAGGATCGTTGCCGGCACGAGGAATGCGACAATGCCCAGGCTGACGAACACGTTCTGACGGATCACCTTGCGCGTGTGACGGCTCAAGTTCACCGCAAATGGCAGGTGGCGGAGGTCGTCGGCCATCAGCGCGACATCCGCGGTCTCCAGTGCGACATCCGAACCAGCGGCGCCCATCGCGATGCCGACCGTGGCGCTGGCCATCGCCGGCGCGTCGTTGACGCCGTCACCCACCATCGCGACCTTGTCATGCGCGCGCAGCTTGCGTATGGCCTCAACCTTGTCCTCGGGCATCAGGTCGCCCCAGGCTTCATCAAGGCCGACTTCCGAGGCGATCGCCTCGGCGACCCGTTGGTGGTCGCCGGAGATCATGATCATGCGGGTGATGCCGAGTTCACGCAGTGCCTTCAGCGCTTCAGGCGCACCCGCCCGCGCGGTATCGAGCAGGCCGATGGCCCCGAGATCGCGCGACCCCTGCCTGACGACCATCGAGGTGCGCCCTGCAGCGCGAAGTTGTGCGATGGCGGCAGCCGCCGATTCCCCCAGCGGAGCGACGCCTTCGGTGCCGAACATCTCGGCCTTGCCAATCCACACCGTCTCACTGTCGAAGGTGGCGGTGACGCCCCGTCCGACCAGGTTTTCGAGGTCGCTGGCAGAGGGGATCTCACGTCCGCCGAGTCGCTCGCGGCCATCCCGGGCGATCGCTGCGGCCAGCGGATGGTCGCTGAGCGATTCGACTGCGGTTGCAACGGTGAGCAGTTCCTCTTCCGTTACTCCGTCAACGGGGATGACATCGGTGATGCGCGGACGCCCTTCGGTCAGGGTGCCCGTCTTGTCGAAGGCCATCGCGCTGAGCGAACCGAGTTCTTCCAAAGGCGCGCCGCCCTTGATCAGCACACCACCGCGGGCCGCGCGGGCAATGCCTGACAGCACCGCGCTGGGCGTCGCAATGGCCAGCGCGCAGGGACTGGCGGCCACCAGCACCGCCATCGCGCGGTAGAAGCTGTCGCGAAAGGGTTCGTCGACGACTACCCACGCGAACAGCAGCAGGAAGGCCAAGACCAGCACCGCAGGTACGAAGATGCGCTCGAACCGGTCGGTGAAGCGCTGGGTCGGCGACTTGCGTGTCTCGGCCTCGCTGACCATCTGGACCACGCGCGCCAAGGCCGAATCGGTGGACTTGCGCGTGACCTCCACCTCGATGGCGCCGCTGCCGTTGATCGTCCCCGCGAACACCCGCGAGGCCGCATCCACGCTATCCGGTCGGGTGCGCGCGGTCGCGGGATCATCCACGGGCCGCTTGTCGACCGGGATGCTCTCGCCGGTCACCGGCGCCTGATTCACGCTGGAGGTGCCGAGTACGAGAAAGCCGTCGGCGGGCAGGCGTTCGTTCGGCTTGACCAGAGCCACATCGCCAACCAGCAGTTCTTCGACCGCGATCTCCTGGATCCGGCCGTCGCGTCGTACGGTCGCGGTGGGCGGGGCGAGTTCGGCCAGGGCCTCGATGGCGCGCTTCGCCCGGCCCATCGCGTAATGCTCCAGGGCGTGTCCGAGACTGAACAGAAACAACAGCAACGCGCCCTCGGCCCACGAGCCGAGCGCGGCCGCACCTGCCGCCGCCACCAACATCAACGTGTCGATCTCGAAACGCTTCAGGCGCAGGTTGTCGAACGCCTCGCGCAGCGTGTAGAAGCCGCCAAAAAAGTACGCCGCGACATAACAGGCCAACGGCAGCCAGGCGGGCGCGCCAGCAACAAACTTGTCCACCAGGAAGCCGGCGAGCA
The DNA here is from genome assembly GCA_014879375.1 of Lysobacteraceae bacterium. GTDB lineage: Bacteria > Pseudomonadota > Gammaproteobacteria > Xanthomonadales > Xanthomonadaceae > Solilutibacter. The sequence continues at coordinate 7,179 of JACSSF010000186.1, forward strand.
GCAAGGTGCCGCAGGTCAGCGCAAAGATCAGCTCGGTGTTCGGGCCCAGTAGCCCCCCATGTGCGTGCGCCCCGCCACCCGTGCCGTGGACATGGTCACCGCCCTCGCGGTGCGCGTGGCGCACGTCATCTCCTCCATGTGCAGGTTGATCCTCACCCGGGGTCCTGACCGGAACGACCTGCATGCCGGCCAACACCTTCAGGATGCGCGCTTCGGACACCTCTCGGCGGTCGAACTCGACATGGACGATGCCCGCCGCACTGGCCTCGGCTTCCAGCACACCCTCGAGCGACCTGAGTTGCTCGCCGACGGTGCGCGCACGACGCTGGTGGCCAATGCCCTTCACTTCCCACAGGGCATGACCGTAGCGTTCGCTGATCGCCGCGCCGGCACGCTCGACCACCTCGCGGATGCGGGCGAGTGGCACGACGTCCGGGTCATGGTGGACGCACAACTGCGTCGGCGTGCCGTCCGATCCCGGGCGCAAGTGCACCTGCACAATGCCATCGCGCCTTTCCAAATCGTGGATCAGCCGCCTGACGCAAGCGTCGGACTCGTCCGGCACCTGCGGTAGCAGGATCTGCAGGTCGATGCGGAGCTTCCCGGTCATCATCGTTCTCCCTCGATTCCAGGGCTGGTGTCTTGCCTGCGCAAGCGTTTTGTGCATACACCCGTCGGCAGGCAACGACGGCGCAGCCGAACTCTATCCATCGGATCGCTTGTCTTCGTGGACGCTTTGCAGGATCTCGATGCCGCCTTTGAACGCGACACCAGCAATCAATGCACCCGCCGCCAGATCCGGCCAGGACGAACCGAGCCAGAGCACCAGAACACCCGCCACGACTACGCCGCCATTCGAAATGAAGTCGTTGAAGCTGAAGGTTTCGGCCGCCTTCATGTTCACGTCGTCGGAACGGAGGCGGCGCAGCAGCACCAGGCACCACAGATTGATGGCTCCGGCGACGAGCGCCAGTCCGATCATGACGGGGCCGAGCGGCTCGGCCCCATACATCCATCGCCGGACCACGTCCGCCAGCACCATACCCGCGAAGATCAACAGAAGGACCCCCGACACGTTCGCCGCTCCCCGCTTCCAGGCGGGTCGGCGCTCGAGGGCAAGGTAGCTCAGCAGATAGACGGCTGCGTCCGAACCGTTGTCGAGGGCATTGGCGAGCAGCGCGCTGGAATCGGCCACCCAGCCCGCCACTCCCAGTCCTGCGAACAGCGCGAGGTTCCACAGCAAGACCTGCCGTAGAACACTCCTTTGCCGGGCCAGATTCGGGGTCATGTCGCGTGCCGCTTCGGACGATGCGCGATGGCCCGCGCCGCGAAGGTGGGCAGCACCAGCAGCGTCAGCACTGTCGCCGTGATCAGCCCGCCGATGACGACGGTGGCCAGCGGCTTCTGCACTTCGGCGCCGGCACCGACCGCGATCGCCATTGGAATGAAGCCGACGATGGCCACCAGCGCCGTCGTGAGCACGGCGCGCAGACGGTTGGCGGCGCCGGTGGTCGCCGCTTCCAGTGGCGCATCTCCAGCCTCGAGCCGTTCGCGGATGGCCTGCATCAGAACCAGGCCGTTGAGCGTGGCAACACCGGAGACGGCGATGAAGCCCACCGCCGCCGTCACCGAAAACGGCATGCCGCACACCAGCAGTGCCAGGACGCCGCCGACCAGCGCCAGCGGCACGCAGAGGAACACCAGCGCTGCCTCGCGGATCGACCCGAGTGCCATGTAGAGCAGGCTGCCGATCATCAGGAACACAATGGGGATCACCAGAGCCAGACGTGCTTCGGCACGCTGCAGGTTCTCGAACTGGCCACCCCAGTCCAGGTAGACGCCACTGGGCAAGGAAACGCCCGCAACGGCAGCCTGTGCTTCCTCGACGAAGCCGCCCAGATCCCGACCCCGCACGTTGGCCTGGACCACGATGCGGCGGCTGCCGTTGTTGCGACTGATCTGGTTGGGACCTTCGCTGACATCGATGCGCGCGACCGAGGACAGCGGAACCACGGTGCCGTCGGGCGCGACCACCGGCAAGGCGGCGAGCTGCGCCGGATCGTTGCGTGCGTCCTCTTCGAACCGCACCACCACATCGAAGCGGCGATCGCCCTCGAAGATCTGACCGGCCGTGGTACCACCAACGCCAGTCGCCAGCGCCTCGCTGATGTCCGCCGCGCTCAGGCCGTACTGCGCCGCGGCCGCATGATCGACCCGCACGGTCAACGTAGGCAAGCCAGAAACCTGCTCCACGCGAACGTCGGCTGCGCCGTCGATGCCGCGCAGTTGGACCGAGATGCGTTCCGCGACAGGCTGCAGCACGTCGAAGTCGTCGCCGTACACCATCACGGCAAGGTCGGTACGCACGCCGGAAATCAGCTCGTTGAAGCGTAGTTCGATGGGTTGGCTGAACTCGAATGCATTGCCGATCTGTTTGTCGACAATGGACTCAAGTCGGCCGAGCAGCGCCTCTTTGTCGAGCGACCTGTCCGGCCACTCGGCTTTTGGTTTGAGGACGATCACGCTATCGGAGATGTTGACCGGCATCGGATCGATTGCGGCCTCGGCCGTGCCTGTCCGCGTGAAAATCGTCTCGACCTCCGGCTCGCTGGTGATGGCTTTCTCCAGCGCAAGTTGCATCGCCAGCGACTGCTCCAGCGAAGCAGAAGGCACCCGCAAGGCCTGCATCGCCAGGTTGCCCTCGTCAAGGGTCGGCACGAATTCGCGGCCCAGCGAGACGAATGCGGTGAAGCCAATGACAAGCATGGCGACGGCGCCGATCAGCACGCGGCGCGGCCGCATCACCGCAGCGCGGATGACCGGTTCGGCCTTGCCACGCACGAAACGGATAATTCGGGTCTCGTGTTCGCCGTCGTGCTCGCCTTCGTCACGCGGCGCTGCTTGCGCGGGCCGGGGCTTGGGATCACGCACGAACAGCGCGGCCATCGCCGGCACGAAGGTGAAAGAGAGAATGAACGCGCCGACCAGGGCGAGCATGAAGGTCGCGGCCATCGGCTGGAACGTCTTGCCCTCCACGCCCTCCAGCGTGAGGATCGGCGCGAACACCAGCAGGATGATGAGCTGACCAAACGCCGCCGGTCGCACCATCTTGCGTGCTGCCCGGATCGCCACGCCCACTCGCTCGCCTGCGGACAGTGCGCGTCCCAGTTCGGCCCGTTTCTGGCCGAGCATGAGCAGGGTGGCCTCGATCACGATCACCGCACCGTCGACGAGGATGCCGAAGTCGAGTGCGCCCAGGCTCATCAGATTGCCGCTGATCCCGAAGCGGTTCATGCCGATCACCGCGAACAGGAACGACAGCGGGATCACCAGTGCGGTGATCGCCGCCGCCCGTATGTTGCCCAGCAGCAGAAACAGCACCACGATGACGAGCAGTGCCCCTTCGGTCAGGTTCTTGGCTACCGTCCTGACCGTGGAATTGACCAGCACGCTCCGGTCGAGCACCGGCTCGGCGACGATGCCCGGGGGCAGTGAGCGGTTGACTTCGGTCAGGCGCTCCGCGGCCGCGAGTGCCACCGTGCGGCTGTTGCCGCCGGCGATCATCAACGCCGTCCCGAGCACCGCTTCGTGGCCGTCCCGCGTCGCGGCACCCAGCCGTGGCGCCTGTCCGATGCCGACGCTGGCCACGTCCGCGACGCGGATCACAAGGCCGTCGCGGTTGGCGACCGGCGCCTGTGCCAGATCGTCGACGGTCTGCGCCAGCGCATCTGCGCGAACGATCAGGCCCTCGCCAGCGCGCTGGACGATGCCCGCACCGGCCTGGACGTTGGCGCGTTCCAGAGCCTGCACCAGCTCGCCCAGGCCGATACCGTAGGCCGCCAGCCGCTCGGCATTCGGGCGGACGGCGTATTCCTTGACGTGGCCGCCGATCGTATCGACACCGGCAAGGCCGGCGGTGGAGCGCATCTGCGGTGCGATGATCCAGTCCTGCACCGTTCGCAGGTAGGTTGCGCGCTCTTGTGCCGTCGCAAGCCGGTTGCCTTCCGGAGTCAGGTAGACCTCTTCGGCCTGCCAGCCGGGCTCGTTCGGCTTACTGACGTTCGCCGGGTCGAACGGCACGTAGTCCACCGTCCACATCAACACCTCGCCGAGGCCCGTGGTGACCGGCGACATCATCGGCGTCACGCCCTCGGGAAGATCCTCCTGCACCTCGCGCATGCGCTCGGCCACCTGCTGGCGCGCGAAGTAGATGTCGGTCTGGTCGGTAAAGATCGCCGTAACCTGCGAGAACCCGTTGCGCGAGAGCGAGCGCGTACTGGTCAGTCCGGGGATGCCCGCCAGCGCGGTTTCAAGCGGATAGGTGATCTGGCGCTCGATCTGGCCCGGGGCGAGCGCGGGCGCAATGGTGTTGATCTGCACCTGCCGGTTGGTGATGTCCGGCACCGCATCGACGGGCAGCCTGCCGAGCTGGAACAAGCCGTAGACAGCGATGACCGCCGCGGCGAAGACCACGGCCCATCGGAAACGGACCGCTGTTTCGATAATGATCTTGAACATGTCGGGTCCTCAGTGGCCGTGTTCGGCCTCGCCCTTGGCGAGTTCGGCTTTCAGCAGGAACGCGTTGCTGCCAGCGACGCGCTCGTCGCCCGACAGCCCGTTGAGGATCTCGACGCGGTCGCCTGCGCGGCGGCCTGCGAGCACAGGGGTTACGCGGAAGCCTTTTTCATCGGTCACGAACACAACCGAGCGACCTTCCACCGTCTGCACGGCATCGACCGGCACGGTCAGCGTGTCGTCCTGGCCTGCCGCCACCACGACACCGGACACCGGTGAACCCGCTGGCGGCAGCGTCCCGGATTCAGGGCGTGCACGGATGATCGCCATGCCGCCCTGTTCGCGTACGTCGGCGGCCACGCCGATCACGACGGCGCTGAAGCTCCCGGTGGCCCCGGTAACTTCGATGCGCGCATCAGGCGCGATCTGCGCGGCGAGCGCGGGCGGCGCGGAAAAGACCAGTTCGGTCTGCGCAGGATCGGACACGTTCGCCACGAGGTCGCCCGCGGCGACGAAGCCGCCTGGCGTCACCTGCACCGCGCCGACGATGCCGGCCACGGGAGTGGTGATGGTCACGCGGCCGCCTGCATCCGGTGAGCCGGCCGCGGCGACCTGCGCCGCGGCAGCCCGGGCAGTCGCATCGGCCGCCAGCGAGCGCGCGCGCGAGGCTTCGAGTTCCTGCCGTGCGACCACGCCCTGGGTGACCAGGGACTGGTCGCGCTGGTACACCAACCGGGCCGCCTGGGCCTCCGCGCGTGCGGCATCGGCGCTTGCACGCATGGTCGCCGCTTCGCCGCTGACGATCACGGCGAGCGGCTGGCCGGCGCGCACGGGGGTGCCAGGCGCCACGACGACGCGCTCAACGCGGCCGCCAACGGAGGCGGCAACGGCAGCGCGGGCGCCAACGGCGGACTCGACGCGACCGCTCAGGCGTGTCTCGCCGCCACCGCCGCGGCCCAAAGCCACGACCTGGATGCCCGACGCTTCGATCTGCGGTTGCGTGAGGACCACCAAGCCTTCTTCGCCCTCGGCCTCTTCATCGCCATGTTCGCCCTGATCGCCATGTTCGCCTTGGCCGCCACCATCGACATGGCCCGCAGGGCTGGGGCCAGCGTCCTGCCCGCCGGTGAGCTTCGCAAGGCCGTAGCCTGCGAGGACGGCGAACACGAGCGCCGCAGCGAACATCATCAGTCGCCTGGTATCGGTTTTCATCGGGAATCTCCAAACGGGGCGCGGCCTTCCAGGCGCGCCAGGTCGATTTCGGCACGGACTCGCGCGATCCGCGCGTCCACGGCGGCGTTGCGCGAGGCGATCAGCGCCGCACGTGTGCTGCGAAGTTCCAGCTGCGAGATACGGCCGGCCTCGAAGCCGATGCGGGACAGGCGATAGGCCTCTTCGGCGGCTGCGACGCCGTTGTCGGCGGCGCGCGTGCGGCTGCCGGACGCGGCAAGCGCCGCCACGGCGGCAAACCGGCCTGCTCGCGCTTCCTGCTGCTGCGCGATCAGTCGGGCTTCGGCGGCTCGCTCCTCAGCGTAGGCAGCGCGGATACCGCCCCGGTTGCGATCGAACAGCGGGACGGTCAGTTCGATGCCGACCGTGAACGCCTCATCGCCGGTGTCACGATATCGGCGCATGCCAAGAGAGGCGTTGACATCCGGGCGGGCACGGCGCCTTTCGACCGTCACCAGCCGACCGGCGGTGACGAGTTCAGCCTGGGCGACCTGGACCGCCAACGGATCGGCGTCGCCTGCTTGCGGCGTCCCCGGCGCGCGATCAAGCAGGCTCGCGCCGATTGCCTGGACCGGCCGGTCGAGCAGGGCTATCGCCGACAGCCGCGCAAAGGCGGCGTCCCGAAGGGCGCTGGCCTCATCAACCGCAGCCCTGGCGGACGCGACCTCACTCTGCGCCTGGATGTCCCGCAGGGTGGCTTCACGCCCTTGTTCGACCATGGCGGCGACCCCGCGCGCATCCTGCTCGGCCAGGGAAAGGGCCTCGGCCGCGAGCTCGTGTCGCCGTGCCGCGGCTTCGGCCTCCGCGTAGACCAGCGCCACCTGAGCTGCGACCTGCCAGCGGACTTGTTCGCGTCGCAGGCCCGCAGCATCGGCGTCAGAGCGCGCCGCCTGGACCCGGGCGCTTCGCTGGCCGAACAGTTCGAGAGGTTGGTTGATCGACAGGGTCGTTTCGGCGTTGCCGATGCCGTTGTACGGACCGGTGCCGTAAACGTTCTCCATGTCGTACGCGATGGAGGGGTTGGGCAAGGCGCGCGCCTGGTCGGCGCGAGCGACGGCCGCGTCGTATCGGGCAACGGCCTCGAGCGATGACGGCAGTGCGTCAAGTCGAGCGATCAGATCTTCGTAGGTCGGGGCGGTGTCGACGACCGGTTCGACCGCCACCGATGGCGAGGCGAACAGCAAGGCAGTCACCAGCAACCCGACCGCCAGGAGCGGTCGGACAAGTTGCGTGAGCATGGGAACTCCAGAAGCAAAAGTTGACGTGGGAGCCCGTCATGACGGGCACGGCACGTCAGCTCTGCGGAGGTCTCATCGGTCCTTCGGACAGCGCAGATGCACGACCTGGGTCATGCTGTGCGTGCTGAACGACGTGCGCGGCGGGGTAAACAACGGCGGCACTGCCAAAGAAATTGGCTGTCGAATGATGGCAATGGTTGTGGACACAACCACCATGCGCGCTTTCCGGAGCGTCGCCCTCACCAGCCTCATCCTGGGGCGCAGGTCCAGCGTGATCGCTCGCTGCGTGAGTGTCGACTTCGAACGAGCAAACGAAAGCATCGGCCACAGGCACGATCACCATCACTGCGACAAGCAGCGCGGCGATAAAACCTCTCAGTCGGAGAAGGGGACGGTACATCTTTCGCAAAATATCAGGCTCGCGTATCCGGATACAATTACAACGCCGGTCGAAGACCTCAACCGACTGCAGGCCCGCCACTCTCTTCCTGGCACGACACGCATCTGGTGCCACGGAGTTCCTGCCGCGCACCGCGCATCACTCGGACGGCGGATCGCAGAAACAGCAGCAGCAAGGCGGAGGCGATTACCAGGTCCGGCCAGCCCGCCCCGAACACCCACACCGCAAAAGCCGCCAACAAGACCGCGCAGCCCTCATAGATATCGTTCCGGGAGCACTCCCAGGCGGAGGACAGGTTGATGTCGCCGTTTCGATGCGGGGTCAGCAGCCAGAGGCAGTATGCGTTGGCCGCCAGGTTCAACACCCCCGCCACCCCCATCGCCTCGAATACAGGCACGCCTGGATTGTTGAGTCGCCATGCGATCTGGGCCGCGACCGCAACTGCTGCGCCCAAGATCAACAGCCCTTTGAGGAAAGCGACTTTGGCCTTCATCTGCAGGGACGAGCCAACGACGGCCAGGCTCACGGCGTATGTGAATGCGTCGCCCAGGTTGTCCAGCCCACCCGAAAGCAGTGAGGAAGAGCGGCTGAACCAGGCCGCGCCCATCATCATGACGAAGGTGGCGAGATTGATGGCCAGCACAATTTTCAAGGTGCGCCGCTGTGAGTCCTGCATCGACGCCACGTTCACAACCTTTCCACACCCGCGGCAATCAGACATCACAAGCTCCGTTGGCCACAGTCAAGATTTCGATCGTGATCGACCCAATAGCAGGATCGGCCGCGTTCAAAGGCAGGCCCATTCCATCGGCGATCCGGGAATTCCTTGACCAGGTGGCAGTGAGAATCAGCACAGGGTAAAGTCCGTAGCCGCTACAGAGTCAAGCGGGATTACGCATGAAGATCAGTGAAGCCGCCGCCGCCAGCGGCTGCCACCTGGAAACCGTCCGCTACTACGAGCGGGTGGGACTTGTCCCATCGCCAAACCGGACGGGGAGCGGCTATCGCGTCTACGCGCAGGCAGACGTGGAGCGGTTGCGGTTCGTTACCCGCGGGCGCGAGCTGGGTTTCAGCCTGGAGGAGATCCGCAGCCTGCTGCGCCTGAATGACGATCCGAAGCTGTCGTGCGGCGACGTCGATGCGCTGGCGCGCGTGCACTTGACCGACATCCACCAGCGGCTTGAGGCACTGACGCGCATGGCAGGTGAATTGGAACGGGTGATCCTCCAGTGCGCCGGCGGCGAGCGAGGCGCGTGCGCCATCCTCGGGGCATTGCGGTGTACGAGTGACCACTCGGCGTCGTGTGCGAACCAGGAAGGCTGCCGATGACCTTGGATCGCTATCTAGAGGCTGCGATCCGAGAGAACACGCAGCGCAGCTACGCCTCGGCGCTGCGGCACTTCGAGGTCGAATGGGGCGGCCACCTGCCAGCCACGCCGGACAGCGTGGCCCGTTATCTGGCCGATCACGCCGCGCTGTTGGCGAACAACACGCTCCGACAGCGGCTAGCTGCGCTGGCGTCCTGGCATCGCGAGCACGGGTTCGTCGATCCCACCCGCGCGCCATTGGTGCGCAAAGTGCTCAAGGGCATCCAGACGGTGCACCCCTCGGTGGAGAAGCAGGCCGAGCCTTTACAACTGACCCGACTGACGCAGGTCGACGACTGGCTCCGCACTGCGATCTCGGTCGCCCGCGAACGCGGCGATCGCGCGGACGAACTGCGCCATCGCCGCGACCGATCCCTGATCCTGCTCGGCTTCTGGCGCGGCTTCCGCGGCGATGAACTGATCCGCGTGCAAGTCGAGTACTTGCACCTGGTCCCTGGCGAAGGGATGACCTGTTTCCTGTCGCGCAGCAAAGGCGACCGTCAGGCCTTGGGCACCACCTACAAGGTGCCGGCGCTATCGCGATTGTGCCCGGTGACTGCGATCGTGGATTGGACGACCACGGCCGCCCTGACGGAGGGGCGGCTGTTCCGCGGCATCGACCGCTGGGGGCGTGTGAGCGAGACGCCGCTGCACCCGAATAGCCTGATCCCGCTGCTGCGCCGCCTGCTGACCGCCGCCGGGCTTCCGGATGCGGAGGAGTACAGCAGCCACTCCCTGCGTCGCGGGTTCGCCGGTTGGGCCAACGCGAACGGCTGGGACGTGAAAGCATTGATGGAATACGTCGGCTGGCGCGACGTGCACTCGGCGATGCGCTACCTCGACGGCAGCGACCCATTTGCGCGCCATCGTATCGAGGCGAGCCTGCCGCCGCCTGCGTTACCTGCACCTTGACCAAATGAGGCTTCAATGGCGTCGATCGAACGGACCGCGTATCCCCAGTTCAAACGCAATCCCGTCGTCCGCGAATTGGTCGTCGCCTACACGCCCACCGACGCCGAACTGACCTTCATTGCCGACAATGCCCGGCAACCCGGCCATCGATTGATCTTGGCAATCTTGCTGAAATCTTTCCAGCGACTGGGCTATTTCCCCGCAATCGATGAAGTGCCCGCAGGGGTCATCCGGCACCTCCGCAATGCGCTGCGGTTCCGGGTCCAGATCAAGCCCGCCGACATCGCGCCGAACAAGCGCTACCGCTATTTCCAGCGGATCCGGGCCTATCTGCAGGTCCGGGCCTATGCCGACGGCGGCCTCGACGTGGCGGCCCGTGCCATCCATGAAGCCGCCGCCGTCATGGACAATCCGGCCGACCTGATCAATGTGGCGATCGAACAGCTCGTACGCGACCGGATCGAGTTGCCCGCGTTCTCCGCCCTGGATCGCCTGGCCCGCCGAGTTCGCACCCTGGTCAATGGCCGTTACTTCGCCCTCATCGACAAGCGGCTGACGGCGGACGAGAAGCAACGGCTGGACGATCTGCTGGTCGTCACCGACGCTCGCATCAAGAGCCCGCTGCAGGCCATCAAGCGGCTGCCGAAACGATCTTCTCTGCAGCACTTCCAGGAACTGCTCGACCACATCGCGGCGTTGGACGAGTTGGTCGGCAGCGAACGGCACCTGGCGGACGTGCCGGAACTCAAGCGCAAGCACTTCGCCGCCGAAGCCCGGGTACTGGACGCTGCCGAGTTGCGCGATTTCGGCCCGGCCAAACGACACGCGCTGCTGCTGTGCCTGATCCATCGCGCCCGGGTGCAGACCCGCGACGACCTAGCTGAGATGTTCATCAAACGCATGGGCAATCTCCACAACCGCGGCAAGGAGGAACTGGAGCGGCTGCGTGCGCGCTACCGCGAGAAGACCGAGGCCATCGTCGCCACGATGTCGGATGTGATCCAGGTGCTCGACCGTCACCCGGGCGACACCGACGCAGGACGGGAGATTCGCCGCCTGGTCAGCACGCGCGGGGGCGTCCAGACCCTGCAGGCTGACTGCGATGCCATCGCCGCCCACAGCGGCGACAACCACCTGCCGCTGCTGTGGCCGTTCTACAAGAGCCACCGCGCCACCATCCTGCGCATGGTGCGCATGCTGGACCTGGAATCCACCACCGAAGACCGTTCGTTGATCGACGCGATCGAGCTGATCCTGTCGCAGGAGCGTGCCCGCGGCGACTGGCTGGACGAACCGGTCGATCTGGCGTTCACGACCCAGCTCTGGCGAAAGACCATCACCCACCGCACCGAGCAGGGCGAGGAACGCATCCACCGCCGCCTGTTCGAGGTGTGCGTGTTCTCCTCACTGGCCAACGAACTGAAATCCGGCGACGTGGCCGTGCGCGGTTCGGAAACCTACGCCGATTACCGCGAGCAGTTGCTGCCCTGGGAGCAGTGCGAGCCGTTGCTGGACGACTACTGTCGCCAAGTGGGTTTACCGGCCTCCGCGGTGGGATTCGTCAATGCCTTGCAGTCCAAGCTGATGCAAGTCGCGGACCTGACGGATCAGGGTTACCTGGAGAACGGCCAGGTGATCATCGGCGACGACGGGTTTCCGGTGCTCAAGCGCCACAAGGCCAAGGACATGAGCAGCGGCGCTCGCGCCCTGGAGACCGCGATCCTCGACCGCCTGCGCGAGCGCAGTGTCATCGAGATCCTCTGTGACGTGGCGCACTGGACCCGCTGGCCGCGGCATTTCGGACCGCTGTCCGGGTCCGACACCAAGATCGACCAGCCCACCGAACGCTACGTGCTGACGGCGTTTACCTATGGTTGCAACCTCGGCCCGGCCCAGGCCGCACGGCATCTGCGAGGCGCTGCGTCGGCGCACATGCTGTCGTTCGTCAATCGCCGTCACGTGGATGCGAACAAGCTGGCAGCGGCCTGCCGCGACATCATCAACAGTTACGCCGGCCTGCAGCTTCCCAAATTCTGGGGCGATGGCAAGCGCGCCGCGGCCGACGGCACCAAGTACGACCTGTACGACCAGAACCTGCTGGCGTCGTACCACATCCGTTATGGCGGCTACGGCGGCATTGCCTATCACCATGTGTCCGACACCTACGTGGCGCTCTTCAGTCACTTCATCCCGTGCGGCGTCTGGGAAGCGGTGTACATCATCGACGGGCTGCTGAAGAACACCTCCGACATCCAACCCGACACCGTCCATGCCGATACCCAGGGTCAGTCGCTGCCGGTATTCGGGCTGTCGCACTTGCTGGGCATCCAGCTGATGCCGCGCATCCGCAACTGGCGCGACTACCGGTTCTTCCGTCCGGACGAGGACAGCCGCTACGAGCACATCGATGCGCTGTTCCGGGAAGATGTGGACTGGGACCTGATCGAGACCCACTGGAAGGATCTGATGCAGGTCGTGCTATCGATCAAGTCCGGCAAGATCGCGGCCTCGACGCTGCTGCGCAAGCTGGGCAACTACAGCCGCAAGAACCGCCTGTACC
>JACSSF010000198.1 GCA_014879375.1 Lysobacteraceae bacterium
CCCAACGTCAAGGAAGGCCCCGGCGGCCTGCGCGACCTGCAGACGCTGCGCTGGATGGCGATGCGCGTGCATGGCGTGACCGGGCTGGAAGCCTTGGAGGCGATGGGCAAGATCGGTCGCGACGAGCGCGAGACCTTGCTGCGCGCCGCCAGTGAATTGCAGCGTTTGCGTTGGGGCCTGCATCTGGTCGCGGGCAAGCGCGAGGAACGCCTGCGTTTCGACTACCAGCGATTGCTCGCCGCGCGGCTTGGCGGCCTGGAGCAGGCCGAGAACAGTGACGTCGAGCGCATGATGCAGGGCTTCTATCGCAGCGCGGCGCTGGTGCTGCGCATCGGCGAGCGGCTCCTGCAACGCTTTGAGGAAGAGCTGGAGGGCGAGGTCGAACCCGAGGTGCTCGATGCTGGTTTCGAACTGCGTGGACGCTGGCTGGCCGCGCGCCATCCCGATTGGCCGCATGGCGATCCCGCACAGATCTTCGCCCTGTTCGCGACCTGGTCGCACCTGCCCGAAGGCACCGGGCTGCATTCGCGCACCGCGCGCCTGCTGGCCGAGTGCCTGCCGCTGGTGCCGGACTATGCCAGCGCGAGTGCCGCGCTGAAGATGCAGTTCATGCACCTGCTGCAGCAGCCCGAAGCCGTGGCCACGCTCAGGCGCATGTCGCAGCTGGGCGTGCTGGCGCGCTGGATCCCCGCGTTCGCGCGCGTCACCGGACGCATGCAGTTCGACCTGTTCCACGTTTATACCGTCGATCAACACACACTGGCGCTACTCGGCAATTTCGCCCTGTTCCAGAACGGCGGCGATGAACAACGTTTCTCGATGGCGCACGAGGTCTGGCCGCGCCTGCGCAAGCCCGAGTTGCTGCTGCTGGCGGGATTGTTCCATGACATCGCCAAGGGGCGCGGCGGCGATCATTCTGAGCTTGGCGCGATCGATGCACGCGAGTTCTGCCAGGCGCATGGCCTGTCCGCCGCCGATACCGATCTCGTCGCCTGGCTGGTGCAAAAGCACCTGTTGATGTCGGTGACTGCGCAGAAGCAGGACATCGCCGATCCCGATGTCGTGCAGCGTTTCGCCGAGACCGTGGCCGACCGCGAGCACCTCGACAACCTGTATCTGCTGACCTGCGCCGACATCGCGGCGACATCACCCAAGCTGTGGAACGCATGGAAGGATCGCCTGCTGGCCGACTTGTATGTCGCCACCCGCCTGGCTTTGCGTCGCGGCCTGGAGAATCCCGTTGCGGCCGCCGAGCGCATCGCGGAAACGCGGGCCGGCACCCGCGAAATCCTCCGCGCACATGGCGTCACCGAGGACGCAGCCGACACATTGTTCCTGTCGATGCCGGAAGAAAGCTTCCTGCGCGGGCATCCGGAGCAGGTCGCATGGCAGGCCGGCGTGCTGGCCAAGGCGCCTGCGGAATCGTTGCATGCGTCTGTGCGCACCATCGGCCATGACGATGCCAGCGTGCTGGAGGTCTTCGTGCACTCGCCGGACCGCGATGGCCTGTTCGCGGCGATCGTCGCGACGCTCGATCGCGCCGGCCTCGCCATCCAACAAGCGCGCTTGCTGCAAGGGCCGGACGGCAGCGTTTTCGACACCTTCCAGTGCATGCCCATCGACCCGTCGCGCCCGGTGACGCCGGTAGTCGTCGAGCAACGCTTGCTCGAGGTGTTGTCGAAGGACGATCTTGCCGCGGTGCGTCCGCCACGTCGCACCCAGCCGCGACACCTGCGGCATTTCCGTATCCGTCCGCAGGTGGCCTTTGGCGAGGCCGCGAAGGGACGCCGCACGTTGATGAGCCTGGTCTGCACCGATCGGCCGGGACTTCTCGCCGAAGTCGCGCAGACGCTGCGCGCGCAGCGCCTACGCGTGCACGATGCGCGCATCGCCACCTTCGGCGAGCGCGCCGAAGACGTTTTCCAACTCAGCGACGAACGCGACCAGCCGCTCGACGCATCACGCCAACAATCGCTGCGCGACGCCTTGCTCGCCGGCAACACGGGAGAAACATCGCGATGACCGACAACGCCTTGCGCAGCCGCATCGAGGCCGCCTTTGAACGCCGCGCCGAACTGGATGCCGCTGCACTGGCCGAAGTACGTCCGGACGTGGAGGCCGCGATCAACCTGCTTGAGAACGGGCAGGCGCGCGTCGCCGAACCGGGCGCGGAGGGCTGGCAGGTCAACGAATGGCTCAAGAAGGCCGTGCTGCTGTATTTTCGCACCCACGACATGCAAGTGATGGACGGCGCGCCGGCACCCTACTGGGACAAGATCCCGCTGCGTTTCGATGGTTATGACGCCGCACGTTTCAAGCAGGATGGCGTGCGCGTGGTGCCGGGCACGGTGGCGCGTCGTGGCTGCCACATCGGCCGTGATGTCGTGCTGATGCCGAGCTTCGTCAACATCGGGGCGTATGTCGGCGAAGGCACGATGGTCGATACCTGGGCCACGGTCGGTTCGTGCGCGCAGGTGGGCAAGCATTGCCACATCTCGGGCGGCGCTGGCATCGGCGGCGTGCTGGAACCCTTGCAGGCATCGCCGACGATCATCGAGGATCACTGCTTCATCGGTGCGCGCTCCGAGGTGGTGGAGGGTGTCGTCGTCGGCCATCACAGCGTGATCGGCATGGGCGTGTTCCTCGGTCAGTCCACCCGCATCTATAACCGCGAGACGCGCGAGATCAGCTACGGTCACGTGCCGCCAGGGAGCGTCGTGGTGTCGGGTTCGCTGCCGGCCGCCGATGGCTCGCACTCGCTGTATTGCGCGGTGATCGTCAAGCAGGTGGACGAAAAGACCCGTGCCAAGACCTCGGTGAACGACCTGTTGCGCGGTTTGGCGGGCTGATTCGCCAAAACATGACCTTTGGCAGGGGTAGGCGCTTCCCCGGCCTGCAAACAATGCAGGATCACCCAAGCGGAGTCCTGCCATGCGCGTCGCCAAACCTTTCAGCCGGGCCCTGTTGCCGTTGGCCATCACGTTGGCGGTCGCCGGTTGCGCGCGCGAACAGGTGAAGACGTCGGCCCCGGCCGCAGCGCCCGAGGGCAGGGCGGCGGCGATGGACGCGATGAAGGAGCGCGCCGATTACATCAAGGCGCATTACATCAAGCAGGAATTCGACATCGCGGCCCGCGACGGCGTGAAGCTGCACACCGTGGTCTATACGCCGAAGGATGCCGGCCCGGATCGCACCTACCCGATCCTGATGCAACGCACGCCGTACTCCTGCGCGCCGTATGGCGAGGACAAGTTCGCCGCGCGCCTCGGCCAGACCGAGAATTACGAGAAGGATGGCTTCATCTTTGCCTGCCAGGACGTGCGCGGCAAGTTTCTGTCCGAGGGCGAGTACGTGAACATGCGCCCGGTCGAAGGCGAGGTGAACGACAACACCGACACCTGGGACACGGTCGAGTGGATGGTCAAGAACCTGCCGAACAACAACGGCAAGGTGGGCCAATGGGGCATTTCCTATCCCGGCTACTACACGGCGGTCTCGGCCATCAACGGCCATCCCGCACTGGTCGCGCTGTCGCCGCAGGCACCGATCGGCAACTGGTTCCTCGGCGATGACATGCATCGCAATGGCGCGTTCAACCTCAACCTCGCCTACGGTTTCTTCCACGGCATGGGTTTCGGCCATCCGCGCCCCAAGCCGACGACGGAGTGGGAGAAGCGTTACGACTTCGGCACGCCGGACGGCTATGACTACTTCCTGCGCCTGGGCGCGCTGTCGAATGCGCCCAAGCGCTTCCGCGCGCCGATCGCGTTCTGGGACGACATCACCAACCATCCCAACTACGACGCGTTCTGGCAGGCGCGCGACCTGCCTTCGCGCATGAAAGGCGTGCACGCCGCGGTGATGACCGTCGGCGGCTGGTTCGACACCGAGGACCTGTACGGCCCGCTGCACCTCTACCAGGCCATCGAGAAGAACAACCCCGGCATCCAGAACACCCTGGTGATGGGGCCGTGGACGCACGGTGGCTGGCTCGGCAGCA
>JACSSF010000126.1 GCA_014879375.1 Lysobacteraceae bacterium
CAGGTTGACCTGCACCGTGCAGGTGCGCGTCATCATGTCCAGGCCCAGCTTGCCGACCTTGGGCATGTAGTCGCGCATGATCTTGTAACGGCCCTTGGGCATCCACGGCATCTGGTCGCGCCGCCACTTGGGCTGGAAGCCCATGCCGAGGAAGCCGAGGCCCAGCTCGTCCGCGACCTCGCGCACTTCGCGCAGGTGGCCGCCGACCTCCTTGCAGGTGTCGTGGATGGTTTCCAGCGGCGCGCCGGAGAGTTCCAGCTGGCCGGCGGGCTCCAGCGTCACCGAGGCGTTGTCGCGGGACAGCGCGATGACCTGGCCGTTTTCTTCATACGGTGCCCAGCCGAAGCGGGTCAGGCCTTTCAGCAGCGCCTCGATGCCCTGCGGGCCCTCGAAGGTCGGCGGACGCAGGTCGTCCAGGCGAAAGCCGAACTTCTCGTGTTCGGTGCCGATGCGCCAATCAACAGGCGGCTTCTCGCCGGAAGCCATAACATCGACCAGCTGGCGGACATCGGTGATCGGGGTGTCGTTGTGGGCGGAAGGGCCGGACATGGGCGGCTCGCTGGGGATGAGCGGCCATTATGGACAGAGCGCGCGTCGCTGCGCGATCAACCGGCGCGCTGGGCGTTGGCGAGGTCCAGCCAGCCGCCCAGGACCGCCCGCGCCTCGTCCACGCCCTGCTTGGACTCGCCCGAGAACACCTGCACGCCGACGGTATCGCCGAACATCGCCCCAAGATCGCGTCGGACCTGCAGCAGGACATTGCCGGCCGCGCCGCGCGAGAGCTTGTCCGCCTTGGTCAGCAGCACGTGGGCGGGGATGCCGCGGCGGACCGCGTAGCCGAGCATCTGCTGGTCGTATTCCCTGAGCGGATGGCGAATGTCCATCACCACCACCAAGCCGGCCAGCGCGCGGCGGGTTTCGAAATAATCGGCGATGAAGGCCTGCCAGTGCTCCTGCATCTCCTTGGGCACCTTGGCGTAGCCGTAGCCCGGCAGGTCGACCAGGTAGATGTCGGCGTACGGCGGCAGGTCGAAATAGACCAGTTGCTGGGTGCGCCCCGGCGTCTTGGACACACGGGCCAGCGCGTTCTGCTGGCAGATCGCGTTGAGCGCGCTGGACTTGCCGGCGTTGGAGCGGCCGGCGAAGGCGACCTCGCGGCCGCCCTCGGCGGGCAGCTGGCGCGGGGTGTGGGCCGACAGCAGATATTTGGCGCGGGCAAAGGGGTTCGACATCGGCATAGGATGACACGGGGCGCCCCCAGAAACCCCGCCGTTTGACCGTGCCCCCGGGTCACGCCGATAATTCCACGGTTACGATGCGTGCCTGTCGCCCGCGTCTTCGATTGGAGCTCCACATGCGCAACGTCCGCGTTTATGGCATCGCCGCCCTGGCCGTCCTGGCCGTCGCTGCTGTCGCCGTCGCCCAGACCACCGTCAACCCGCTGCCGGAAACGGCGCCGGCCGAGACCACCTCGATCGATGCCGCGCCCGCCACCGACGCCGTGGCCGAGCTCGCCAAGACCAGCTGGGGCGATGCACAGAACGGCGCGTCGCTGGCCGGTGCCTGCGCCGCCTGCCACGGTCTGGACGGCAACGCCATGCAGCAGGGCGCGCCGCGCATCGCCGGCATGCCCGAGCGCTACGTCGCCAAGCAGCTGGCGCTGTTCAAGGGCCACTACCGCACCGAGGCGCTCGCCCCGCTGATGCAGCCCTATGCCGAGATCCTCAGCGCGCAGGACATGCGCGATGTCGGCGCGCACTACGCCGCCCAGCGCAGCGGCGCGGGCGTGGCCTCCGACGCCGTCATCACCGACCCGGCCAGCCCGTACAAGGGCATGAAGTTCTACCAGCCGGGCCAGAACCTGTATCGCGTGGGCGATGCCAGCCGCGGCATCCCGGCCTGCTTCGCCTGCCACGGTCCCAGCGGCAGCGGCAATCCGGGTCCGGCCTATCCGCACGTCGGTGGCCAGGAAGCCGGCTACGTCGCGATCCGCCTGCAGGAGTACCGCAGCGGCAACACCACTCAGCCGGATCGCCATCAGTTCGACCAGATGGCGCTGGTCGCCAAGTCGCTGACGGACGAGGAAATCCTGTCGCTGGCCAGCTACATCCAGGGCCTGCACGCCAGCGCCGACCAGGCCAGTCCCGCGCAGCTGGCCGAGGTGAAGGCCGCGGGCGGCCTGCCGGCAGCCCCGGGCATCCCGACTCTCGCCGACGCGACTTCGACGGCTGACGCAGCTCCGGCCGCGGACGCGGAAGCCACGGCCGAAGCGCCCGCACCGGCGCCGACCAACTGATCGTCATCGGCGGGAACTTCCGCCGCCGGGCGTGGTCAGCTTGTAACCCCCCTTGATCATTGCGCCAGCCCACCGGCTGGCGTTTCTTTATCCGTAGCTCACCTTTCGCCCCTTATCGTAGGTGCCCATGAACACGATCCGTCGCACGACCTTCGCCTTCCTCGCCGCGCTGGCCCTGATGTTCGCGGCCACCGCATCTGCCCAGTCCGCCCCGAATGCCCTGGTCGAGGGCCGTGACTACGTCGTCATCCCCGACGGCATCCCCTTCACTAACGCCAAGGGCAAGACCGAGATCGCCGAGGTCTTCGGCTACTGGTGCCACCACTGCAACAACTTCCAGCCGCTGGTGGACAAGTGGAAGCCGACCCTGCCCAGCACGGTGAACTTCGTCTATGTGCCGGCCGCGTTCGACCCGCAGGACCCGTATGCCAGGGCCTACTTCGCCGCGCGCCAGCTGCGCCTGCCGGCCGACAAGGTCCACCATGACCTGTTCCGCGCGATCCACACCGAACGCAGCCTGCCGATGAACGCCAGCGAGAATGAGCTGGCCCAGTTCCATACCCGCTACGGGGTGAGCGCGGACAAGTTCCTCGCGACGATGAATTCCAAGCCGGTCGCGACCCAGATGGTCTGGGCCAACCAGTTCGCCCAGACCTCCGGCGTGGAGGGCACGCCGACCCTGATCGTCGCCGGCAAGTACCGCATCTACGCAGCCACCCATCAGGATGCGCTGCGCATCGCCGCCCAACTGGCGGCACAATTGCAGTCCGGGCCGCGCTGAGTCGCCGCTTCGTCCATCCCCATCACCCAACGGAGATTTCGCATGAAGCGTCACCTGCCGCTGCTCGTTCCTTTCCTTTTGCTCGCCGCCTGCAACAAGACGGCCGATGCCCCGGCGGCGGCCACTGCGTCCGCCCCGGATGCGACGGCGACCACCGCGCCGGCCACCGACGCCGCCCCGGCCGATACCGGCGACGCGATGCCGACGGTGCCCGCCGAAACCAACGCCAAGACCAACCTGGTCGAGGGCGTGGATTACGTGCAGATCCCGAACGGCCAGCCGCTGCAGCCGCTCGATGGCAAGGTGGAAGTGGTCGAAGTGTTCGCCTACTGGTGCGGCCACTGCTTCGCGTTCGAGCCCAGCATCGAGGCCTGGGAAAAGAAGTTGCCGGCCGACGTGCGCTTCACCCCGATCCCGCTCTCGGGCGGGGCCAACGACACCATGGCCCGCGTCTATTACGCGGCTGAAACCACCGGCCAGATCGACAAGGTGCACCACGCGATGTTCAACGGCATCCATGTCGAGCGCGCCCTGCCGCCGAACGCCGATGCCGATCAAATCCTGGCCTACCTCGGCAAGAAGGGCGTGGACACCAAGTCCCTGGGCGAGGCGATGAACAGCTTCGCGATGACGGCCCGCCTGGCCCAGGGCCTGCAGTTCGCCCAGCGCAGCGGCGTGGAGGGCACGCCGACCCTGATCGTCAACGGCAAGTACCGCATCCTCGGCAAGAGCCCGGACGAACAACTGCAGATCGCCAACGGGCTGATCGCGCAGGAACGCACGGCGGGCGCCCAGTAAAACCCCATGGCTTTCAGGCGCCTACGGCTGTTGTCGGCCAACATCCAGGCCGGCTCCAGCACGCGACGCTACAGCGATTACGCGACCCGCAGCTGGTCCC
>JACSSF010000159.1 GCA_014879375.1 Lysobacteraceae bacterium
GGTCTACACGGCGACGGTGAACGCGAACGCCAGTGGTTCGGTGGGCAATAGCGTGGTGTCGAGCGGCGGTGGCGATCCGACGCCGAGCTGCACGACGGCCGCGCCGTGCACGACCAGCCATCCGGTCCACAACGTGATCAACGCAGAAAATGATGCGTTGCCACCGGTGAATGGCAACATGGGTCGTGCGAATGCTGGCAATGCCCTGACTGACGACACATTGAACGGCCAGCCGGTGACCATCGACCAGGTGACCCTGACGGTGGTGACGCCTGCGACGTCGATCAATGGCGGCCCGGTGCCGAGCGTGGATCCGGCGACCGGCGTGGTGTCGGTGCCGGCGGGTACGCCGGCGGGTGACTACGCGATCACGTATCAGATCTGCGAAGTGCTCAATCCGAGCAACTGCGACACGGCCATCATCACGGTGACCGTGGAGGCAGCGCCGATCGATGCGGTGGACGACACGGGCACGGCGACCAGTACGGGTGGCACCGCCATCCCGAACGTGCTGGTCAACGACACGTTGAACGGCCAGCCGGCCACGCTGACCAACGTCACCCTGACCCAGGTCAGCACGTCGAATCCGAATGTCACGCTGGACCCGGCGACGGGTGCGGTGAACGTGGCACCGGGCACGCCGGCAGGTACCTACACGGTGACCTACCAGATCTGCGAGCAGCTCAACCCGGCCAATTGCGATACGGCGGTCGCCACGGTGACAGTGACGCCGGCGGTGATCGCGGCCGACCCGAACGAGGGGGCCGTCACCAGTGAAGACGGCGGTATCGCGGTGCCGAACGTGCTGGTCAACGACACCCTGGGTGGTCAGGTAACCAACCTCGGCCAGGTCGCGATTCGTGTGACCAGCCCGGCCTCCAACCCCGGCGTGGTGCTGGATCCGGCCACGGGCGCGGTGACGGTGGTGCCCGGCACGCCGGCAGGCACCTACCAGATCGGTTACGAGATCTGCGAACGTGCCAACCCGACCAACTGTGCGGCTACCCGCGTGGTGATCACGGTCACGGCCGAGGTCAGCTCGATGCGCGTCACCAAGACGGCCACCCCGCGTGACGTCAAGGTGGGCGACCTGGTCCGCTACACGCTGGTGATCGAGAACACCGGTTCCTCGGCTGTGGTGGATGCCACGTTGATCGATACCCCGCCCGCCGGTTTCAGCTACGTGGACGACACCCTGACGGTCGCCGACGAGGACAACACCGGCCGCTTGGTCGGCAGGAACCCGCTGTCGGTCGATCGCATCGACATCGCGATAGGCAGCCGTGCCACGGTGACCTACGTCATGCGCGTCGGCGCCGGCGTGCGTCCGGGTGCGCACATCAACCGCGCCAAGATGGTCGACAACGGCGTGGATTCGTCCAACGTCGCCACGGCCGAGGTGCAGGTGGTGGCCGATCCGATGACCGACGAGACCCTGATCCTCGGCACCGTCTGGGATGACCGTGACAGTGACGGTTGGCAGGACAGTGCGGCGGTCAGCGGGCTGAAGGTGCAGGGTGGTTTCGCACCGGGTGCCTACGTGGCCAACTCGACCACGGTCGATCGTGGCGCCGGCCCGCAGCCGGAGCCGGATGCGAGCTCGCCGATGCTGCATGGCATCGCGCTCGGCAGCGTCACGGCGCGTCAGTCGGATGCAGATCCGGTCGCGGCGCACACCACGGTCATCCGGCAGACGCTCACCAGCCTCGACTTCACCAGCGACTTCGTCCTCAGCAATGACCAGGGCTACATCGTCCGCATGAACGCGGCCGGCGAGACCACGGTCGAGAAGACGGGCGATGCGGCCAAGGGCCTCAGCGCTGCCGAGGTCGAGGTCGAGCGCAAGGTCGCGCAGGTCGCGGGTGGCTACCAGGTGGATTACATCGTCCGCAACGTGGGCATCGATGAACGCGGCATCCCGGGTGTGCGCATCGCCTCGGTGGAAGGCTTGCTGATCGAAACCGATCAGTACGGCCGCTACCATGTGGCGGGCGTCGCGGGCGGGCCATGGGAGCGTGGACGCAACTACATCCTGAAGGTCGATCCCGCCACCCTGCCGCCGGGCGCCGTGTTCACCACCGACAACCCGTTGGTGCGCCGGATCACCCCGGGCCTGCCGGTCCGCTTCGACTTCGGCGTGAAGCTGCCGGAGGCAGTGATCGAAGGTGGCGAGAAGGTCGTGGAACTGGAGCTGGGCGAAGTGATCTTCGCCCCGGCCGAAGCCGAGGTACGCACCGAATACCAACCGGTCATCGACCGACTGGCCAAGGAAGTGCGCAGCCGCGGCGCCGGTGAAATCGTGATCCAGGCCAATGGCGAAACCCAGGCCTTGGCTTATGACCGCGCCCGCGCCGTGCAGAAGGAACTGCTGGCCAAGCTCGATCCATCGCTGGCGACCGCGCTCAAGATCACCTTGCGCACCGACGTGGAGGATCCGTACACCAACCTGGTCACGCTGGGTGGCGTGCCGGTGCTGGGCACCTTCCTGTTCGATACCGACAAGTCGACCATCAAGCCGGAGTTCAGGCCCTTGCTCGACAAGATTGCCGCGGACATCGATGCGATGGCGGCCAAGGGTGGCGAGTCGGTGATCGCGGTGATCGGCCATGCCGATCGTCGCGGCAGCCGCGAGTACAACCAGGCGCTGGGCATGCGGCGCGCGAAGGCGGTGTTCGACGCCATCGCGGCCAAGCTGGCCCCGGCGACCAAGGCCCGCCTGCGGGTGGACATCGACAACAGCTTGTCGGCTCCCACCGGGCTGCATGGCAGCAGCCGCTGAGGGAGATGAGGATCATGAAGAAGAAACAACTCCATCGTGCCGTGATCGCTGCGCTCGCTTCCTCCCTGGTGGCGATGCCCGTCATGGCCCAGCAGGCGCCGCCGGCCACGCCTGCGGTCGATTGCGGTGCGGAAGGCTGCAGCCAGAACGGCGAGATCCTGATGAAGGTCCGCACCCGCGGCAAGGAGCGCCCGGCGACTGCGGCCGACGCATCGGACAAGTCGACGGCGTTGCAGCCGGATCGTCGCGTCACCGTCGAAGCCGAAGCCCAGGGCCGCGCCACGGCGATGGGCAAATGGTCGATACAGCTGCCGGACGGCGGCGTGATCTGGGCCACCGAGGACCCGAACCTCGGCCGCCCGGCGATGACGATGTCGGCCAACAGCATGTTGCCCTTCGACGGCACCCGCATCACCGAGCCGGTGCGTTTCTACGGCTACAGCAACTACGGCGCCTTCATCAAGCGCGCCGACGTGCTGGTGTTCGATGCGCGCGATGCCGACCTGGTCACGCCACTCGCCACCATCCCGCTGCAACTGAGCACGGTGATGGAAGCCGAATGGGACGGCCAACTCGCCAATGCCACCAGCCTGCGCGTCGGCGACGAACTGGTCTACGTGGTGCGCGCGTGGTCGGACGACAGCACCTATGACGAAACCTTCCCGCAGCGCATGCAGTTGCTGCGTCCGGAAGAAGTGGCGGCATCCAACCTGCGCCTGCAGAATTCGCTCGACAGCAGCCGCTACGGCTCGATGACGGCCGAGGCCGCGGAGCGCCTGCGCCAGATCGAGACCAGCTTCGGGCAGAACAGCCTGAGCCGGCAGAACATCCAGGTGTATGGCTCGCAGGTGCGCCTGCAGGGTCGCAACATCCCCGAGGGTGCGCAGCTCCTGATCAATGGGCAGAACATCCCGGTCGACCTGGAGCGCAAGTTTGTCGTCGAATACCTGCTGCCGATCGGCCAGCATTCGTTCGACGTGCAGGTGTCGGGGGGCGACGAGGGTTCCGAGCCGGTCGAGCGTCGCATCGATGTCGATGTCACTGGTCGCTACTTCTTCGCGGTGGCGCTGGCGGACCTGACCTATTCGCACAACTCCGTGTCGGGTTCGGTCGAGGCGCAAAGCCCGGATGGCCGCTTCGACAAGGACAGCCTGACCGAGGGACGCCTGGCGTTCTACCTG
>JACSSF010000121.1 GCA_014879375.1 Lysobacteraceae bacterium
GGCTCGCTGTGCCGCAGCGACCGCGTGGCCAAGTACAACCAGCTGCTGCGCATCGAGGAGCAGCTGGGCAGCGCCGCGAAGTACGCCGGCCGCGACGCCTTCGTGTCAATCAAGCGCTGACGCCGGATGCGCGGCCCGCGCCCGCTGTTCCTGGTCGCTCTGGTGCTGCTGGCCTTGCTCGGCTGGCTGCAGTACCGGCTGTGGTTCGGCGTGGGCGGGCAGCGGCAGGTGGATGTGCTCTCCGCGCAGGTTGAGCGGCAGAAAGCCGCCAACACCGACTTGCAGGAACGCAACGACGCGCTCGCCGCCGAAGTGCGCGATCTCAAGGAGCCGTCATCGGGCGGCGCCGCGATCGAAGAACGCGCGCGCGACGAGTTCGGCCTGATCAAGCCGGGCGAAACCTTCTACCGCGTGGTCGATGACCGTCCCATACCGGCGGCATCGGCCGGGGCCGGAACGGAGTGAGTAGCGCGTACTGGTGCGTGATTCCGGCTGCCGGCAGCGGCGCGCGTTTCGGTGGCGACATGCCCAAGCAGTACGTTGAGGTGGCCGGCCGCAGCATCCTGCTGCACACGCTCGATGCATTGCTCTCGCATCCGCGCGTCAAAGGCGCGATGGTCGCGTTGTCGAATGACGACGCGTATTGGCCTGCTGCGTTGACGCGCTTGCACGGCAAGCCGGTATTGACCTGCGCGGGTGGCGTGAGTCGCGCGGCTTCCGTATCGAATGCATTGGCTGCATTGCCGGTGGAAGTAGGCCAGGGCGATATCGTGCTGGTCCACGACGCCGCGCGGCCCAATCTTGCTCACGGCGATCTCGATGCCTTGTTCGATGCCTTGGCCGCGCACCCACAAGGCGCGATCCTCGCCGCGCCGGTGCGTGACACGCTCAAGCGCGCGAATGACGAAGGCGACATCGCCGCGACCGAGCCACGCGAAAAGTTGTGGCGGGCATTCACGCCGCAAGCGTTTCCGCGTGGCTTGTTGGCCAAGGCGTTGGGCGATGCGGCTACGGCAGGCGCCCAAGTGACCGACGAAGCCATGGCGATGGAGCGCATCGGCATCCGCGCACGATTGGTGGAAGGCCGCGAAGACAACTTCAAGATCACCACGCCCGCGGATCTGGCGCGTTTCGAATTCATGGTGGCCCGACGATGAGCAATGACAACCTCCCGCGTTTTCGCATCGGTCAGGGCTTCGACGTGCATGCCTTCGGCCCCGGTGATCACGTCATGTTGGGCGGCGTGCGAGTGCCGCACACGCAAGGCGTCGAGGCGCACAGCGATGGCGACGTGGTGATCCACGCGCTGTGCGACGCGATGCTCGGTGCGCTCGCGCTGGGCGATATCGGCCAGTACTTCCCGCCGAGCGACCTGCGCTGGAAGGACGTGGCCAGCATCGATTTCCTGCGTCATTGTCATGCACTCATCACCGAACGCGGCTGGCAGGTCGGTAATTGCGATGTCACCGTGATCTGCGAGCGCCCCAAGGTCGGGCCGCATGCGGATGCGATGCGCAGCTTGTTGTCCAATGAGCTCGACATCGCGCTGGATGCTGTCAGCATCAAGGCGACCACCAGCGAGCAACTCGGCTTCACTGGCCGGGGCGAAGGCATCGCGGCGCAGGCGATCTGCCTGTTGATCGCGCGTTGAGCATGAGCGTCGATGCACTCGCGCGTGCGCATGGCGCGCCCGTCCTTGCCGCGCGACTGCGTGTGACGCAGGAAGACTTCCGTGTCGACGAGATCGACGCATTCGAGGCCAGCGGCTGTGGCGAGCATCTGCTACTCGCTGTCGAAAAGCGCGGGATGACCACGCCGCAAGCCGCGCGCCTTATCGCGCAATGGGCGGGCGTGGCGGAGTCGGCGATCGGTTATGCGGGGCTAAAGGATCGACACGCGGTGACGCGGCAACGTTTCTCGGTGTGGATCCCGAAGAAAATCTCGCCCGACGTCGCTACCCTGCAGTCCGATGACCTGCAGGTGCTCGCTGCCGACTGGCATGCGCGCAAGTTGCCGCGTGGCGCGTTGTCGGGCAATCGCTTCGTACTGGTCTTGCGTGACGTCGAAGGTGATCGCGATGCCATCGATGCACGCCTGCAAGCTATTGCCACGCGCGGCGTGCCGAATTACTTCGGCGAGCAGCGTTTCGGGCGCGGCGGCGACAACGTCGCGCAGGCATTGGCGATGTTCGCGGGTCGCCGGGTTCGTCGCGAGGAGCGATCGTTGCTGCTGTCGGCCGCGCGTTCGCAGATCTTCAACGACGTGCTGGGCCAGCGCGTCGCGCGGGGCGACTGGGACACCGGCATCGAAGGCGATGTTTTCATGCTCGACGGCAGCCACAGCGTGTTCGGCCCGGTGGGCATCGATGAAGCCATCGGCGCGCGCATCGCCGGCTTCGACATCCATCCGACCGGACCGATGTGGGGGCGCGGCGAGCTGCGCACGCAGGGCGAGGTGCAAGCCCTCGAAGGCGACATCGCCAATGCCCATGCGGAGTTGTGCAAGGGACTGGAGGGTGCCGGCATGAAGCAGGAGCGCCGTGGCCTGCGGCTACCCGTCGCCGGCCTGGCCTGGGAGTGGCCGGAGGATCGCGCGCTCAGGGTGTCATTCAACTTGCCTGCCGGCAGTTACGCCACCACCGTGCTGCGCGAATTGGGCGACGTGGTGGATATGCAGCGCGGTTGAGATCGTGTTGGCGGCGCCGATGACGATCGGCTGATGCGATGGCGAGCGAGATGCCACGTAAGGGGCCACGATTTCCGCGACGGACGCCGGTCAGCGCTTCGTTTTGAGCAGCACCAGCACCGCGCCGGTGCCGCCCTGCGCGGCGGGCGCGGAGTGGAACGCCAGCACGTCGGCGCGCTGGCGGAGCATGCGATCGACCAGGTTCTTGAGCACCGGCACGCCCTCCGCCGAATAACGTCCCTTGCCGTGGATGATGCGCACGCAGGCGATGCCCTCGTGCAGGGCGTGGCGAAGGAATTCGCGCAGCCAGGTTTCCGCGGTCTTGGCATCGATGCCGTGCAGGTCCAGCTCGTCGCCGGCCGCGTATTCACCACGCGCCAGGCGCCGCAGCACGCGTGATGTCACCTCGTCGCGGCGATAGCTCAGCGCATCGCCTGCGCCCAGCAACTGCTCGTCCAGTGCCAGGCGGAATTCGCTGCGCGCATTGGCCTCGTCGCGCTCGGCCATCGCCGCGCGGGGCTTGGGCTTGGGTCTGGCAGGCGGCTCCGGCCGGGCCTCGATCTCGCGCACCGGGCCGATCGCGGCGCGGAACAGGGCCGCGTCATCGTCATCGGCTGGCGGGTCGGGCGGCTTGCGGCTCATGCCGGAACTTTAGCCGGATAGTCGCTCCGGTATCATGAGCGCTTCGCAATGAGGAACCGCATGCGCATTCTGGTGAGCAACGACGACGGCGTGGACGCGCCGGGCATCCGCATCCTGGCCCGCCAGCTGCGCGAGGCCGGGCATGAGGTGACCGTGGTCGCCCCGGATCGCGACCGCAGCGGCGCCAGCAATTCGCTCACCCTCGACATGCCGATCCGCGTGGTGCAATTGGATGCAGACACCTGGCGCGTGCACGGCACGCCGACCGATTGCGTGCACCTGGCCCTGACCGGCATGTTCGATGACCGCGACGAGCCCGACATGGTCGTCTCCGGCATCAACAACGCGGCCAACCTCGGCGATGACGTGATCTATTCGGGCACCGTGTCGGCGGCGATGGAAGGGCGTTTCCTCGGCCTGCCGGCAGTGGCCGTGTCGCTGGTGACCCGCGATCACGATCCGCAGCATTTCGAGACTGCCGCGCGCGCGGCGGTGCAGATCGTCGCGCGTCTCGCCAGCGATCCGCTGCCGGCCGACACCATCCTCAACGTCAACGTGCCTGACTTGCCGTGGGATGAGGTGACCGGCTTCGAGGCGACGCGGCTGGGCAACCGACATCGCGCCGAGAGCTGCGTGGCCGCGCCCGATCCGCGTGGACGTGCCTTCTACTGGATCGGCCCAGCCGGCCCCGAGCAGGACGCCGGTCCCGGCACGGACTTCGATGCGATCCGGCGCGGCGCGATTTCGGTCACGCCGATCAAGGTCGACCTGACCCGTTACCAGGCGCTGGAGCAGGTGGCGAGCTGGGTGCAGGGCTTCGCGCCGTGATGGGATCGCGGATGCGCCTGCAGCCCGAGGCGCTGGGCGTGGGGATGACCGGGCAGCGCGTGCGCGACCGGCTGATCGAGCGCCTGCGCGAGCAGGGCGTGCAGGACGAGCGCGTGTTGACCATCGTGCGGACCTTGCCGCGGCATTTGTTTGTCGATGAAGCGCTGGCGGCACGCGCATACGAGGACACCGCCCTGCCGATCGGCCATGGGCAGACGATTTCGCAGCCGTGGGTCGTCGCCAAGATGACCGAGGCGGTGCTGGAAACGCATCCCAAGACGGTGCTGGAAATCGGCACCGGATCCGGCTATCAGGCCGCCGTGCTGGCCGCGCTCGGCCTGCAGGTATTCACGGTGGAACGCATCGGCGACCTGCTGCGCGGCGCGCGCAAACGCTTCCGCAAACTGCATCTGGAGATCCGCAGCCGCCATGACGATGGCCGGGTCGGCTGGGCCGAACATGCCCCATTCGATGCCATCGTGGTCACCGCCGGCGCTGCGGCGCTGGAGCCTGCATTGATCGACCAACTCGCCCCGGGTGGTACGTTGGTCGCCCCGGTGGCCGGGCAGCTGTTGCGGCTGCGCAAGGCGGCCGACGGCAGCATCGAACACATCAACCTGGCGCCAGTGAGCTTTGTCCCGCTGCTGGCCGGAGTCGTCGAATGAACGCGAATATCCAGCAGGCGGCACCAGGGCAGGATGCATCGCTCAAGGACCAGATCGAGCACCTGATCGAGGCGCTTCCCGAGGATCACCTGAGCCTGGGCGAGCTGCTGGACAAGCTGGGGGACGAAGGGCTGCTGTTGCTGTCGATCCTGCTGACCCTGGTGTTCCTGATCCCGGTGTCGATCCCTGGCGTGAGCACGGTGTTCGGCGCGGTCATCCTGTTGATCGGCGTCAGCCGCTTGAGCGGGCGCCCGCTGTGGTTGCCGCAACGCCTGCGCAACAAACAGTTGCCAGTCGAGAAGCTGCGCCCTGCGCTGAAGTCCGGCTTGAAGTGGATGGAGCGGATGGACAAGATCAGCCGCCCGCATCGCCTGTCGGCGCTCGTTGATGGCAAGGCGATGGGCGTGATCAACAATCTCGCCTTCATCCTGGCGGCGGTGCTGCTGATGATGCCTTTCAGCTTCGTGCCGTTCAGCAACACGATGCCGGCGGTGGCCCTGCTGTTGTTTTCGGTCG
The DNA here is from genome assembly GCA_014879375.1 of Lysobacteraceae bacterium. Classification (GTDB taxonomy): domain Bacteria; phylum Pseudomonadota; class Gammaproteobacteria; order Xanthomonadales; family Xanthomonadaceae; genus Solilutibacter. The sequence continues at coordinate 5,337 of JACSSF010000121.1, forward strand.
GGTTCATTCAGCGCGACGGTGGCGCGGTACTGTTGGGGCATCTGGCGAACCTCGCCACGATCATCTATTTCGGCGTGCTGATCGCGGGCGGTGGCGTCGCGTTGCAGCATGTGTTCAACAAGTTCACGGGGTGAGCATGCCCCGGCGGGAGAGGTAAGACCGATGCAGGGAAGAATGCGTGGCCGGATGGCGGCCTTGGCGGTGGTTTCGGCGCTGGCGATGGCCGCTTGCAGCAGCAGCGTCGTGCGCACCAGTGGTTCGTCCGGCAGCGCGCCACAAGGCGCGACTTCGCCTGTCCGCGTCTCGCAGCCCAAGTACGGCGCGACCCAAGTGGTGAAGAAAGGCGACACGGTCTATCGCATCGCCACCACCAACGGCATCACCGCGCTGGACCTGGCGCTGTGGAACAACATCCCGCCGCCCTACATCATTCATCCGGGCCAGCGCCTGCGGCTGTATCCGGGTGGCAGCGTGGCGACCATTCCGCCGCCGCGCACGCCAGTGAAGCCGGCGACGACGCGTCCGAGCACGCCGCCGCCGTCGGTGGTGGCGCCAGTGGCCAATCTCGCCTGGCGTTGGCCGGCCGAGGGCGCCCTGATCAGCACCTACCAGGTCGGCAACCCGACCCGGCAAGGCATCGATATCGCCGGCAACGCGGGCGAGCCAGTACGCGCCGCGGCCGACGGCACGGTGGTGTATTCGGGATCGGGCCTGGTCGGCTACGGCGAGCTGATCATCGTCAAGCACAACGACCAGTGGCTGAGCGCCTACGGTCACAACCGCAAGCGACTGGTCAGCGAAGGCGCGGTGGTGAAGGTGGGCCAGCAGATCGGCGAGCTGGGCAGCACCGGTACCAGCCGCAACATGCTGCACTTCGAGATCCGCCTGAACGGTAAGCCTGTCGATCCGCTGCAATACCTGCCACGCAAATAAGCGAAACGAGGCTGGGTGGCTCGCTCAGCCCGGCAGCAGGAAGCCCGCGACCACCCGGCGACCTTCGCCGGCCAGCACGTTGAACGTGCGCGCGGCGGCGGCATTGGTCATGCTTTCGATGCCGATCCCCAGCTTCAGGCAGGCGGCCATTGCTTCGGCGGGCGGGAAGCCCTGGGCCGCGCCGGTGCCAAGGATCACGACTTCCGGCTGCAAGGCGAGCAGTGCCGCCATCGAAGCGGCATCCAGACGGTTCACGTCATCGACCGGCCAATCTTCGACCAACTGGCTGGGGGCGATGATGAAGCTGCGGGTCAGGCGGCGGTCGTTGACCAGCGCCGAGGCGCCATCCGCCCCGCGCAGGAAGAAGTCGAAATCCGGTGGTTCCTGGACCAGATGCACCGCCGTTGCTCAGGCCCGCGGCAGGACGATGTGGCGCTTGTCCTGCGAGGGCCGGTACAGCACCGCGGTGTGGCCGATGCGCTGGACCAGCGCGGCATCTGTGCGCTCGGCCAGCTGCTGAATCATCGCGTCGCGAGACTCGCGGTCGGCCGCGCCCACCTTCACCTTGACGAGCTCGTGGTCTTCCAGCAGCTGGTTCAGCTCGGCGATCACACCATCGCTGACGCCCTTGCCGCCGATCTGCATCAGCGCCTTCAGCTCGTGGGCCTGTCCGCGCAGGAAGCGGGTCTGGGCGGAAGTGAGCGAGGCGCTGGTCATGCGGGATCTACGGGCTGAGGGGAGGTCGCAGGGTATCATGCAGGCCTGTCATTCCCGCCGCCGCGGCGCCCGGTTCCCCCATGTCACGCAGCAAATCCAGCCAGCGCTGGCTCAAGGAGCACTTCTCCGATCCCTACGTCAAGAAGGCGCAGTCGGAGGGGATGCGCTCGCGCGCCGCCTACAAGCTGGAGGAACTGGTCGAGCGTGACCGTTTGCTGAAACCCGGGATGGTGGTGGTGGACCTTGGCGCGGCCCCGGGCGGCTGGTCGCAGTGGGTGCGCAAGGAGATGGGCGATGCCGGCCGGGTGATCGCCTCCGACATCCTCGAGATGCCCACCTTGGCTGGGGTGGAGTTCCTTCATGGGGATTTCAGGGAGGATGCCGTCTTATCTGAGCTGGAGACGATGCTCGACGGGGCGGCGGTCGATCTTGTGTTGTCCGACATGGCCCCCAATATGAGTGGGGTGGACCAGGTCGATCAGGCCCGGGCCATGCACCTGTCCGAGCTGGCGATGGCCTTTGCCGACGACCACCTGCGGACCGGCGGCACCTTCCTGATCAAGCTGTTCCAGGGCGTGGGTTTCGACGATTACGTGCGCGACCTGCGCCGCCGCTATGCCAAGCTGGCGATCCGCAAGCCGGCCGCGTCGCGGCGACGTTCCAACGAGGTATATGCGCTGGCCCAGGGCAAGCTGGCGCAGATGAAATGACCGCCCGGTCGTGGGGTTCGGCCCCGGAGATTCGATGAAAGACCTGATGAAGAACATGCTGCTCTGGGTAACCGTCGCCGTCGTGCTGATGATGGTGTTCCAGGGTTTCAGTCCACGCTCCGGCGCAACCGCGGGCGGCACCGTGCAGTACTCGGAATTCATCGATGCCGTGCGCAACGACAACATCCGCAAGGTCGAGATCGCCGACGACGGTCGCACGATCAAGTTCGAGCGCACCGACAACACCAAGGGCACCACCAATGCGCCGCGCGACGAGCGCATGATGGACGACCTGATCAATCACAAGGTCGAGATCAGCCAGGAGCCGGCATCTTCCGGCCGCGGCATCCTGCTCAGCCTGCTGATCAACCTGCTGCCGATGGCGCTGTTCATCGGCATCTGGATCTACATGATGCGGCAGATGCAGCAGGGCGGCAGCAAGGGCGCGATGTCGTTCGGCAAGTCGCGCGCCAAGATGCTCAACGAGGACCAGACCAAGGTCACCTTCGCCGATGTCGCGGGCGCCGATGAAGCGAAGGAAGAAGTCGCGGAGCTGGTTGAATTCTTGCGCGATCCCTCGCGCTTCCAGAAACTGGGCGGCCACATCCCGCGCGGCGTGCTGATGGTCGGCCCGCCGGGCACCGGTAAGACGTTGCTGGCGAAAGCCATCGCCGGCGAGGCCAAGGTGCCGTTCTTCTCGATCTCCGGCTCAGACTTCGTCGAGATGTTCGTCGGCGTCGGTGCCTCGCGCGTGCGCGACATGTTCGAGCAGGCCAAGAAGCAGGCGCCGTGCATCATCTTCATCGACGAAATCGATGCGGTCGGTCGTCATCGCGGCGCGGGTCTCGGCGGCGGTCATGACGAACGCGAGCAGACGCTCAACCAGTTGCTGGTCGAGATGGACGGCTTCGAGGGAGGCGAGGGCGTGATCGTCGTCGCCGCGACCAACCGCCCCGACGTGCTCGATCCCGCGCTGCTGCGCCCGGGCCGCTTCGACCGTCAGGTGGTTGTCGGTCTGCCCGACGTGAAGGGCCGTGAGCAGATCCTGCGCGTGCACATGCGCAAGGTGCCGCTGGCCGATGACGTCGAGCCGATGATCGTCGCGCGTGGCACGCCCGGCTTCTCCGGCGCCGACCTCGCCAACCTGGTGAACGAGGCAGCATTGTTTGCCGCACGCGACAACGCCAAGTCGGTGCGCATGGATCACTTCGACCGGGCGCGCGACAAGATCCTGATGGGCGCCGAGCGCCGCTCGATGGCGATGAGCGAGGAGGAAAAGACGCTCACCGCCTACCACGAGGCGGGCCACGCCATCGTCGGCCGCATGGTGCCGGAGCACGACCCGGTCTACAAGGTCACCATCATCCCGCGCGGTCGCGCGCTGGGCGTGACCATGTACCTGCCCGAAGGCGACAAGTATTCGCTCAACAAGGTGGCGATCGAGTCGCAGTTGGCCTCGCTCTACGGCGGCCGCGTCGCCGAGGAATTGATCTTCGGCGCCGACAAGGTCACGACGGGCGCCTCCAACGACATCGAGCGCGCGACCAAGATGGCGCGCAACATGGTGACCAAGTGGGGCTTGTCCGACGAGCTCGGCCCGATCACCTACGCGGAAGACGAGGAGGAAGTGTTCCTCGGCCGTTCGGTGTCGCAGACCAAGCATGTTTCGGACGAGACCGCGCGCAAGATCGACGTGGTCGTGCGCGGGATTCTGGATCGTGCTTACACGCGCACTACCGACATCCTCACCGAGAACGTCGACAAGCTGCATGCGATGGCCAAGTTGTTGCTGAAGTACGAGACCATCGATGCCCCGCAGATCGACGCCATCATGGAAGGCCGCGAGCCGCCGCCGCCGGCCGGTTGGTCGCCGGGTGGCCCCGCGGTTGAAGAGCCGAAGACGCTACATCTGGGCGGCGTGGAAGCGCCGAGCACCTGATCGGGGCATCATCGATGACAAGAACGGGCGGCAGCGATGTCGCCCGTTTCTTTTTGCATCGATGCGCGGTGGCGATGGTTTACGCTGACGGGCCAGACCAAGGAGCCTGACGATGTTCGACATCGCCCCCCGGATCGATTGCGGCGGCCGCATCCTCAAGCTCGATCGCACGCGGGTGATGGGCATCGTCAACGTCACCCCGGACTCGTTCTCCGATGGCGGCGCGCACGACACCACGGCCGCGGCCATCGCGCATGGCCTGAAGCTGGTGGAAGAGGGCGCGGACGTGCTCGACATCGGCGGCGAATCCACCCGCCCCGGCGCGGACGAAGTCGATGTCGAGGAGGAGTTGCGTCGCGTCATCCCGGTGATCGAGGCCTTGGCCAAGCAGGTCGATGTGCCGATCAGCATCGACACATCGAAATCCGAAGTGATGCGCGCCGCGGTACAGGTGGGCGCCGGCATGATCAACGATGTGTACGCGCTGCGCCGCGAAGGGGCGCTGGATGAGGCGGCATCGCTCAATGTGCCGGTCGTGTTGATGCACATGCTGGGCGAGCCGCGCAGCATGCAGCAGGCGCCCGAATACGATGACGTGGTCGGTGAGGTGCATCGCTTCCTGGCCGAACGCATCTTCGCCTGCGAGATGGCCGGCATCGACAAGAAAAAGATCATCGTTGATCCCGGCTTCGGCTTCGGCAAGAACCGCGGGCACAACCTGCAGTTGTTGGCGCGGCTGCAGCGGTTCACCGAGTTGGGCGTGCCGGTGCTGGCGGGCCTCTCGCGCAAGAAGACGATTGGCGATCTGACCGGCCGCGACGTCCCCGCCGATCGCGTCCATGGATCTGTTGCGGCGCATCTCATCGCTGCGCAGAACGGCGCACGCATCGTGCGCGTGCATGACGTGGCCGCGACCGTGGATGCGCTCAGGGTGTGGGAGGCCGTGGCCGCAGTGCCTGAGCCTCGTGCCGAACGGCCAGCGCCCGCGATCACGTGGCCCGAATGAGCTGGGCCGACGTGGCCCAACCACACTGCGGGTAAACTCCTGACACCTTCTCGCGGAGTCCCGCATGACCGCCAGTACGCCGCTTTTGATCACCTTCGGGCTCTATCTGGTCGCGATGATCGCGATCGGCTTCGTCGCCTGGTGGCGCACGCGCGACTTCGACGACTACATCCTCGGCGGGCGTTCGCTGGGTGGCTATGTCACGGCGTTGTCGGCCGGCGCATCCGATATGAGTGGCTGGCTGTTGATGGGATTGCCGGGCGCGCTCTATCTCACCGGTTTGTCGGAGGCGTGGATCGCGGTGGGCCTGCTGATTGGCGCGTATCTCAACTGGCGCTTCGTGGCGGGGCCATTGCGGCTCTATACCGAGCGAAGCGCCGATGCGCTGACGTTGCCTGACTACTTCACCACCCGTTTCGGCGAGAACGGCAAGTTGCTGCGGGTGGTCTCGGCCTTGGTGATCCTGGTGTTCTTCGCGTTGTATGCGGCGAGCGGCATCGTGGCTGGTGCGCGCCTGTTCGAGAGCGTGTTCGGCCTGCCGTACGCGCAGGCGATCTGGTGGGGCGCTGCGGCGACGATCGCCTACACCTTGATCGGTGGTTTCCTCGCGGTGAGCTGGACCGACACCGTGCAGGCGACCTTGATGATCTTCGCGTTGGTGCTGACGCCGGTGATCGTGATGACGGCGGTCGGCGGCCCGGACGCCAGCATCGCGCTGATCGAGCAGAACGATCCGCAGAAGCTGTCGTGGATCGGTGCGGGCGGCGTGGTCGCGGTGGTGTCGGCGCTGGCCTGGGGCCTCGGGTACTTCGGCCAGCCGCATATCCTGGCGCGCTTCATGGCCGCCGAAAGCGTGCAGACGATTCCCAAGGCGCGCCGCATCGGCATGACGTGGATGTTCCTGTGCCTGCTCGGCGCGATCCTGGTCGGTTTCTTCGGCATCAGCTATTTCGAAGCGCACCCGGACCAGGCCGGTCCGGTGAACGCGAACCCCGAACGCGTCTTCATCGTCCTTGCCGAGCTGCTGTTCAACCCGTGGATCGCCGGCATCCTGCTCTCGGCGATCCTCGCCGCGGTGATGAGCACGCTGTCCTGCCAATTGCTGGTCTGCGCGAGCGCATTGACCGAGGATTTCTATCGCGGCTTCGTGCGGCCACAGGCCGCCGAGCGCGAACTGGTCTGGTTTGGCCGGGCGATGGTGGCGCTGGTGGCGCTCGCCGCGATCTTCCTCGCGCGCGATCCCGACAGCCGCGTCCTCGGCCTGGTCAGCTACGCATGGGCGGGTTTCGGCGCGGCGTTCGGGCCGGTGGTGCTGATGTCACTGTTCTGGCGGCGCATGAACGGCTGGGGCGCGCTGGCCGGCATCGTGGTCGGCGCGGCCACGGTGATCCTGTGGAAACAGTATGCGGACAGCGCGTTGTACGAGATCGTGCCGGGCTTCATCGCGGGCGCGGTGGCGGTGATCGCCGGCAGCCTGTTGACAGCGGCGCCCTCGCGCGAGGTGCTGGCAACGCATGACGCGGTGCGCGCGGAGTTGGCGCAGACGGGGTATTGATGCCGGCGGATCAGCGCCCGCCTGCGATCGCGGTGATGGGTCCGACCGCGTCGGGCAAGACCGCGTTCGCGCTGGCACTGGCGGAGACGTTCGATGGCGAGATCGTCAGCGTGGATTCCGCGCTGGTCTACCGGCGGCTGGACATCGGATCGGCCAAGCCGGATGCAGCGGAGCTGGCGCGCGCGCCGCACCACATGATCGACCTGCGCGAACCGTGGCAGCCTTATTCGGCCGCGGAATTCGCGCACGATGCACGCATCGCCATCGACGACATCCTCGCGCGCGGCAAGTTGCCGATCCTCGCCGGCGGCACCGGGCTGTATTTCCAGGCGTTATTGCAAGGCCTTGCGGCGATGCCGGAAGCCGATGCCGACATCCGTGCCCAGATCGGCGCACGCGCGGAGCGCGAGGGCTGGCCGGCCCTGCATGCCGAACTGGCGAAGGTGGACCCGGATGCCGCATCACGTATCCACCCGACCGATCCGCAGCGCATCCAGCGCGCGCTGGAGGTCTGGCAGCTGAGTGGCAAGCCGATCAGCCAGTGGCAGCGCGAGGGCAGGGCGTCATCGACATTTCCGGCCCGGGTGCTGAAGCTGGTGCTGGCGCCGACCGAGCGCGCGACGCTGCACCGGCGCATCGAGGCCCGCTTCGACCGGATGCTCGTCGATGGCTTCCTCGATGAAGTGCGCGGCCTGCGCGCGCTGCCCGAATTGCGCGATCACCCCGCGCCGCTGGACCTGCCCGCGATCCGCGCCGTCGGCTATCGGCAGGCTTGGGAACATCTGGATGGCCAGACCGACGTGGCTGAATTCCGTGACCGCGCCATCTTCGCCACCCGCCAGCTGGCCAAACGACAGCTGACCTGGCTGCGCGGCCGCCTTGATGCGCAGTGGTTCGACCCCCACAACGATGACATCGGACTGTGGCGCGCCGCTCGGGCGTTCATGCCCGCTTGATCAATGGCTTGCGTTAAACTCGGGGTTCCGCCGGGTGGGACTGGCGGCTGGCAACATCAAAACAACAACAAACAAGAACGAAAATCAAAGGGGAAAGTGTCGTGTCCAAAGCCCAATCCTTGCAGGACCCGTTCCTGAACGCCCTGCGCCGCGAGCGCGTGCCGGTCTCGGTTTATCTGGTCAATGGCATCAAGCTGCAGGGAACGATCGAATCGTTCGACCAGTTCGTGGTCCTGCTGCGCAACACCGTGAGCCAGATGGTCTACAAGCACGCCATCTCGACCGTGGTGCCGGCGCGCAACGTGCGTGTCGGGCCCGGCGGCGGCTATGTTCAATCCCCAGACGATGACGGCATGTCATCGTCGCCCACGGACGACTGATGCGGAATACTGCTTGTTCCGCCGGGTCGCCTGAATCGCGAGAATACATCGGTGGAATTGTTTGATCGTTCAAAGAAAGGCGAGCGCGCGCTCCTGATCCAGCCGCATGCCGGCGGTGCGCCCGAAGACGAAGTGATGGAGGAGTTCGCCGAGCTGGCGCGCTCGGCTGGCGCCGAGGTGCTGCACGTGGCGACTGCGCGCATCGACAAGCCCAACCCGGCCACGTTGATCGGCAGCGGCAAGCTCGAAGAAGTGAAGGCCGCGGCCGAAGCCGTCGGCGCGGACCTGATCCTGGTCAACCATCAGCTGTCGCCCGGCCAGGAGCGCAACCTCGAGAAAATCCTCGAGCGGCGCGTGGTGGATCGCACCGGCCTCATCCTCGACATCTTCGCCCAGCGCGCGAATTCGCACGACGGCAAGTTGCAGGTCGAGTTGGCCCAGTTGAAACACCTGGCCACGCGGCTGGTGCGCGGCTGGACCCACTTGGAGCGCCAGCGCGGTGGCTCCATCGGCCTGCGTGGCCCGGGTGAAACCCAGCTGGAAACCGACCGCCGCCTGCTGCAAAAGCGCGTCGAACAGTTGCAGAAACGCCTGGAGAAGGTGGAAGTGCAGCGCACCCAGATGCGGCGTGCACGCGTGCGCAGCGCGATGCCGCGGATCGCACTGGTGGGCTACACCAATGCCGGCAAATCGACGTTGTTCAACGCGCTGACCGGCGCGGATGCGTATGCAGCCGACCAGCTGTTCGCGACACTCGATCCGACCGTGCGCCGCATCGACCTGCCGGGCGGACACGCCCTGCTGGCCGACACGGTGGGCTTCGTGCGTGACCTACCACATGAGTTGGTGGCCGCGTTCCGCTCCACGCTGTCCGAGGCGCGAGAGGCCGACTTGCTGCTGCATGTGGTCGATGCCGCCGATCCCCTGCGCGAGGAGCGCATCGCGCAGGTGGATGCGGTGCTGGAGGACATCGGCGCAGGCGACCTGCCGCAGGTGCTGGTGTTCAACAAGATCGATCGACTGGAGTCGGCGGCCCCGCGCTTCGAACGGGGCGAGGATACCCGCCCGCGCGCCTGGGTGTCCGCGAAAGATGACCTGGGCCTGGACGACCTGCGCGAGGGCCTGGCCCAGCTGTTCGGCCTGCGTCGCATCATCGCCACCCTGCAGTTGCCGAGCGAGGCCGCGCGCCTGCGCTCGCAGCTGCACGAACTGGATGCGATCAAGGCCGAAAGCCACGACGAGGACGGTTGGCGGCTCGACATCGACCTGCCGACCAGTGACGCCTACCGCCTGTTGTCGGACCCGCACGCAGCGCCGTTGCGCGCGCTCTTGCCCGAGCTGGACGAAGTCCCCATGTAATCCGGACGGCCAAAGCGGGACGGCGGATGCGCCGCCCGTTAGAATCACCCCCAGATGTTGGATACCCGCTTGCGCCACGGCCGTGGCGTGGGCCCAGACGGAGCAGGCATGGCCTGGAACAAACCCGGCGACGGTGGTCGCGACAATTCGCCCCGGATCCCGCGCCAGCCCGATGGCGGTGGCGGCGGGCGCAACCCGCTCGATGGCCTGCTGTCGCGGGTGGGCGGCGTGTTCAATGGCGGCTCGCCGCTGCGCTGGATCGGCATCCTGCTCGCCCTGTGGCTGATCTTCTCCAGCTTCGTGCTGGTGACCGAGCAGCAGCGCGGCGTGGTGCTGCGCTTCGGCCAGTTCAGCCGCATCATGCAGCCCGGCCCCAACTTCAAGCTGCCGTGGCCGATCGAGACGGTCACCAAGGTCAATGCGACCGAGATCAAGACCTTCGACACCACCGTGCCAGTGCTGACCAGCGACGAGAACCTGGTCGACGTGCAGATCAACGTGCAGTTCCGCGTCGGCGATCCCAAGCGCTACCTGTTCGGGACCCGTAACGCCGATGAGATGCTGGAGCAGGCGGCGCTCAGCACCGTGCGCGAGCAGGTCGGCCGGGCATCGCTGGATACCGTGCTCGGCGCGCGCAACGCGCTGGCGGTGTCGGCGCGCGAGCAATTGCAGAAGTCGCTGGATGCGTATCGCACGGGCCTGGTCGTGACCGAGCTCAACCTGCAGAACGCGCGCCCGCCGGACGAAGTGAAGCCGGCGTTTGACGACGTCAACAGTGCCAGCCAGGATCGCGACCGCGTGATCAGCGAATCGCGTGCGTATGCGGCGCGGATCGTGCCGGAAGCGCGCGGCCAGGCGGCCAGCATTCGCACCGTCGCCGAAGGCTACAAGACGGCAAAGATCGCGCGGGCGACGGGTGATGCCGAGCGCTTCAGCCTGCTCGTGGACGAATACAAGTCCGCGCCCGAGGTCACCCGCAAGCGTCTGTGGCTGGAAACCGTGCAGGAAGTGCTGGCCGAGAACCGCAAGATCGTCGGGGGCGACGGCCGTCAGCTGATCTACGTGCCGATGCAGGGCAAGGGCGATGCCGCCTCCGGTGCGCAGGCCGCGCCCGCGGTGTCCACGGTGGTGCCGGTCGAGGCAGCTGCGCAGAGCAATACCGTGCAGCCGGCCAATTCCGGCAATGCACGTCCGGGCAGGCAACCGCGCAGTGCCACGGGGAGCAATCCATGAACATGAACACTTTCCTCTCGCGCGTGCTGCCGGTCATCGTGGTCGTGTTGCTGCTCGCCACCGGCTCGTTCTACGTCGTCAAGGAAGGCGAGACCGCGATCGTGTTGAACCTGGGCCGCGTGACCCGCGCCGACATCGGTCCGGGCCTGCATTTCAAGGTGCCGCTGATCGAGCGCGCCCGCATCTTCGATCGTCGCTTGCAGGTGCTTGATGCCGGCGCCGAGCGGTACCTGGACTCCGAGCGCAAGGATCTCAGCGTGGACTTCTTCGCGGTGGGCATGATCGAGGACGCCAGCGCGTTCTATCGCTCGACCAATGGCGACGAGACCGTGGCGATCGAGCGCCTAGCGCCGATCATCAAGGATGCGCTGCGCAACGAGATCAACTCCCGCACGTTGAAGGAAGTGGTCTCGGGCAATCGCTCCGAGGTGGTCAAGCAGCAGCTCGACACGATCAACGAGGGCGCCAAGACCGTCGGCATCCGCATCATCGACCTGCGTCTGAAACAGATCGAGCTGCCCACCGACAGCGACGTGATCGGCGACGTGTACAACCGCATGAGAGCCCAGCGCCAGCAGGTGGCCAGCAAGTTGCGCGCCGAAGGCGAGGAGCAGGCGCGGCAGATCCGCGCGCAGGCCGATCGCGACAGTACGGTGATCGTGTCCGAAGCGGAGCGTGATGCGCAGAAGCTGCGCGGTGAAGGCGATGCCCAGGCGGCGCGCCTGTATGCCCAGTCGGCGCAGAAGGATCCCGGCTTCTATGCCTTCCAGCGCAGCCTGGATGCCTATCGCGCCTCGTTCAAGGACGGCGATGCGGTGATCGTGCTGGACCGCAACGATCCGTTCCTGCAGTACCTGCGCAACGATCGCTGACCCGGCGCCGATCCGGTTCCCGGGTCGGCAAATGAACGCCCGGAATGCGGCGGGCGAACGGCATCTCGCAGCCCGGCCGGGAACCACGTAGAATGTCGAAAAGCCGGGGCAGACCTCGGCTTTTTCCACGTCTGGAGTTGGTGAAATGGGTCAGTCTGTCGTTGTTTTGGGTGCTCAGTGGGGCGATGAGGGCAAGGGCAAGATCGTTGATCTGCTGACGCAGGACATTGGCGCGGTCGTGCGCTTCCAGGGCGGCCACAACGCCGGCCACACGCTGGTCATCGGCGGCAAGAAGACCGTGCTGCACCTGATTCCCTCGGGCGTCCTGCGGCCCGACGCGCTGTGCCTGATCGGCAACGGCGTGGTCCTGCATCCCGGCGCGCTGCAGAAGGAGATTGCGGAACTCGAGGCCAATGGCGTCGAGGTGCGTTCGCGCCTGAAGATTTCGCCGGCGACGCCGCTGATCATGCCGTACCACATCGCCCTGGACCAGGCGCGCGAGAAGGCCGCCGGCGGCAAGGCGATCGGCACCACCGGTCGCGGCATCGGCCCGGCCTACGAGGACAAGGTGGCGCGTCGTGGCATCCGGGTCGCCGACCTGCATTATCCGGACGAGCTGGCCGAGAAGCTGCGCGCAGCGCTCGACTACCACAACTTCGTGCTGACCCAGTACCTGAAGGTCGATCCGGTCGATTACCAACAGACGCTGGATGAGGCGCTGGCCTTCGGCGAATACGTGGAGCCGATGAAGGCCGACGTCGCCGGCATCCTTCACGACCTGCGCCGTCAGGGCAAGAAGGTGTTGTTCGAGGGCGCACAGGGCTCGCTGCTGGACATCGACCACGGCACCTATCCGTACGTGACATCAAGCAACACCACGGTCGGCGGCGCGTACGCCGGCACGGGCGTGGGCGCGGACAGCATCGACTACGTGCTCGGCATCGCCAAGGCTTACGCCACGCGCGTCGGCGGCGGCCCGTTCCCGACCGAGCTGCACGACGAGATCGGCCAGGGCATCCGTGATCGCGGCCAGGAATACGGCGCGACGACCGGGCGTCCGCGTCGTTGCGGCTGGATGGACATCGTCGCGCTCAAGCGCGCGGTGATGATCAACGGCATCACCGGCCTGTGCATCACCAAGCTCGACATCCTGGACGGGATGGACACACTGAAGATGTGCATCGCCTACGAATACCGTGGCAAGCGTACCGAATACGCGCCGCTGGACGCGAAGGGCTGGGACGAGATCACGCCGATCTATCTGGAGTTCCCGGGCTGGCAGGAATCGACCGCCGGCATCACCGAGTGGGACCAGCTGCCGCCTGCCGCGCGCGCCTACCTGCGTTCGCTCGAAGAGCTGGCCGGTTGCCCGCTGGCGATCGTTTCGACCGGCCCGGACCGTGATGCGAACATCGTGCTGCAGGACCCGTTTGATCCGTTCGCCTGAGTCACTTGGGCGATGTGATCAAACAAAAGGCCCGGTGCGGAAACGCATCGGGCCTTTGTATATCTGCGGATTAGACCAAGGCAGGTCCTGTTGCACACCCACTGGATGGTACTGCTCGGACTACGCGAGCCGAGTGCCGCTGATCAAGGAACGCTGCATATAGTTTCCACGCCACGATTGATGCAGCGGACACCGGGGATTGATGTAAGTGCGGACGAAGATGTGCTCTGAACCAGCGGATATCCCCTATCCAATCTGCCCATGCTCGAACGCGTGCGACCAACGTTCTGCCACGCAGGCCTTTTGCTGTCGTGAATCTGCACAGTGGCCATCTCAGGCGATCGTGTGGATGGCGATATTTTTAGAGTTTTTTTGTCGATTCGCGTGGCAGCGGTTTCAGTTTGTGTTGCGTATGCCTGCGGTGAGCAAAGCACGATCAATGCGGTCAACAAAAAGATTTTCATTCCACGCTCCCTATATCGTGTTTGCTAGACCATAACATTTTGGTAGTACGCGAAAAGCAAAAAGCCAACCACAAGGGTTGGCTTTCGCATAACTGGCGCGCCCGGAAGGATTCGAACCTCCGACCCCCAAGTTCGTAGCCTGGTGCTCTATCCAACTGAGC
>JACSSF010000114.1 GCA_014879375.1 Lysobacteraceae bacterium
GCCGAACGCGTCGAAGCCGAACGCCTCGAAGCCGAACGCGTCGAAGCCGAACGCCTCGAAGCCGAACGCCTCGAAGCCGAACGTGCCGAAGCCGAACGCCTTGCCGAATTGCGTCGCCAGGAGCATCTGGATCTGCTTCGTCTCGAAGCCGAACGTCTCGATGCCGAGCGCCTTGCGCGTGAACAGGCCGCGCTCGATGTCGATGACGAGATCGGTCCGGCCGAACCGCTCGACATCGCCGGCCTCGATGAGGACTTGCTCGACATCTTCATTGAAGAAGGTCGCGACTTGCTGGACCACAGCGACGGCCTGTCCGCACGACTGCGCGCCGACCCGTCGGATCGCGATGCACTGACCGCCTTGCAGCGTGACCTGCATACCTTGAAGGGCGGCGCGCGCATGGCCGGCCTGATGACCATGGGCGATCTGGGCCATGCGCTGGAAAGCTTGCTGGAATCGGTGGCGGAAGGGCGCCTGGCGCTGGCCGACGACGATATCCCGCTGATCGAGAACAGCCTGGACCGCCTGCACGCGATGCTGGGCCGCGTCGCCCGCCGTCGCGCCATCCATCCGGCCGAGGCGTTGGTTGCCTCGCTGATGAAGCGGGTGCGTGGCGATTCGCCCCAGCCTGCCGTGCAACCGGCCGTGGCGCCGGCGCCGACGATCAAGCTGGCGGAGCTCTCAGCCCCGATCCAGCGCGCCGACGAGCAAGCCGAGCCGGGTGCCCGCGGTTCGCAGGAAATGGTGCGCATCCGCGCCGACCTGCTCGACCGCCTGGTGAACTACGCGGGCGAAGTGGCGATCTATCGCTCGCGTCTGGAGCAGCAGTTGGGCGCGTTCCGCGGCGCGATGTCGGAAATGGAGCAGACCAACACGCGTCTGCGCGACCAGCTGCGCCGCCTCGACATCGAAACCGAGGCGCAGATCATCGCGCGCTACCAGCGCGAGCAGGAAACCACCAATCCGACCTTCGACCCGCTGGAGCTCGATCGCTTCTCCACCTTGCAGCAGCTTTCGCGTGCACTCGGTGAGTCGGCAAACGACATGTCGAGCCTGCAAGGCTCGCTGGAAGACCTGACCCGCCAGTACGAAACCCTGCTGTTGCAACAGTCGCGCGTGAGCACGGAGTTGCAGGAAGGCTTGATGCGCACGCGCATGGTGCCGGTCGAATCGGTGCTGCCACGCCTGCGTCGCGTGGTGCGCCAGGCTTCGGGCGATGCCGGCAAGTCCGCGCAGTTCGTGCTGGAAGGCGCGCACGGCGAACTGGATCGCAACGTGCTGGATCGCATGTTGGGCCCGCTGGAGCACTTGCTGCGCAACGCGGTGGCGCACGGCATCGAGAAACCCGAGGCACGTGGCCAGGCCGGCAAGCCGGACGTGGGCGAAGTACGCCTGAACGTGCGTCAGGAAGGTTCGGAAGTGGTGCTGGTCGTGTCCGACGACGGCGCCGGCCTCGATCGCGAGGCGATCCGCCAGCGCGCCGAAGAACGCGGCATGGTCCAACCCGAGACGGTGCTGAGCGACGCGCAGATCGACAACCTGATCCTGGAGTCGGGCTTCAGCACGTCGAGCGAGGTCAGCCAGCTGGCCGGTCGCGGCGTCGGCATGGACGTGGTCAACAACGAGGTGCGGCAGATCGGCGGCAGCCTCGAGATCGCCTCCACGCGCGGGCAGGGCAGCCGCTTCACCCTGCACTTGCCACAGACGCTGGCGGTGACGCAGGCGGTGTTCGTGCGCATCGGCGACAACATCTTCGCGGTGCCGGTGGCCTCGGTGCGCGGCGTGTCGCGTGTGAATCGAGACCTTTACGACGGCGATGAATACATCCATCAATACGGTGATGAGAGCTACCTGATTCACGATCTGGGCGTGCTGTTGGGGCAAGCCCCGGCCAAGGCCGAAGGCCAATTGCAGATCCCCGTGCTGCTGGTGCGTTCGGGCGACCTGCGTGTGGCCGTCGGCGTCGACCAGATCCTTGGTAACCGCGAAATCGTGGTCAAGCCGACCGGGCCGCAGATGGCCTCCATCCCGGGCGTGTTTGGCGCCACCGTGATGGGCGATGGCCAGGTCCGCATCATCCTCGACATCGCGCCGCTGGCTCGCCGCTGGGCCAGCCAGCCGCAGGTCGAGGACGAGGAGCCGAGGCCAGCCGTGCAAAACAATGTGGTGCCGCTGGTGATGGTGGTGGACGACTCGATCACCATGCGCAAGGTGACCGGCCGCGTGCTGGGCCGCCAAGGCTTCGAGGTGATGACGGCGAAGGACGGCATCGACGCGCTGGAACAGATGGAAGAGCGCGTGCCGGACCTGATGTTGCTCGACATCGAGATGCCGCGCATGGACGGCTACGAATTGGCGGCCGAGATGAAGCACAATCCGCGCCTGCGCCAGGTGCCGATCGTGATGATCACTTCGCGTACCGGCGACAAGCATCGCCAGCGCGCGTTCGATCTCGGCGTCAACCGCTACCTCGGCAAGCCGTATCAGGAAACCGAATTGCTGCGCAACGTGAGCGAACTGCTGGGCCTGGGACGCGAACATGGCTGACCCGCGCACCGTCCTGTTGGCTCGGCCCGGTCAGGCGCGCGAACGCCTGCGGGCCGCGCTGGAACAGGCGGGCGTCGAAGTCGTGCTGGAAGCGGATCCGCTCGACACCGACATCCAGCAGATCCGCAGCGCCGACGCGCCCAACGTGGTGATCGCGGTGGATGCCGAGGTCGAGGACGCACTGGACCGTTTCGATGCGATCCTGGCCGACGATGCGTATCGCATCCTGTTCGAGGAAGTGGCGCTGGTGCAGGCGCGCGATGGCTGGGATGCGGCGCGCTGGTCGCGGCATCTCGGTGCCAAGCTGCTCGGCCATGGCGACGTGCTACCCGAGGGCCACGAGCCCGACGACATGCCGCAGGACCTGCCGGACGATGACACGACGGATGCGACATCGACCGACGGTGACATCGAGGCACCCGGTTTCCGGCTGGAAGAAGAAGTGGCGGCCGAGAGAATGCCGGACGATGTTGTCGCGGATGCCACGGATGGAGTATCGACCGACGACGATGTCGAAACCTTCGGTTTCCAGCTGGAGGAGATGACCGCCGAGGCCGAGACGGAGATCGAAGACCAGCCCGTCGATCATGCGGCGGCGGCAGAATTGCCCACGCCTGCGGCCGATGCCGGGCTGGACTGGACCCGCTTTCAGGATTTCGAGGCCATCAACGAGTTGCCTGCCGCCAACGCGCCGCAAGCCGCGGAGACCGATTTCCGTGCAGCACTGGCACCGCTCGATGCCTCCGACTTGCAGGAAGAAGAAGCCTACGAACGGCTAGAGGAAGCACTTTCGAGCTTCGATGCCGCGGCGCCTGCCGACCGCTGGCAGGATTTCGAACGACCGGTGGCCGACGTCGAGACGCCGGCCATTGAAGTGGAAGCCGATTCCGTCACGCCGCCCGCAGCCCCCACCGACTGGTCGCTGACCGATGAGCCGTTGCCGGCAGGCGAAAGCAGGGATGCGGCTTCAGATGACCAACTGGCCAAGCTGGAAGACCGCATCGCCGGCCTGTCCCTGGTCGATGACACGGTGGCCAGCATCGCCAGCGAAGGCGCCGTGTTGCTGGTCGGCGGCATTGGTGGCCCGGATCCGTTGCGCCAGATCCTCCAGCAATTGGACAAGGACTTCAGCGTCCCGGTCCTGGTCCAGCAATGGCTGGACGGGGGGCAATATGGTCGCCTGGTAAGGCAGATGGATCGTGCCAGCCAGATGCCGGTGGTGCTTGCCGAGGCCGGCAAGCCATTGCAGGCAGGCTGCGTCTACATCGTGCCCACGGCAATCACCGTGCAGCGTGCGGCAGATGGCGCGATGCATTTCGTTGACGATGCCGCCCGGGGATTTGCCGACGTGCTGTCGGCCCTGCCGCCCGGTACCAGTGGCGTGGTGCTGCTCTCGGGCACCAGCGAAGATTTCGTCGAACCGGCGCAGCGCTTCCAGCAAGCCGGCGGTCGCCTGTTCGCGCAGGCGGCGGAGGGTTGTTACGACCACGCCGTTCCCGCACTCCTCATCCAACGTGGCGCCGAAGCGCACTCGCCCGCGGGGCTTGCCACCCAACTCGCTGCCCGTTGGCAGCAACAGGTGCCTGCATGAGCGACAACCTTCCCGACCTGCGCGGCGTGGTGATCCAGGTGGCCGGTGGCCGCTTGATGCTGCCCAACGCCGTCATCGCCGAAATCCTCTCGGTGGCCGATCCGGAGCCGATCGAGGACGCGCCGGACTGGCTGCTGGGTCGCATCCGCTGGCGTGGCTGGCAAGTGCCGTTGGTGTCCTTCTCCACCCTGGCCGGCATCGGCGCGCACGATGAATCCTTGCGCGGCCAGCGCGTGCTGGTGCTGAAGACCTTGGGCGGCGATGCACGCCTGCCGTACTTCGCGATGCTGACCCAGGGCT
Source organism: Lysobacteraceae bacterium (assembly GCA_014879375.1). Lineage (GTDB taxonomy): Bacteria > Pseudomonadota > Gammaproteobacteria > Xanthomonadales > Xanthomonadaceae > Solilutibacter. Next base: position 4,439 of record JACSSF010000114.1, read on the forward strand.
TCCCGCGCCTGGTCACGGTCTCGCCCGCGATGCTGGTGGAAGAGCCCGACGCGCAGCTTGGCGAAGGCGTGGCCGCCGCCGTGCGCTATCAAGACGAAGAAGCGCTGGTGCCGGACATGGACGGCATCGAGCAACGTCTGCAGGCTGCGCTCGCGGCCTGACCCTGCCTAGCCCAGGTCACCCAGGCGCATCTGCAACGCGGCGATCGCGGCAAGCCCCGCGGTTTCGGTACGCAGGATGCGCGGCCCCAGCCTGATCCCGGTAAAGCCGGCGTTATCGAGCGTCTGCAGATCGCGATCCGACCAGCCGCCTTCCGGCCCGACGGCGATGAGCAATCGGTCGTCGGGCGGCGCCGTCATCGAATCGATGCCGCTGTCCGCGAGCGGTGACAGGAGGTAGCGCGCCGCCGGCAAGCCGGCATTGGCCACGGCTTGCAGCAGGGGGAGGGGCTCATCGACCTGCGGCAGCACCGTGCGGCCGCTTTGCTCGCAGGCCGAGGCGACCACGCCGCGCCAATGCGCCAGGCGCTTGATCGCGCGTGCGCCTTCCAGCTTCACTTCGCTGCGTTCGCTGTGTACCGGGATGATTCGTGCAACGCCGAGCTCGGTCGTCTTCTGCAGGATCAAGTCCATTTTCTCGCCGCGGGCAATGCCCTGCAGCAGCGTGATCGACAGCGGCGATTCGTTGTCTATGCGACGCGCGGCCACGATTTCCGCCTGCACGCCGCGCTTGCCGATGCCGATGATGCGCGCGTCGTAATCGTGCCCGTCGCCATTGAAGAGGATGCAGGCATCGCCCTCGCGCAGGCGCAACACGCGCACCAGGTGGGCACCTGCATGTTCCGGCAGTTCCGCCTGCAAGCCAATGCCGAGAGGCGCATCGATGTACACGCGGGTCAGGCGCATGCAGTCGCCTCCACGATGGCGTGGCGGGTGACCTCGGCCAACAGGTCGAGCGCCGCCTCGTCCACGCAATACGGCGGCATCCAGTACAAGGTATCGCCCAAGGGACGCAGGATCACGCCGCGCGCCAGTGCCGCGCGATAGGCGCGCAAGCCGACTCGCAGCGCGGGATCGAAGGGCGTTTTTTTGTCGCCGCCTCGGGTCAGCTCGAACGCGCAGACCATGCCGAGCTGGCGCGCGTCGGCGACATGTGGAAGCCGGGCGATGTCGCTCATGCGTTTACGCATCATTGCGGATGTCGCCTGGTTGCGTGCGATCACATCGTCGGCATCGAAGATGTCGAGCGATGCCAATGCCGCCGCGCAAGCCAGCGGGTTGCCGGTGTAACTGTGCGAGTGCAGGAAGGCGCGCTCGCGCGAGTCATCGAGGAAACCGTCGTACACCGACTGGGTGGTCAGCACCGCGGCGAGCGGCAGGAAGCCGCCGGTCAGCCCCTTCGACACGCACATGAAATCGGGCTGCACGCCGGCCTGCTCGCAGGCGAACAAGGTGCCGGTGCGTCCGAAGCCGGTGGCGATCTCGTCGGCGATGAAAAACGCGCCATGCGCATCGCACAGTTCACGCACCCGGCGCAGGTAGGCCGGGTGGTACATGCGCATGCCGCCCGCACATTGCAGCAGGGGCTCGACGATCACCGCGCAGATCTCACCCGGATGGCGGTCGAACAGCGTTGCCAACTGGTCGGCGGCCGCGAGCGCGAGAGATTCGGCATCCTTTTCGTCGTTTGCCAGATAACTGTCCGGCGTTGGCGCGAACAGGCATTCGGACAGCAGCGGCGCGTAGGTGCGGCGATACAGCGGGATGTCGCCCACCGACAGCGCGCCCAGCGTTTCGCCGTGGTAGCCGTTCTCGAGCGCCACGAAGCGCGTGCGGCGCGGTTCGCCGGCATTGCGAAACCAGTGGAAGGCCATTTTCAGCGCGACTTCCACGCCAGCCGAGCCGTTGTCGGCGTAGAACACCTTGGCCAGCGGGGCGCGACCCGGCTGGCGCGGAGCGAGCGCCAGCAGCCGTTCGGCCAGTTCGATGGCCGGCGCGTGCGAGAAGCCGGCCAGGATCACCTGTTCCAGGCTGCGCGCCTGCCGGGCAACGGCCTCGGCGATGCGCGGCTCGGCGTGTCCGTGGATGTTGGTCCACCAGCTGGATACCGCATCCAGATAACGCTGGCCGTCCATCCCGACCAGCCACACGCCTTCGCCATGGTGGATCGGCACCAGTGGCAGGGTATCCGGGTGTTCTCGCATCTGCGTGCACGGATGCCAGAGCACGGCGAGGTCGCGGGCCTGCCAGTGCGCGGCCTCGGCTAAACTGGGGGTCGAATGAACATCGTTCTGCATAGCCCGCATTATCGCCCCACATCGGGGAACCGCCGATGAGCCGCACGCCGCCAGTGATCCATGGCGTCGATCGGCGTGACGAAGGCGACGGCCGCATCGTCGAGGAGCTCGACCTCGAGTTCTCCAATGGCGAGCGCCGCCGCTATCGCCGCGTCATCGCGCAGGGGCCCGGCGCGGTGATCGTGGTGGCGATGCCCGACCCCGAGCATGTGCTGCTGGTGCGCGAATACGCCGCCGGCGTGGACCGCTACGAGTTGGGCCCGGTGAAGGGTGCAATCGACCCGGGCGAAACGCCCGAGCAGGCCGCCAACCGCGAGTTGATGGAGGAAGCCGGCTTTGGCGCGCGCGATGTCCGCGTCCTGCGCACGCTGGCCCTGTCGCCTTCGTACATGACCCACCACGCGGACATCGTGCTGGCGCGTGATCTCTACCCGCAGCGTCTCGAAGGCGACGAGCCTGAACCGCTTGAGGTCATTCGCTGGCCGATCGCCGACCTGGGCGAGCTGGTGCTGCGCGACGAGATGTCCGATGGCCGCGCGATGGCGGCGCTCTACATCGCCCGCGAATGGCTGGCCAGGCAGGCGTGAGGGTCGATGACGGGTTGCGCGATGGCGTGATCGCCGTCGCCGAGGCGGCGGCTGCCGACATTCTGGCGATCTATGCGCGCGATTTCGATGTCGAGCACAAGCAGGACGCGACGCCGCTCACCGAAGCCGATCTTGCCGCGCATCGTCGCATCGTCGCCGGGCTGGCGGCGCTGACGCCGGAGATCCCGGTGCTGTCGGAAGAATCCGCCGAGCAATGCTTTGAATTGCGCAAGGGCTGGGCGCGCTACTGGCTGGTCGACCCACTCGACGGCACCCGCGAATTCGTCAAGAAGAACGGCGAGTTCAGCGTCAACATCGCCTTGATCGATGACGGCATCGCGGTGTTCGGCGTGATCCAGCAGCCGGTGACGGGACTCGTCTGGCATGGCGCACCGGGGCAGGGCGCATTCCGGCGCGAGCAAGGGCGTGACACTGCCATCCAGGCGCGCATTCCGGTCCGCGCTCCGCTGCGCATCGCCGCCAGCCGCTCGCACCGTGATGCGCGCACGGAAGGCGTGATCGCGCGTTTTTCTCGGGCGGAAGTGGTGGGGCTGGGTTCGTCGCTGAAGTTCTGCCGCATCGCCGAGGGCAGCATCGATCTGTATCCGCGCTTCGGCCCGACCAGCGAGTGGGATACCGCGGCGGGGCAGGCGATCCTTGAAGCGGCTGGTGGCGCGGTGGTGGATTCGCGCGGCCGACCGCTGCGTTACAACCAGCGCGAGACGCTGCTCAATGGCGATTTCTTCGCCAGTGGCGACCCGGCCCTGCTCGGCGAGGTGATGGCATGAGTACGGACAAGCGCGACATCGATGACCTGCTGCGCATCATGGCGGCCTTGCGCGATCCCGAAGGCGGCTGTCCGTGGGATCTGCAGCAGGATTTCTCCAGCATCGCCCCGTACACCATCGAGGAAGCCTACGAAGTCGCCGATGCGATCGATCGCGGTGACATGGATGACTTGAAAGACGAGCTCGGCGATCTGCTGCTGCAAGTGGTGTTCCACGCGCAGATGGCGAACGAGGCCGGCGCTTTTGATTTCAGCGATGTCAGCGAGGCGATCTGCGACAAGATGACGCGGCGGCACCCGCATGTATTCGCTGACGCCAGCATCGAGGATGCCGAGGCGCAGACCGTGGCGTGGGAGGTGCAAAAGCAGGCGGAACGTGCGGCGAAGAATCCGGCGGATGATTCCGCGCTGGCCGGCATCGCGCGTGGCCTGCCGGAGTGGCAGCGTGCGGTGAAACTGCAGTCGCGCGCGGCGCGCACGGGCTTCGACTGGCCGGACCATCGGCCGGTGATCGCCAAGCTGCGCGAGGAACTGGAGGAGCTCGACGCCGAGTTCGATGCCCGCGAAGCCGCGCCTGAGGATGCCGGGGTGCAGGCCCGTCTGCGCGAGGAACTGGGCGACGTGTTGTTCGTCGCCGCCAACCTGGCCCGGCACGCCAAGCTGGATCCCGGCGATGCGCTGAGGGCGGCGAATCGCAAGTTCGAAACCCGTTTTCGCGCGATGGAAGCGTTGGCCAAGGCCGAAGGCCGTTCGTTCGGCGAACTGGACCTGGCGGCGCAGGAAGCCCTCTGGCAGCGCGTCAAGGCGGCGCGCTGACCACCGCCGCAACGTCTGCGCCCAAACTGAACAAATCAAGCAGTTCAGGCACTTGGCACCGACGAATTGATGCTTTGGGTGAGCTTCTTCACGCGCCGTCCACCTTGGAACCGGATCATTTCACAAAGCTGAAGGGGAGATCCGATTCATGCGCAACAACCAAGAACCGTCCGGATTGGTCCTGATCATCGAGGACAACCGCAATATTTCCGAGATGGTCGGCGAGTATCTGGAGAGCAAGGGCTTCGAGGTGGATTATGCCGGCGACGGCCTGGACGGTTATCGCCTGGCCGCCGAAAACACCTACGACGTCATCATCCTCGACCTGATGCTGCCGCGCATGGACGGGCTGGAGGTCTGCCGCCGCCTGCGTGAGGAAGCGCGCAAGTCCACCCCGATTCTGATGCTGACCGCGCGTGACACGCTGGACGAAAAGCTGACCGGCCTGTCCTCGGGCGCGGACGACTACCTGACCAAGCCCTTCGCGATCCAGGAGCTGGAAGCGCGCCTGCGCGTGCTGATCCGTCGCGAACGCCGCCAGGTAGGCTCGGAGGTATTGAAGGTGGGTGATCTGGTGCTGGACCCGGCGTCCTTGCGCGCGACGCGCGGCGGCACCGAGTTGCTGCTCTCGCCGATCGGCCTGAAGCTCTTGACCATCCTGATGCGTGAATCGCCGCGGGTGGTGAGCCGGCAGGAGATCGAGCGCGAGATCTGGGGCAACAGCCTGCCCGATTCGGACACCCTGCGCAGCCACCTGTACAACCTGCGCAAGGTGATCGACAAACCGTTCGACAAACAGTTGCTGCACACGGTGCAGAGCGCGGGTTACCGCATCGCCGACATCGCCCAGCCGCCCGCGTGAGGCGGCCAGTGGATCATGCCGTACACTGAGACCCTGTCGAGGAAAATCCGCTGGATTTTCATCCTGCAAGGGGTCGCTGCCTCCCTGTTGGTCACGTTAGGCATGTTGTACGGCAGCCTGATGTTGCGCGATCTCTTGCTCAAGCAGCGCATCGCCGACGACGCACAGCGGGTCTGGGAGCTGGTCAATGCCGATCCGCGGGCGCCATTGCCGCAGAGCAGCAACTTCGCCCGTTATTTCGTCCCGGCCGGCAGTATGCCCGACAAGGTGCCGCCGTCCCTGCGTGCGTTGACGCCCGGCCTCCATCGCCTTGGTCGCGACCCTACGCGGCTGGCCTACGTCAGCGAGCGCGCGGAAGGCACGATCTACCTCAACGTCGCGCCGGACCTGACCGATCATGTGGTGCGCTGGATTTCCGTGCTGGCCGTGATCCTGTCCGTGCTAGGCATCGGCATCATCAGCTGGCTGGGCTATCGGCGCTGCAAGCAGATCATCGCGCCGGTCTCGCAACTGACCGACACGGTGCTGGCCTGGGACCCGCGCAGCCCGCAGCTGACCCGGTTCGATTCACCCAAGTTTCGTGGCGAGAGCACCTACGAGGTCGCGCACCTGGGCGACGCGCTTGCCAGCATGTCGCGTCGCGTCGAGGAATACATCGACCGCGAGCGCAACTTCACCCGCGATGCCAGCCACGAATTGCGCACCCCGGTGACCGTGGTGCGGGTAGCGGGCGACCTGTTGTCCGCGGAAGAGCTCAGCCCGCGCGGCGAACGTTCGCTGCGGCGCCTGCGCCAGGCCACCGACGACATGGAGTCGTTGATCGATGCCTTCCTGGTGCTGGCGCGGCATCCGGACGTGCCGGTGGACTCGGAGGACGTCAGCGTGCAGGAAATCGTGCACGAGGAGGCCGCCAGCGCCCGCGACTGGCTGGAAGGCAAGCAGGTCAACCTGGTGGTGCTGCCGACCGCGGACCCGCAGATACATGCGCCGCCACGGGTGATCGGGGTCATCGTCTCGCAATTGCTGCGCAATGCCTGCCAGTTCACCGATGCGGGCAGCGTGCAGGTCGAAGTGCTGGCCGATCGGGTGGAAGTCCGCGACACCGGCATCGGCATGGACCAGGAAACCATGGCCCGCGCGTTCGATCCGTTCTGGCGCGCTGACCTGTCCGACTACACCGCCAAGGGCATGGGGTTGACCCTGGCGCAGCGCCTGGCCGAGCGTTTCGGCTGGAAGATCCTGCTGGACAGCCAGCCGGGGCACGGTACGCTGGCGACCATCAGGTTCTCCTGAAACGACCCTGACGGGACGTCAACCTGAGCCGCACGCGCGCGTTAGCGGCGAAGCCCATACCTTCACCTTCCCGGATCTTGCCGATGTCGTCCAAGCCGCGTAGCACCTCTCGTTCCCGCCGCCGTCCCGCCTGGCTGTTGCCTGCGGTGATCGGCCTGATCGTCCTCATCGGTGCCGGCTGGTGGTGGACGCAGCGCAAGTCGGCCGACGCAGGCAGCGGCTACCGCACGACGCCGATCGAGCGCGGCGACATCCGCGTGGCGATTTCCGCGACCGGCACGCTCTCGGCGATCTCCACGGTCACCGTGGGCAGCCAGATTTCCGGCCAGGTCACCGAGGTGCTGGTCGATTTCAACGACCACGTGAAGCGCGGCGAGGTGCTGGCCACCATCGACCCCTCCACCTACCAGGCGCAGATCGAGCAAGGCTCGGCGCAGATCGCCAGTGCGCAGGCGCAGTTGCGCCAGGCGCAGGCGACGCTGCGCAACGCGCAGCTCGACTATTCCCGCAAGAGCGACCTCGCGCGCCAGCAGTTGATCGCGCGCAGCGACCTGGACCTGGCCCGTACCGCGCTGGACCAGGCGCAGGCGCAGGTCAACTCGGCGCAGGCGCAGATCCGCCAGCAGACGGCATCGACCCAGACCACCCGGGTCAACCTGCAGCGCACCGTGATCCGCTCCCCGGTGGATGGCGTGGTGCTGACCCGCAGCATCGAGGCCGGGCAGACGGTGGCGGCCAGCTTGCAGGCCCCGGAGCTGTTCACCATCGCCGAAGACCTGTCGAAGATGAAGATCGAGCTGGCGGTGGACGAATCCGACATCGGCCAGGTCAAGGCCGGGCAGGCGGTCAGCTTCACCGCCGATGCGTTCCCGGACCGCCAGTTCAAGGGCGTGGTCGAGCAGGTGCGCCTGTCGGCGACCACGGCCAACAACGTGGTGACCTATCCGGTGGTGGTGACGGTGGACAACACCGACGGCACCTTGCTGCCCGGTCTCACCGTGAACGCGGAGATCGAGGTCAGCAAGCGCAGCAACATCCTCAAGGTCGCCAATGCGGCGCTGCGCTTCAAGCCTACCGAGGAAGAAGCCCAGGCGATGATGGCGGCGGCCGGCGAAAGTGGCCCACCCGCCGGTGGCCAGCGCGGCGGAATCAGCGAGGACCTGCCGGCGATCGCCGCGCAACTGAAGCTCGACGCCGCGCAGCAGGCCGCGTTCGACCAGTCGCTGGAGACGATGAAGGCGCAGCAGGCCGAGCGCATGGCCGCGGCGCGCAGCGCGGCCAGCCAGCAACAGGGCAACCGCGTGATGGGCGGTGGCGGTGGCGGCGGCATGCGGGTCATGACGATGGGCGGCAGCGGTGGCGGCGCGATCCAGGCGCAAATGCGCAACCGCATGCGCGATCGCTTCCAGCAGCAGTTCGCCGATTTCCGCGGCACGCTCAATGATGCCCAGCGCGCGCAATGGGACTCGGCGGTCGATGCGCTGATCAACGCCAACCGCGCGCCGCTGTACCTGCTGGTCGAGGGCAAGCCGAAGATGGTGATGGTGCGTGTGGGCGCCTCCGACGGCACCGCCACCGAGATCGCCGGCAACATCAAGGCGGGCGACGAGGCCATCACCGGCGCGCGCGCGGCTTCGTCGGGCGCCGCATCGACCCCGCCCGGACCGTGAGCGCGATGATCGAGGTCGCGCCGATCGTGCCGCCGGTGATCGAGACCCGCGGCCTGCGCAAGGTCTATGCCGAGGGCAGCGAGGCCGAGGTGGTCGCGCTCAAGGGCGTGGACCTGGTGATCAATCGCGGCGATTTCGTCGCGATCATGGGGCCGTCAGGCTCGGGCAAGTCGACGCTGATGAACCTGATCGGTTGCCTCGACACGCCCAGCGCCGGCCTGTACGCCTGTGACGGCATCGATGTCGCCACCCTCGATGCCGAGGAGCTGGCGACGCTGCGCCGGGAGAAGATCGGCTTCGTCTTCCAGGGCTTCCACCTGTTGCCGCGAATGAGCGCGCTCGACAACGTGGCGATGCCGCTCGGGTACGCGCGCGTGCCGCCGCAGGAGCGTCGCGAACGCGCGCAGGCCGCGCTGGAAGCCGTGGGCCTTGGCGAACGCAGCCACCATCGCCCGAACGAACTCTCCGGCGGCCAGCAGCAGCGCGTGGCGATCGCGCGGGCGCTGATCAACCAGCCGCCGATCCTTCTCGCCGACGAGCCCACCGGCGCGCTCGACAGCAAGACCGGCGAGGAAATACTGTCGTTGTTCAAGCAGCTGCGCGACGACGGCCATACCGTGGTGCTGATCACCCATGATCAGGAAGTGGCCGAACACGCGGACCGCATCTTCGTGATGCGCGATGGCGAAATGCACGAGGAGATGCGCCCATGACCTGGATGGACATCCTGCGCACGGCCTTCCACGCCCTGCGCGGCAACTGGATGCGCAGCGCGCTGACTTCGCTTGGCGTCATCATCGGCATCGCCGCGGTGATCGTGATGGTGTCGGTCGGCCAGGGCACGCAGAAGGAGATCGACAAGCTGGTGTCGGGCCTGGGCTCGCAGCGGCTGGACATCTCCCCGGGGGGCGGGCGCGGCCCGGGCGGCGGCGCGCGAATGAGCGCCTCGAGCTTCTTCACCCTCAACCAGGGCGATGTCGACGCGATCCGCGACGAGATCCCCGAAGTGCAGTATGTCGCCGGCGCGCTGCGCGGCAATACCCAGGTCGTGTACGCCGAGAACAACGCCTCGACCAGCTGGCAGGGCGTGCAGCCCGACTATTTCGAGATCAACGGCTGGAAGATCGCCGAAGGCAGCCTGTTCCAGGCCGATGATTACGGCGGCAATGGCCGCGGAGTGATCCTGGGCGACACCGTGCGGCGCACCTTGTTCGGCGAAGACAGCGGCATCGGCCAGACCATTCGCCTCGGCCGCGTGCCGCTGACCGTGGTCGGCACGCTGGAGGCGAAGGGGCAAGGCGGCTTCGGCCAGGACCAGGACGATGTGGTGATGGTGCCGCTGGAAACCGGGCGTCGTCGCCTGATGGGCAGCATGGGCCTGCCGCCGGGCGCGGTGATGCAGATCGCGCTGACCGTCGCCAACGCGAAGGACCTCGATTACGTGCAGGGCGAGGTCGAGGCGCTGCTGCGACAGCGGCACAAGATCAAGCCGGGCGAGGAGGACGATTTCAACGTCCGCAACATCAGCCAGATCGTGGCGACTCGCACCGCGACCACCAACCTGATGTCCAAGCTGCTCGGCGCGGTGGCCGGCATCTGCCTGATCATCGGCGGCATCGGCATCATGAACATCATGCTGGTCTCGGTGACTGAGCGGATCAAGGAGATCGGCCTGCGCATGGCGGTGGGCGCGGGTCCGTCCGACGTGCGCCGGCAGTTCCTGATGGAGGCGATCCTGATTTCGCTGATCGGCGGGGTGATTGGCATCCTGATCGGCATCGGCGGGGCACTGCTGGTGTCCAAGTTCAGCGAGCTGCCGATCGCGCTCAACGCGCAGGTGGTGGGCCTGGCGGCCGCGTTTTCGATCATCACGGGCCTGTTCTTCGGCTACTACCCGGCGCGCAAGGCGTCGTTGCTGGACCCGATCGAGGCGCTGCGCCAGCAATAAGCGCCAAATGGCGCCCAAGACCCGCCATCCGGCGGGCTTGCGGCGCGGCTCTGTGGCAAAATCGGGGGGATGGCCGTCGGCCGCCTGTTCATCCTGGTCCCGCATGTGCCACTTTCGTTCATCCCCGATATCGCCCGCGGCATATGGCTGATACCTACGGTCACTTGCCGCGTGGGCCCCGCGGTGTCTTCCGGGCGTTCCGCTGGTCGATGAAGGGGCTGCGTGCGGCATGGCTGCACGAGTCCTCCTTCCGGCTGGAAGTGGTGGCGTTCTGCTTGCTGGGCCCGCTGGGCTTGTGGCTGGGGCAGACCGGAGTGGAGCGGGCGCTGCTGGTGGGCTCGCTGATGCTGGTGATGGCGATGGAGCTGCTGAACTCGGCGGCCGAGGCGATCATCGAGCGCTACGGCGCGGAGTTCCACGAGTTGGCCGGTCGCGCCAAGGACATGGGCTCGGCCGCGGTGTTCATGTTGATGATGAACGTGTTGCTGGTGTGGGCATGCATCCTGCTGCCACGCCTGATCTGAACGAAAACCAAGACAAAGACAACAAGAGAACGAGCCGACGATGGATCTGAGTTTCCTTTCTTCCCCCGATGTATGGATGACCCTGGTCACCCTGTCCGCACTGGAAATCGTGCTGGGCATCGACAACCTGGTGTTCATCTCGATCGCCGTCTCCCGCCTGCCCGAAGCCCAGCGCCCGCTGGCGCGCAAGATCGGCATCGCGGTGGCCTGCATCACGCGCATCGCCCTGCTGGTGATGCTGGCGTTCCTGGCCCGGATGGAGAAGGACGTCTTCCACCTGTTCGGCATGGGCTTCTCGATCCGTGACCTGGTGCTGATCTTCGGCGGCGTGTTCCTGCTGGTGAAGGGCACCGCCGAGATCCGCGAGATGATCTCAGGCGGCGAGGACCACGATCCGCGCACGTCCAAGGCTTCCGGCGTGTTCTGGGTGGTGATCGCGCAGATCGCGATCATCGACATCGTGTTCTCGCTCGACTCGGTGATCACCGCGGTCGGCATCGCCGACCATATCCCGGTGATGGTGTTCGCGATCCTGCTCGCCGTCGCGATCATGTTGCTGGCGGCCAATCCGTTGGGCCGCTTCATCGATGCCAACCCGACGGTGAAGATGCTGGCGCTGGCCTTCATCCTGCTGATCGGCGCGGTGCTGGTGCTCGACGGCTTCGGCGTGCACGTGCCCAAGCCCTACATCTACTTCGCGATGGGCTTCTCGGTGCTGGTGGAGTGGCTGAACCTGCTGATGCGCCGGAACGCGGCCAAGGACCACGTCCCCGGCGCGGGCGAGTGGTGAACAAGGCGGTGCTTTCACCCGGACTGAACACTCGGGTGGGCACTTTGTCTGCTTGAACGCACGGCAAGGGGCCGTGTTTTAGGCTTGCTTTCAGGAGTTTTTCGATGCGCACCTTCCGTTTCCTCATGGTCTTGCTGCTCGCCTCGCTGTTGTCGGGTTGCGGCTACAACCAGATCCAGCAGAAGGACGAAGCCGTCAATGCCGCCTGGTCGCAGGTGCTGAACGTGTACAAGCGCCGCGCGGATCTGGTGCCCAATCTGGTCAACACGGTGAAGGGCTACGCGGCGCATGAATCGCAAGTGCTGACCGATGTCACCAACGCGCGCGCCAAGGTGGGCAGCATCACGGTCAATGCCGACGATGCGCAGTCGGTGGAACAGTTCCAGCAGGCGCAGGGCGAGTTGAACGGCGCCATCGGCCGCCTGCTGCTGGTGGCCGAGAACTACCCGCAGCTCAAGGCCGACCAGAACTTCCTGCAGCTGCAGGCGCAGTTGGAAGGCACGGAGAACCGCATCGCGGTCGAGCGCCAGCGCTACATCGCCGCGGTGCAGGATTACAACACCTACATCCGCTCGTTCCCGCAGAACCTGGTCGCGATGATGTTCGGCTACAAGCCCAAGCCCAACTTCAGCGTCGAGAACGAGCAGCAAATCCAGCAGGCGCCGACCGTCGATTTCGGCACCCCAGCGGCCGCGCAGCCGGCACCGGCTGCGCAACCCGCGCCTGCCCCCGCGCCCGCGGGTTGATCGGGCCCGGCTGACGTGCACTGGACGCGGCAGCTTGCTGCGCTCTGCCTGCTGTGGCTGGCCAGTGCCGTCGCGCTGGCGCAGCAGGTCGCGCCGATCCCGCCACTGGATTCCCCGGTCATCGACACGACCGGCACCCTGGACGCCGCCAGTCGCGAGCAGCTGATCCGGCAGGCCGAAGCCCTGCAGCAACGCAAGGGCAGCCAACTGCAGGTGCTGATCGTCCCGACGACGGAACCCGAGGACATCGCCCAATACGCCCAGCGCGTGTATGACCAATGGAAGCTGGGCCGCAAGGGCGTGGACGACGGGGTGATCCTGATCGTGGCGAAGGACGATCGCCGGGTGCGCATCCAGCCCGGTTACGGCCTGGAAGGCGCGATCCCCGATGCCACTGCCAGCCGCGTCATCCAGGAATACCTGGTGCCGAAATTCCGCAATGGCGATTTCGCCGGCGGCGTCACCGACGCGACCGAGCAGCTGGTACGCCTGATCGATGGCGAGCAACTGCCCGCGCCGATCGCCGACCATTCGGCCGAGCGGCTGTTGAAAGGCGGCAACTGGTTGTTGGCGCTGTTCGGGGCATTCATCGCGGCCACCGTCCTGCGCAACCTCTTCGGCGGGATGCGGACGGGATTCCGCAGCTTGCTGGTGGCATTGGGCAGCGGCGGCGTCGCCTGGCTGATGTCCTCGGTGATCGTCGTCGGCGGCATCGGCGCGTTCATCGGTTTCTTCATGGGCCTTGCCGGCACCGGCGCCGGACGCTTCGCCCGCGACGACAGCTGGGGCGGCTGGGGCGGCGGCGGTGGCATGGGCGGCTGGGGTGGCGGTTCCGGAGGAAGTTCCGGCGGCAGCTGGGGCGGCGGCAGCAGTGGCGGCGGCGGCTGGTCGGGCGGTGGCGGCATGTCCGGCGGCGGCGGTGCCTCGGGGAGCTGGTGACGATGCGGCTTCTCCAGCACCTGTTCGCGCCCACCGCGAGTCGCACCTTCCCAGCCGACAGCCTGCGGCGCATCCACGACGCCATCGCCGAGGACGAGCGTCGGCATCGTGGCGAGATCTGCTTCGCGGTCGAATCCGCGCTGCATTGGCGCGAGGTATGGAACGGCGTGACTTCACGACAGCGTGCCGAGGCCGCGTTCTCGCAACTGCATGTGTGGGACACCGAGGCCAACAACGGCGTGCTGGTGTACCTGTTGCTGGCCGATCACCGCATCGAGATCATCGCCGACCGCGGCCTGCGTGACTCGGTCAGCGACGAGCAATGGCGCGGCATCTGCCAGCTGATGGAAGAGCGGATGAAGGCCGGCGAGGCCGAAGAAGCGGTGATGCGCGGGGTGGCCGAGATCGGTCATTTGCTGGCCGAGCACTTCCCGCAGCGCGCAGGTGAAGCGGACCAGGACGAGCTGCCGAACACGCCGGTGATCCTGCGCTGATTTCGCCCGGCGCGGCCGGTCGGGCACAATGCAGGCATCCTGTTGCCGATGATCGCGATGTCCCCGTATTTCCACCAGCTCGACCCGATCGCCCTCTCGCTTGGCCCGTTGAAGATCCACTGGTACGGGTTGATGTACCTCTTGGCTTTCCTCAGCGCGTGGTGGCTGGGTCGCAGCCGCATCCGCAAGGGCCGCCTGCCCGGCGTCGATGACAATGCATTCGGCGACCTGATGTTCTACGGGATGCTGGGCGTGGTGCTGGGGGGCCGCATCGGCTACATCCTGTTCTACGACCTCAAGACCTACCTCGGCGACCCGCTGCAGATGCTGAAGGTGTGGGAGGGCGGCATGAGCTTCCACGGCGGCCTGATCGGCGTGCTGGTCGCGACGTACTGGTGGTCGCGCAAGCATCGCCTGCACTTCTTCGACGTGGTGGATTTCGTCGCGCCGCTCATCCCGCTGGGGCTAGGCTTCGGGCGCCTGGGCAACTGGATCAACGGCGAGCTGTGGGGCAAGCCGACCGATGGCAGCTGGGGCGTGATCTTTCCCGCATCGCTGCCGCCCGAATTGCAGAACCTGCCGGCCCGGAGCCTGGCGGCGATGGCCGACACCGGCGTGCTGGACCAGTACGCGCGCCATCCCACCCAGCTCTATCAGATGGTCTGGGAGGGCATCGTCATGTTCGCGGTGCTGTGGTGGTATTCGTCCAAGCCGCGGCCGCGCTTCGCGGTGTCGGGGATGTTCGCGCTGCTCTACGGTACGTTCCGCTTCCTGGTGGAATTCGTGCGCCTGCCAGATCCGCAACTGGGTTATCTCGCCTTCGGCTGGCTGACGATGGGGCAGGTGCTCAGCCTGCCGCTGATCGCGC
>JACSSF010000202.1 GCA_014879375.1 Lysobacteraceae bacterium
AGCCGAAATCCACCGTGCCGGCCTTGATCTGGGCGATGCCGCCGCCCGAGCCGATCGACTGGTAGTTGACCTTCTTGCCGGTGGTCTTGGCGTAGTCGGATGACCACTTCGACATGACCGGGTACACGAACGAAGCGCCGGCGCCGGTGACGTCGGCGGCCTGCGCGGTGCCGGCGCCAAGGGCGAGCGTCAACAGGGCGACGCGGAGGGTGTGGCTGGTTTTCACGGAGGACTCCTGAGGGGTTGGATGCGCGTTTTCCGCGACGTCGCCATTCCATAACCGGCGGATGACGATTCGATGCCATTCGTGTTGCAGTTCGATGACGGCTGCCGCCACATCGCCCATGAAAAAGGCGCACCCATGACAGGCGCGCCTTTTCGGGCCGAACGATGCGGACTTACCAGTAGAACTGGAAGCGCATCTCGGTGATGTTGGGGTTGTCGTCGATGCCGCGACGCGAGCTGTCGACCATCACCTGGTTCAGCGCGATCTTGAAGTTGGAGCGCCAGTACCAGTTCACGCCCAGCGTCCAGGCGCTCATCTCGCCGCCCAGCACCGGCGCGTCGTCGAGGTTGATCTTGTCGTAGCGTGCACCCAGCTGCCACATGCCGATGCCGGGCTCGTCCGGCAGCGGGGTGGACGGCACGCCGCCCTTGTAGCCCCAGGTCTCGCCAGTAACGTTCCACAGCGCGCTGACGTAGGCGCCGTCACCGCTGAAATCCGGCTGGCCGTTGTCGCGGCTGACCTTGCTGCGCATGTATTCGCCCTGCAGCTTGACCGGGCCGCGCACCCACATCGCCTCGACACCGGTGGTGTTGATCTTGTCGGCGAAGGGCAGGTTGCCGGTATCGACCAGGCGCACGCCGGACAGATCCGCGTTGGGCCGGGTGCGGAAGCGGGCGGTGTTGTCCACGTTGTTGCCGTTCACCACCGCCTGCTCGGCGTCATAGCTGGCGTAGGACAGGCCCAGGTGCAGAATGTTGCCCTTGTCGTTGATCGGGGCGAAGTAGCCGCGTGCAGCAAACCCGTTGCCCGCCGCGTTGCCGCGCTTGAGCTCATCGCCGAACACCGAGGCGGTCACGCCCCAGTTGCTGTCACCGTATCCGTAGCCCACGCCGACACGGCGGCTGACCGCGAAGGTGTTGGTGATCATCGCCTTGGAGATGAAGTCGTTGTTCTTGGTCGACGACAGCTCTTCCAGGCTGTTGGGCTGCTTGAACTGGCCTAACTGGAAGAAGTGGTTGCCGTTGCCGCCGATCTTGTACTTGATGTTGGTATCGAGCCATTTGTCGGACTTGGCGTCGTAGCCGACCACCCATTCCAGGTTGCCCGGACCTTTGCCCTTGAGCACGATCTCGGCGCGGCGCAGTTCCTGGTCGGCGTCGCTGCCGTCCTGAGCATCGCCGTTGAGGTTGGCGACATCGCTGTCGAACCAGTTGATGTCGGCCTGCAGCAAGCCTTCGAAGGAGACTTCGGAGCCGGCGATGACGTCGATCGGCACTTCGGCGTGGGCGGTCGGCGCGGCGAGGGCGGCCAGCGTGGCGATGGCAAGGAGGTTGCGGGAAAGTTTCATGATGGGCCTGGAGGCGGTGGAGAGACCGGCGCAGCGTAGGTCGTGAATATTTCGTGTGTGTGACAAGTGTCTTCGGAAATTGACTCAGCCGTCATGCCGGCTGGGCATCCCTCAATGACTTTTCCGGCCAGTGGCACAGGTCGAACACGGGGCAGAGCGCGCAGTCGGGCTTGCGTGCCTTGCAGATGTAGCGACCGTGCAGGATCAGCCAGTGGTGGGCGTGGTGCAGGTATTCGGGCGGCACGCGCTTCATCAGACCGTCCTCCACCGCGCGCACGTCCTTGCCGGGCGCCAGGCCCATCCGGTTGGAGACGCGAAAAATATGCGTGTCCACCGCCATCGTGTCCTGACCGAAGGCGGTATTGAGCACCACGTTGGCGGTCTTGCGGCCCACGCCAGGCAACGCTTCGAGCGCCTCACGATCGGCCGGCACCTCGCCGCCGTGACGCTCCAGCAGCAACTCGGCCGAGCGCACCACGTTGGCCGCCTTGGTGTTGTACAGGCCGATCGTGGCGATGTAGGGCTTGAGGCCTTCCACGCCCAGTGCCGCGATCGCCGCCGGCGTGTTGGCGACGGGGAAGAGCTTGCGCGTGGCCTTGTTGACGCCGACATCGGTTGCCTGTGCGGACAAGGTAACGGCGACCAGTAGCTCGAAGGGCGTGGTGTAGTCGAGCTCGGTCCTGGGTTCGGGCTCGAGGTCCTGCCAGCGGCGAAAGGCTTCGCGGATTTCCGCCGGGGTCATCAGTTTCGACTTGCGCGCCGGCTTTGGCTTGGCCGCCGCGCGTTTGGCCGGTTTCTTTACGGCGGTCTTTCTGGCCGTGCTCATCGCTTCGCCTTCGCCAAGGCGCGGGCCAGTGCAGCGGCTGCCGCGCCCGCCAATGCAGGCGCGCCGCTGGCATTGGTCGATACCGATTCGGTCTGCCGCTGGCGTCGCTCGTCCTGCAGGCGTTGCAGGCGCGTGTTGCGTGCGCGGTAGCGTTCGCGCGCGGCCAACGCGGTCAAGCGCTCGTCGCGCACGTGCAGGAGGCGAGCGATGTCGGCGGCGGGCAGCGCGATGCTGTCCAGCGAAGCGACATCGCCCTCCCAATCCAGCAGGCCCAGGCCGATCGCCGCATCCACCTCGTCCTCGCGCAAGGCGCGTGCGATGGCGATGAAGTCGATGGCCGGCGTCGCCGCCACTCAGCGGCCCTTGAACGCCGGCTTGCGCTTGTCGAGGAAGGCGCCGGTGCCTTCGCGCATGTCGTCGGTGGAGAACACCAGGCCAAATTGCGCGGACTCGTATTCCAGGCCTTCCTCGATGCCGCATTCGCCACCGACGTTCACGCAGTCGATCATCGCGCGCAGTGCCAGCGGCGCGGCATTGGCCAGCTGGCCGGCGAGCTTCATCGTTTCGGCCTGCAGTTCGGCGGCGGGAACCACGCGATTGACGATGCCGAGTTCGCGCGCGCGATCAGCGGTGACCGGCGCGCCGGTCAGGCACAGCTCCAGCGTGGCCGCGCGGCCGGCCAGGCGCAGCAGGCGCTGGCTTCCGCCGAAGCCGGGAATGAGGCCCAGGTTGATCTCCGGCTGACCAAGCTTGGCGTTGTCACCCGCGATGCGCAGGTGGCAGGACATCGCCAGTTCCAGCCCGCCCCCCAGCGCGAAGCCATTGATCGCGGCGATGACCGGCTTGGGCATCTTCTCGATCCGGCGCATCATGCGCTGGCCGCGCAGGGAGAAATCGCGGCCTTCGACCGGGGTCAGGCCGTTCATCTCGCTGATGTCGGCGCCGGCGACGAAGGCCTTCTCGCCCGCGCCGGTCAGTACCACCACGCGCACGGCGGCATCCCCGGCGGCGACATCGAAGGCCTGGTGCAAGGCATCCAGCGTCGCGCTGTTCAGGGCATTGAGCTTGTCGGGGCGGTTGACGGTGATGGTACGGACGCCGTCCTGGGTGTCGATCAGCAGGGGAGAGTCGGACATGAATCCTCGCTAGCGGCGGCTGCCGGTTGAAATGAATGGGAACCAATCCACCCCCGGCGCTGTCCATCAGGCGTCAGTGGCGGTTAAGGCCGTGGCCGACTATGCTAACGCGTTGTTTTACGGGTCTCGAACCTGCTCCCACACAAGAGGATGTCTATGAAATTGCGTTTGCTGGCCGCCGCCGTCGCGGCAATTACCCTGACCGCGGGCGTTGCCGGTGCGCAGGATCTGAACTCCGAAAAGGGCAAGCTGAGCTACGCCTTCGGTTATGACTTCGCCCGCAACCTGGCCGAGAGCGGCGAGCCGATCGACAATGCGGCGGTAGTCAAGGCGGTGCAGGACGGCCTGGCCAAGAAAGACCC
>JACSSF010000118.1 GCA_014879375.1 Lysobacteraceae bacterium
ACTTGACTGTTAATCAGGGGGTCGTTGGTTCGAGTCCAACTTCGGGCGCCATGAATTCAAGCACTTAGGCCACCCTCGGGTGGCCTTCGTCGTTTCCGGCCTCGACTCGAACGCGATCGATTCACCTGCCCACGAGCTGCTGCAGCGCAGGCGGGTAGCGGTCCCCTTCGATGTCCACCATCTCCAATGCCGCGTCGATCTCGCGCAAGTCGGCGGTCGAGAGTGAAATCGCATCCGCCCCCAGGTTCTCTTCAAGCCGGCGTCGCTTGGTTGTGCCCGGAATCGGCACGATCCAGGGCCGCTGCGCCAGCAGCCATGCGATCGCTATCTGCGCAGGTGTCATGCCTTTGTCTTTCGCGATGCCCGCGAGAAGGCCCACCAAGGCCTGGTTGGCCTGGAGTGCTTCGGGCGAGAACCTTGGCACGATGCTGCGGAAATCGTTGCTGGCAAATGTCGTGCCTGCGCCAATCGCGCCGGTGAGAAAGCCCTTTCCCAACGGACTGAACGGCACGAATCCAATACCGAGTTCCTGCAGCACCGGCAGCACGGTTTGCTTGGGCTCCCGCCACCACAACGAATACTCACTCTGCAGGGCCGTCACCGGTTGCACGGCATGGGCACGCGGGATGGAATCCACGCCCGCCTCCGACAAACCAAAGTGCCGGACCTTGCCTTCGGCGATCAGGTCCTTGACGGTGCCTGCCACCTCCTCCATCGGCACGTTGGGGTCAACCCGATGCTGGTAGAACAGGTCGATGCGATCGGTCCTGAGCCGCTTCAGCGCCGCATCGGCCACCTCGCGGATGCGCTGCGGCCTGCTGTCCACGCCTTGCGCGGGATCGCCGTTGCGGAAACCGAACTTGGTGGCGATGACGACTTCATCGCGCATCGGCGCCACGGCCTCGCCAAGCAGTTCTTCGTTCGCGCCGCGGCCATAGGCTTCCGCGGTATCGAAAAAAGTCACCCCTTGCTCGAACGCGTGACGGATCAGGGAAATGCCTTCGGCAGTATCCACCGCCGCGCCATAGCCATGGCTCAGGCCCATGCAGCCCAGGCCGATGGCAGAAACTTTGAGCGCACTGTTGCCGAGTTGTCGTGTCTTCATGATGTGTCCTCCGTGCAGCCAATTTAGGCAAGGTGGTTTATTCGCACTAGATGGCATAATCGGAGCTATCTGATAACAAAGAAGAATAAATGGGCATCGACAGCTACGATCAACTCGCGCTCTTTTCGGTCGTCGCCCGCGAACGCAGTTTCACGCGCGCCGCGGCCAAGCTCGGCATGTCGCAACCGGCATTGAGCCGCGCCATCCGCCAACTGGAGGAACGACTGGGCGTCAGGCTACTGGCACGCACGACCCGCAGCGTGTCCCCGACCGAGGCCGGGCAGCATCTGCTGGCTGTCGTCGCACCCCGGCTTGAGGAGATCGACAACGAACTCATGTTGCTGAGCGCGTTTCGCGACAAACCCGCGGGCAAGTTGCGCATCACCGCCGGCGAACATGGCGCGATCACGATCCTGCAGCCTGCGCTGGAAAAATTGCTGCCCGACCATCCGGATCTGGATATCGAAGTCATCGTCGACTATGGCCTCGTCGATATCGTGGCCGGCAACTTCGATGCCGGCATCCGCTTGGGTGAGCACGTCGCCAAGGACATGATCGCGATGCGCGTCGGCCCGGACATGCGAATGGCCGTGGTGGGCTCGCCCGATTATTTCGCCCGGTACGCACGCCCCAGGACACCGCACGACCTCACCCGCCACAACTGCATCACGATCCGCCTGCCTACCTATGGCGGCATCTATGCATGGGAGTTCGAGAAGAAAGGCAAAGAGCTGAAGGTGCGCGTGGAAGGCCAGCTGGTATTCAACAACATCGCCATGCGCCTGGACGCCGCGTTGAAGGGTCTGGGGCTTGCCTACATGCCGGAAGACCTGGTCGAAACCCATGTCGCCGAAGGCCGCCTGATCCGGGTGCTGGCGGATTGGTGCGAGCCATTCCCCGGCTACCATCTCTATTACCCGAGCCGGCGCCAGGCATCACCTGCGTTCACGCTGCTGCGCGATGCACTCAAGTATCCGGCCTGATCGCATCGCGCACGCGCCGCAAGCTTCGATCACTTCAGCGGCGCCTCCACCCCGCTGAAGGCTTGCACCACCGCCGGCAGGCGCTCGCCCCGGGTCGACACTCGGGCAAGGTCGGCATCGAGTTCAGCCAATTCCGATGGCCTGAAAACCACGTCCGTCGCACCGATGTTGTCGAGCATGTGCATCATCTGCGTCGTCCCGGGGATCGGCACGATCCATGGCTTTCGTGCCATCAGCCAGGCCAGCGCGATGCGGGCCGGAGTCGTGCCCTTGCGCTTCGCCCATGACTTGATCGCATCGACAAGCGCGAGGTTGTGGGGAAGATTCTCCGGCGTGAAGCGCGTCTCGATCTTGCGGATGTCGCCATCGGCAAAGCGCGTATTGGCATCAATCGCGCCGGTGAGGAACCCGACGCCAAGCGGGCTCCAGGGAACGAAGCCGATGCCCAGCTCTTCGCACAACGGAAGGATCTCCTTCTCCGGGCCACGCCACAGCATCGAATACTCGCTCTGCACGGCAGTGATGGGCAGCGCCGCGTGCGCGCGACGCAAAGTCTGCGGCCCCATTTCGGACAGACCCCAGTGCAACACCTTGCCTTCGTTCATCAGATCCTTGATGGCGCCGGCCACGTCCTCGATCGGCACCTGCGGGTCAACCCGATGTTGGTAGAGCAGGTCGATGCGGTCCGTGCGCAGGCGTTTCAGCATGCCCTCGACTGCCCGCTTGATGTGCGCGGGCCGACTGTTGAGACCCGGACCGCGCACGCCGGTGTCGGGGTCGATGTTCCAGCCGAACTTGGTGGCGATCACGATGTCGTTGCGGAACGGCGCCACACCTTCGCCGAGGATGCGTTCGACCTCGAGCGGGCCATACGCTTCGGCGGCGTCGTAGAACGTCAACCCGCGATCAAAGGCGGTCCGGATGATGTCGATCATCTCGCCCCGGGCAGGCACCGTCGTTTGATACGTGCGACTCATGTTCTGTACGCCAAGCCCCACGCTGGAGACCTTCAGCGTGCCCAGTTGGCGGCTGCGGGTCATTGAAGTCTCCATGATGCCGCTCCCGCCCACGGCATTGCCGGTAGCAGCGCGTCGGCTTGCGGCCAATCCGGCCAGTGGCGTCGCCACCGCCAAGGCCGCGGCGCCCGTGAGCAGTTGGCGTCGACCAGCATCAATCAAGGAATCATCCGTCATGTCGTTCTCCATGCGAGGTTGGACAGCGTCTTATGCCATTCACCGGTGGCAGCCTCAGGCTTCCGGAATGTCGCGTCCGTAGTTGTCCAGCCGGATGCTGTCGGGCTCGGGGCCGCTGCGCACACCGGTATCCATCGCATCGATCTCGGCAACCTCATCTGCACTGAGCTGGAAGTCGAAAACCTCCAAGTTCTCGGCGATGCGCGCCGGCTTGATCGACTTCGGAATGACCGCACGCCCTTCCTGCAAGTGCCAGCGCAGCATCACCTGCGCGGTGGACTTGCCATGTTCCCGCGCGATTGCCTGCAGGACCGGATCATCGAAGGTACTGCGTTCGCCGCCGTAATACGACGTGATGCCGCCCATCGGCGACCATGCCTGGGTCAGGATGCCCAGCTCGGCATGCAGTCGTTGCAGGTCCTTTTGCTGGAAGTAGGGATGCACTTCGATCTGGTTCACTGCCGGCACGACCGAGGTTTCCGCCAGCAGGCGCTGCAAGGGTTCCGGCATGAAGTTGCTGACCCCGATCGCGCGCACCTTGCCTTCGGCCAACAGCACCTCCAGGGCCTTGTAGGCGTCGATGGCGAGGTCAAAACGGCTGGTCAACGGCTGATGAAGGAGCAGCAGGTCGATCTGTTCGATGCCCAGCTTGCGGGCACTCTTGTCGAAGGCGTGCAAGGTCGCATCGTAGCCATAGTCACTGATCCATACCTTCGTCTCCACGAAGATGTCGTGCCGTGCAATCCCGGTGCGCCGGATGCCTTCGCCCACTTCACGTTCGTTGGCATAGGCGGCTGCGGTATCGATCAAGCGGTAACCTACCCGCACGGCCTCCTCCACTGCGGCGGCGGTGGCATCGGGCGGCGACTGGAACACGCCCAGGCCCAACATCGGCATGGTAATTCCGTTGTTCAATGTGGCGGTTTGCATGGTCTTGTTCCGAATGAATGAATGCCGGGGTCACGGCCGGGGAGATTGGAGGGCCTGCTGGTTCAATGCTTCCTGCAATCGCATCGCGGCCTCAGGAGCATTGCCTTCGAGCAACGGAACGATCTGGCGCAATTGACTGGCGGTCAGTCCTACCCTGAGGCTTGCCACGAGATGCGAACGCAATTGGGGCTCTGCCCCGGGCGATGCGACCAAGGCACCGACAGTCGCCAGCTCGCGGCTTTGCCAATCCAGGTTGTCGCGCTCGAAAATGTCACCGAACAGATGCGCCTGCAGGAACTGGTTGATGATCGGCGCGAAGTCCATCACCGGGCCGCCGACCGGCGCACCGGAGATTCTGGTTTGGTTGGCCTTGCCAGCCGCGATCAAGGCATCGCCGGTCGGGATGGCACGGCTGGGCTCCCGTCCCGGTGCATCCTGGATGCCGCGTGCCTTGCGCTGCTCTACTACTTTCAACAACACGCCCAAGGCATTGAGACTGCGTGGAAAACCCGTGTAGGCATACAGTTGCACCAGGATTTCCTTGGCTTCGCTGACGGTGAGGCCTGCATCCAGGCCGCGATTCAAGGCGATATCGAGCTGCGACAAGTCGCTCGCGGCCATGGCCGCCGCGATCAACGGAATGGATTGTTGCCTTTCCGACAACATCTCCGAGGCAGGCACGTAGGAAGTCATGGGGGATCCTTCAATGGCTCGTTCGTCCAGCGCCAATGCGATTCTCGGCATGAGGAAAACTGCGCATGCCATCGCCAATGCGATCAATCGCCGGTTAGCGGTCGTTGTATTGGTCATCACTGACTTTTTCCATCCATTCGACGGCCTTGCCATCCAGCACGCCGGTTATGGCCAGGTGCGTCATCGCATCCGTCGATGCCGCGCCATGCCAATGCTTGACGCCAGGCGGGCACACGACCACGTCACCGGGACGGATTTCCTGAACCGGTCCACCCCATTCCTGCGTCAGGCCGATACCGGATACCACGACCAGTCGCTGTCCCGCGGGATGCGTGTGCCAAGCCGAACGCGCACCCGGCTCGAAACTGACATAGGCCGCCGATGCCGGCAATTCGTCGGTGGCGGTAACCAGCGGATCGACACGAACGCGTCCGGTGAAATTTTCCGCCGGGCCGATGACCGGCGCTTGCGTGCCTGCGCGGGCAATCTTCTGCGTACCGACTTCACTGGCCTCCGAGATCGGCGCCACGACGCACATCGCCGCACCCAACAGGGAAGCTGCGATGCCCGACGCTTTGGTCACCGCCGTAGCCGGCTGTTCTCGCCTCATCATGCGCATCGCCTCAAAGCCTCCTTGCATAGAAACCGACCAACTTGTCCACCGCTGCATCGACATAGCTGGACACCCAATATGTTTCGATGTGAGTAGCACCATCGAGCATGAACAACTCTTTGTCTTGCGTCCCCGTGGCCTTGGCATAGGCCTCTTCGCTCATGTACAGGCTGTCGGCCTTGCTGCCTGCAATCATCAGTAATGGCCGATCGATCAACTCGAGTTGGTTCGTGGCATCCCACTGCATGAGATCCAGCAGACTGCTGGTGGTGTATCTCGAAGTCGAGTTCGGGTGACGGTGGGTCTTCCCGTAGTAGATGTACCCCTGTCGATACAAATCGAATGGCAGCTCGGCGATTTGCTCTTCGGTCAGGATTGCGCCACCTATATAGGGCACTTCTCCGCCGGCAACCTGAAGCGCCCGCGCCTGCGTGGCCTGCATCAGACGTTGCTGGATCGTGTCCAGTTGCGAATCCATGTAGCCGTTACGACGAACACGACCGGAATTGAACAGGCTGATGGTGGCAACCGCCTTGAAACGTTTGTCGGTTTGCGCAGCAGCCAACGAATATCCGCCACCGCCGCAAATGCCCAACAAACCCAACCGCGCGACATCGACCCCCGGATAGCCCTGGAGATAGTCCGCCATGCCATGGATGTCCTCGATGCGCGATGCAGGCTTATCCACGTTGCGTGGCTGCCCGCCGCTCGCCCCTTGGTAGGCAGCGTCCGCGGTGATCGTGATATATCCCTGCTCCGCCAGGCGTTGTGCATAAAGGCCTGCGACCTGCTCCTTGACGCCGCCGTTAGGGTGCGCCACGACAACGGCGGGATATTGCTTGCCCGGATCGTAATTCGCCGGCGTATAGACGTTGGCGGATATCTCCAACCCGTTGAGCCGATAGGAGACCGGATGGATATTGACCTTCCCCGCCTCGTTGCTGGTGATCGCCCCCTCATAGGCCAGCGTGAACGGATTCAAGCTGTAATCCGCCGCTGATGCATTGCCGACAGCGAATCCCATCGAGGCGGCCAAGGCGATTGTCTGGAGTGCAGCAGGCTTCATGATGTCGTGACTCGTGTAGAACGGGTTTAGTCACGGAGCAGGCTACGCGCCTCCATTGATCTGATAAATATATTTATTTGGATAGCACTAATACATATAGCGAATTAATTTATTCGGCAGATTTTCCGCTGGCCGGGACCTGTGATGGGGAGCAACAGGCGATACGCCGAAGCGGGGTCATTGGCTTACGTCAATCATTGTCAGCGCCCACTATCCCACTGGAAGCTGATAAAACACAAAGCATGCACTTGAGAGCTGAGCTTTGAATGGCGCCTGCGCCCGGTGGGAATCCCACCTTGTCAACGACCAATCGGTCTGCTGGAAGGAATTACCCCTTCCAGCAAACGGTGGGATTGGCAGAAGCTGAACCCGACACGCTACGAACGCCTCGTTGGTTGATGCTCAATGCCAAGCATTCGCCATCTCTCAGTGCTTGTGATCCACCAGCCACCGGGGTTGCGGTAACCGTGAATGTGGTGGCTGTAGTCGCAGCATTGATCGTGTAAAAAGTGGTCACATCCGTACTACAGGCGGGCATTGCGCCCTCTGCGCCGGCATAGGTCATGTTGGTCGTGCGGAAACGCTCCATGAACAACGCGGCTTCCTGCACACAGCCCGTCGCAGCTGCTCGCCGGGAACGCACCACATGGTCTACGTATGAAGGATATGCAATTGCAGCCAGTATGCCGAGCACGGCCACCACGATCATCAGCTCGATCAGCGTGAATCCACCGGCTCGATGTCGAATACCAACGCCGCTCGTCTTGGCCATGTGTCGGGGGCTCGATAAATGTTCCATCATTAATCCCTCACCAATTCACGCCAGGATACGCGCCCGACCTGCCTGGCTTCGCGTATGCGATTGCACTCGATGGTCGCGTCGGAAATGTTCAGGCATATTTGGCCACCACCGCCACCACCGGTGAGCACGGTGCCCAGCGATCCCATTCCGTTCAACCTGACGGAGCCGACCGGCGTCGATCCTCCCCCGCCCGGAATAACTTCATCCTGGTAGTCGCCATCCATATCCAGGTCGAACAAGGATTCGGTGGTGCTTGCCCCCGTGAATGCATCTAGGGCATTCAAGTAACCACTGCCGCCGGGCTGACACGGGTCCTTGCTCGGGATGATGCTGGAAAAAATCAGCGCGCCCGCCACGACCTGGACGTCACTGACGATGCGTTCACCCTCGGCCGTACCCGGAGGCGAAGGCGGCTGCACCAGATCAATGACCCAGCCTTTCTTGCCGTACGGCAGGCTGTTTGCGATCTCGAACCCGCGCACGATCCTGCCGTTCACCGTCCCGGTCACGCTGACGTGGCGCTGTTGCAGGTCGCTGCTGGGAATCGTGGACGTGCCATCTTCCATGCCATAAATGGATTGCACATCCATGTTGGTCAGGTCGCCATTGGTAATGAATCGGCCGGTGCCAAAGAATACCCAGACCTTGTAGGTGGCCGGATCACGAGCAATGCTCGGGGCGCTGGTGATGGGCTTGGAGGCGCCTGCGGAGAAGAGCAACGTGCGCCTGGCCGGAAGGCTCCAGTCACTGGCCGACGCCGACGTCATGTTGAACTTCCAAAGGTTGCCACGCAGATCCCCGGCATAGACATAGTCGATGCGGCCGTCGCCATTGGTGTCGCGTACGGTCGGGGAGAAAAGACCGTTTTCCGCGACGGGAGACCCAATACCCGTGTCGATCTCCGACAACAGGGCCCCGGTGGCCAGGTCGTATACCAGCAACGCGGCACGCCCGGTAGGACTGTCTACGCCATTTGGCACGATCACGGCCGTATGCCCGCTGTTGAGCTTGGCGATGACCGGCTGGCCGAGCACCTTGCCCATGTTGTTGCCAGGCGTCTGCGTGGCCTCCCATTTGGCCATCGTGGCTGAAGGCGCGGACGGATTGGTCACGTCCAGCGTGTATATCCCGGTGCCACCGCGGCCCAATGCACCCACCAGCCATGTCTTGTTGGGTGTCTGGTCCCTGCGGGAAAGCGTGATCGGGCCATCCACGAAATAACGATGCGAATACGCAGGATCACTCAGCGTGGAGAGGGCGGCAATGTCGATCCCCCCCGGCACATAGGCGAAATGCTCCTTGCCTGCCCCGAGCGCGCTGGCATCGAATGCATGCAGCATCCCATCATTGGCCCCTACATATACGGTCGAAGTTTCCGGATCGTAGACAGGTGATGAATTCACGATGTCGCCCAACACCGTCAGGCGATTGCGCAATGTACCGCCGTTGTTGAGCTCAAGCGTACGCACGCCCCGGATGTAGTCCGCATTTTCCGCACCGCTCACGGCGGGCATGGCAGCACGTGCCAGCATCGTTTGTTGCGTGCCTGTGGGGAACGTGGCGCCGGCCATACCCGTCCATGTGAATATCTTGCGTGAGGCCGGTAATGGAAGCGCCGCCGAAGCCGACCACAGTGGTGGCGAAAGGGTATCGATGCCGGCAGCAGTGACCGGGTAGGCTTTCAGTTCCCCGCTCCACTGCCCTGAAACGAAGCTGGCCTGGAATGCAAGCGTGCCCGCCCGGACGCTGGTCGAAGTGGTCGCCAGGTTGGCGAATGAACCCGTGCGCTGTGCAATCGCGCCCAATGCCGCTCTCAGGCCCTGGGTGAACTCATCGGGATTGCTTGCAGCAATGAACTCGCCGCGCCCATTCACAGCCGCATGCCACAAGTCGTCGATACGCTCGGAATTCTCGGTATCGTTGGGGTTGGGCCAATTCAGTGTTCCGGCCTCAAGAGCGGGTAGATCCGTGGCGGGATCCAGTGTGCCTCTCAAACCGATGGAAATGCCGAACGTCACCATGTGCTGCCAGAACCCAGGATCCTGGGCCGAAGTCGGCACGACATTGGGCAAGGTTGGGCGTAGGTCATCCTTCCAGTAACGCATCGCCACGTCGGCCAAGGTATCCGCAAACGTACTGGCATAAGGCGGCCCTGGCGTGTAGGTGTAGCTGCCACCGATGGGATTGGCGATGGCAGTGCCTGCGGATGCATCTTGCTCATTCACGTGGACTGGATAGTTGTTGAAAGCATTCCAGAAACCGTCGGTCGTGAGGATGCTGAAATTCTGCCGACACGCGTATTGGTCCACCCCGGTCTGCGGCCCCCAAGGTCCGTCTTGAGCGCTCGACTGGAAGTAGCGCCCGGCCTTGTCCAGTGCGCCGTGCAAGGGCGTGCCATTGAAACCGATCGTGTCGTAAAGCCGCTGATACCACTGGGTCTTGTTGTCGTGCAATGTGTTGCTGGCATCGATGAAGTCGGTAAACAGACCGTCATTGAAGTTGACCGGAATCGGAACCGCCTGTGTTGGACGGTTGCCAGGCCCACCGCCTGCGCCATTGCGTTCCCAAATGGTGCGAAAGCCGACGCGAATGTTCGAGCCCAGGCCGTTGAAAGCCTGGCCTGCACCGGCCTTTGCCGCTTTCATTCGGGTCCTGTGGTAGGAGAACCACGTTGCGTAATTGTTCCGCTCGTCGGTCTCGCTACGCCCTGTCGGCGTGGCAAATGTGCATTGCCGCCAGGTTAAGCCCGGGGTCATCGTGTCGCACCCTACCCCGGGCATACCATTGTTGTAAGGCGGCAATAGCCCCACACGATTCAGCCTCTCGCTTCGCACCACCTGTCCATTGGTCAGGATCTGGAAGCGGTAGTAATTCGATTGGTTTGCTAGGTAGACTGGATCCGTATTGCTTGGATTTTTCGGCACCAAAAATGTCTGGACGCCACCACAGACTTGTGTACCGCCGGGCATTTCGTCACCTGTTGCATTGTTGTTCTGGTTGTAACGACGGCAATCGAGGGGGTTTTTGAGATTGATCGTGCCTCCGGCAATGCGATTGAAATCTCCGTAGACGGCTTCATAAGTGGTACCGACCGTCATATAGGTACCGTCGGCATTGATCCAGGGGCGATACGTGTTTGCGGGATTGTAGTAAAGGGTGTTTCGAATGTAGTTGCGTCCGTCGAAATCGCTGCCGATTGCATTGGCAGGCATCGCATCCCATGACATCGAGCCCGAGTCGTCAAGAATGAACAGGACATTCGGCGCCACACGGCCCGATGACTGCAACGGTTCGTCCGGAATGTCCAAGCCCGCGGCAGGCGAAGCGAACAGGGTGACCGCTGCGGCAAGAATGACAGCCTTCAGGAAGTCACCATGACCTGGATTGTTGATGCTCATATGGCAACCCTTCAAGGTGCAACGAACGTGGATTGGAGTGTCACGCTGGCGCGGCCATCAGCCTGGCTACGTGCCACCACGCGATACATGGGGCGAACACATATTTCCTTCGCTTGATACTTGGAATCCAGATTGCACTCCAGCCAGCTTTCCGACGTTCCGAGAAACTCGATGAAGAACTGGGGCGGTGATGCCATGGTGCCGCCGAAGTTGGTGGTCGCATTTCGCCACCCGTTGAATCCGGCATCGAGCCAGCGTGCAACCACTGCAGGATTGGGTGTTTCGCACACGCCATTGACGCAACCGCTACCTGCAGCCGGCACGACTGTCTGCGCGGCGGCAAGTGCTTCGCCTTCGCGCAGGGCTGCCTCAGCCGCTTGCAGGTTCAAATTTCGGTCAAGCAGATTGCCACTCATGCGTTCCTGCATGAGGGTCGAGCGCAGCACGGCCAAGCCCAGCACCGTCATGATCAACAACAGGATGAGTACGACCAGCAAGGAAACGCCGCGCTGTGCTTCGCGTGAACTGATTGAAATGGTCATGGATTGCGATTCCTCAAGGTCACCACGCTCGCAACGGTCCGCTGGAGCGCCTGGTTATCGGTGCTTACCCTGTCCTGGCTGCTCTGCTGCAATGAAATGCGCAATGCGGACACCTCGCCCCATCGCCCTGCCACCGCTGCAGGGCCAAGATAGCCACCCGCAGAGGGAACCAGGTATTCAAGCGCCATGCTCTGAACGTTATCGACGACTTCCTGATTCTGGACGACGCCATTGCCAGTCAGGACGCCTTGGTACAAGGAACGACCGCCACGCCCGTTGTTGGCGATATACCAGCGCACTGCATGAAGATCGCTGATCGTGGTGTTGGGCGCAAAGGTGAACTCGCTATTGTCCAACCCGAGATTGCCGGTTGCA
This sequence comes from Lysobacteraceae bacterium, assembly GCA_014879375.1. GTDB lineage: Bacteria > Pseudomonadota > Gammaproteobacteria > Xanthomonadales > Xanthomonadaceae > Solilutibacter. The sequence continues at coordinate 11,701 of JACSSF010000118.1, forward strand.
TTGCCTGGGCTTCCGCCGCCGCCGTCATGGCGAATGGCCGTGCTGCCGGCGACACCAGTCATCTGAAAGATCGCCCCGAGCCTCAATACACCGGTCACCTCGGAGTTCGGGCCGCACGCGATCAGAATATCGCCCGGGGTGAAGCCGTGCGCGGCATTGCTCACCGTGAATTCGGTTCCACCGGGATTGTGTCCCGTCACCAAGGCAGTCCGATTACCCCCGGAGACTAATGCCAAAGCCTCCGTGCCCGCCAGTCGCTGCCCGGCTCCCGTGCCGAAAGCGCTATCCGGAAAGGCCTCGCCCGCCCCGAAACCACGGATTGCACCGTTTTGCCAATCGGACCACCAACGCGTGGCGGGGTCGTTGAGTACATTGACCATGGCCATGCCGCGCCCGCTGTTGCAGGCATTGCCCGAAGCCTCACGAATATCCCGTGACATCAACTCAAAGGCAAAGCGTGCATTTTCCTGCAGACGACTCAGGTTCTCGGTCGCGGTATAGGTCCGCCTGTTGGTCAGGAAGATTCCCCCGGCTGCGGCAAGCACCAGCAGCCCGATCACCATCGCGACCATCAACTCGACCAGGCTAAAGCCCCTCGATATCTTTCGCGGGATTTGGTATTTGACCTTGTTCATAGACGAGTCACAGTGACGAATGTGCGGGTTTCCGCATTGGTGAAATCGGCATTCGTGGCATAGCTGCCGCGACTGTCGTCCCATTGCACGGTAACCGTGCACGTGTCGATGCGGCAGGCGATCTGCCCGCAAGTGGTCGCGGCGTTACCCAGGGAAGCCTTCATTGCAGTCATCCAGGCGTGCCAATCGTTCTCCACCATCCCGCCGGCTGCGGGAACGTTGCATTCCATCGCCTTGTTGTAAAGGCCTGCCATGGCCGCGTCGCGATTGGCCCGCATCGCATCGGTGATCGCATAGGACTGGATGACGGCCTGGCTTCGTCCATACGCGCCTTCGTTGTTCCTCAGCGCCGCCGCCTGCATGGCGGCAATCCCGAGCAAGCCGACGCCCATGATCAATACCGACACAAGCACTTCGATCAGGCTTACGCCGGACTGGCTTTGGCGTGGGGAACTTTGAAAGCGCATCGGAATATTCTCCTTACAACACGTTGGCGGGTGCCACGCATGCCCCGCCCCCATTGCCAGCCACCACGCGCATCCGGCTGCCGCCGCCTATCGACACGTTGCGCACATTGTCGTTGGGCTGTGTGGTGGGAAGGCAGGCCGATATGGAAGCATTCAACAACAAGCCATTGGGGGTGCGAGCGAACCCGTCCGGCGAAAACACCACACTGTCGTTGGCATCGTCTATGTTTTCACTGCCTAGCACCTGCACGGGCGCCCGTGCCTCGGCCACGCCCAGAACTTCGCCCGTGTCGACCACGATGGTCAGCCAGCGCCTGGGGTCTCCACCGTCCTGGCATGCCGTGTCGTCGGCATTGGCAGGGCAGACCGCCACCCGGCGATTGAGCCTGATGGCCTCGGAGCGCGCCTGCTGCAATGAAGCAAGAATCTGGTTGGCCGTGCCCACCAACCGATTGGAATTGATCAGTGAGTTGAAATTGGGGTAGGCAACGGCTGCCAGGACTGCTATCACGGCGACCACCACCATGAGTTCCAGCAAGGTAAACCCGTGCACCCTGCTGCGCATGGACATGGTGCTCCTCGGAATGCCTCGACCGCCCATCGCTCGTCCCCCTATATTGGGTCAGAATGCTAGTTGCCGCGATCCGGACAATCCGCGGCGGACCGACAAACGGCACCCAATTGCCTCCCAGCGGTATTCCCATCATGCAGGCAACCCATCCATGAAAGCCCACCCATCGGATACGCTCTGGCAGCCGCAATCCATCATCTGGGTCGTGCTGGCAGCCGAGGGGCTGGCGATCGTGCTGGCGTTGGCACCCGATGCGAGCGTCGGGCGTTGGGTTTATTTCGGCATCGCTTCGCTCGTCTTGCAGTGGATCGCCCTGCTCACGCTCGGGATGTTGTCCCTGGGGCGGAAGTCGCTGGACAGCCTACCGCCCCAACGCATTGCCTGGTACGCCGTGCTGGCCATGCTGGTTGCCTTCCACGCACTGGGCGCAGTGCTGTGGCTCGCGCTGCCCGAGTTGCGCGAGGTCCCCACCCAACGCTTGCTCACCCTGTGGCTGCAATCCCTCGGGATACTGCTGGTCGTCGGCCTGTTTTCGGCGATCGCCTTCCAGAACCACTGGCGTTCACGGCAACTCGCCCTTCAGCTCAAGCAGGCGGAACTGGACAAGCTGCGGGCGCGCGTCAATCCACATTTCCTTTTCAACACCCTCAACACGGCCATCGCGTTGGTGCATCGTTATCCGGAACAAGTCGAGCAGTTGCTGTTCGATCTCTCGGACCTGTTCCGCGCGGCCTTGTCGAGCGAGGGGATGAATTCACTCGAAGGCGAATTGCAACTGGCCAGGCGCTATCTTGAGATCGAATCCCTGCGACATGGCGAGCGACTGCAAGTCGTGTGGAATATCGAAACGCCTGTTCCGGACGGTCAACTTCCCACCCTGGCCTTTCAGGCCTTGGTGGAAAATGCCGTTCGACATGGGGTGGAGCCATCGGATGGTGCCACGCTGGTTACCATCGACTTGGCAACCAGCGCCAACACCCTGAGTTTGCGCGTCACCAATCCCGCCCCGCGCCCGGGCAGCCAGTCCGGCGTTGGCCATAGCATCGGCATCGCTTCGACCAGGGCGCGTATCGAGGACATGACCAACGGTGAAGGAAGCTTGCAGACGCGGGTGGCCGATGGCCTGTTCATTGCCGAGATCACGTTGCCGCGGTGATATCTGAAAATCGGCGCAGATTCAGCCCGTCACCACGTAGCACGGCTGGTACTCACCCGCGATCTTCATGCGCCGCTGCTCGACGAATGCACGCAGCAATGCATCCAGCGAAGCCATCATGTCGGCCTCGCCACGGATCTTGAACGGACCGAACTGCTCGATCCGCTTCATGCCCGGCTCCTTGACGTTGCCGGCGACGATGCCGGAGAACGCACGACGCAAATCCGCGGCCAGTTCGTGCGGTTTGCGCCCATGGTGCAGGTCGAGCGCGGCCATTGCCTCGTGGGTCGGGTCGAACGGCTGCTGGAAGGCAAGCGGAACATGCATGCCCCAGTTGAAGAAGAACGAATCCTTCTGCGCGATGCGCTGCTCACGCACGCGACGGATGCCGCGCGTCATGTATTTCGCGACTTCCACGCAGTCGCCGGTGATGATGCGGTAACGCTGCGCCGCCTCGTCGCCCAGGGTCAGGCGGATGAACTTGTCGATCTGTTCGAAGTAAGGCGCGGACGACACCGGACCGGTGAACACCAGCGGCAGCTCGATGTCGCGGTTTTCCTCGCGCAGCAGGATGCCGAGCAGGTACAGGATTTCCTCCGCCGTGCCGACGCCGCCGGGGAATACGATGATGCCATGGGCCATGCGCACGAACGCCTCGAGGCGCTTCTCGATGTCCGGCATGATCACCAGGTGGTTGACGATCGGGTTGGGCGATTCTGCGGCGATGATGCCGGGCTCGGTGATGCCGATGTAGCGCGAGCGCGTCTTGCGCTGCTTGGCATGCGCGATGGTCGCGCCCTTCATCGGCCCCTTCATCGCGCCCGGGCCGCAACCCGTGCAGATGTCGATGCCGCGCAGGCCCAGCTCGTAGCCAACTTCCTTGGTGTAGAGATACTCGTCGCGCGAGATCGAATGTCCGCCCCAGCACACGACGAGGTTCGGCTCGATGGGCTGCAGCACGCGCGCATTACGCAACACGCGGAACACGGCGTCGGTGATGCCGGCCGAGGTCTCCAGCTCCTGGGCGTATTCCGGTCCGAGTTCGATCGCCGCATAGGCGAGGTCGCGCACCGTGGCGAACAACAGTTCGGCGACGCCGCGGATGATCTTGCCATCCACGAAGGCCATCGCCGGCGCGTTGTGCAGGTCGATGCGGACGCCGCGATCCTGTTGCAGCACCTCGATGTCGAAATCGGGATACAGCTCGCGTGCGGCGCGCGGGTCATCCGAGGCACTGCCGCTGGTCAGCACGGCCAACGCGCAGCGTCGCAACAGCTCGTGCATGCCGCCGGCGGAAGCATCTTTCAGCCGGGCGACTTCTTCGCGCGACAGGACGTCCAGCCCGCCCTTCGGGTAGATGCTGGCACTGTGGGTGGGGAGCGTGGAATCGGCTTGGGCGCCGTCGGTTCGGGATTCGTTCTGCATCCGGCGACTTTAGCGCAGGCAAGGCGCATTTTGACACCCGGAAAAGGAAACGGCCGGGGTTGCCGGCCGTTCCTGTTGCAGCATGTGGCGGGTGGATCAGAAGCTGTAGCGGACCGTCATCAACAGCGACCAGCGCTGCGAAGGCGTCTGGCTTTCATTGACCGGGATTTCCGCCGGTGTGTACACGCCTGCGCCGCCGTACTTCGCATCGTTGATGTCGTAGATCCACTTGCCGGTCGCGGGGTTGTAACCCGCCGAGTCGGCAAGATAGCGCTCCAGCGGGAAGGAAGCCCGGCGCTCGACACCCCACTTCTTGTTCAGCAAGTTGGTGAAATTGAAGATGTCGAAGCGGATTTCACCCTTGTGGCCCTTGAAGAAGCCCGGGATTTCCTGACGGATGCTGAGATCGATCTGGTTCAACCAGTTCGACCGCGCAGCATTGCGGACGAAGGGCTTGCCCATGAACTGGCTGAGGTAGCGGTCATTGGCGACATAGCTCATGAATGCGTCTTTCTGCGCCTGAGTCACGTCAGCCGTCCATTCCACGTCGGTGATGGAGGCCGGCACGTAGGCCAAATCGCGGAAATAGCCATCGTTGTTGGCGTCGTTGCCGAACGCCCAGCTGTACGGCGCGCCGCTGTGGCCGTCGTAGAAGGCGCTGATCGAGGTCTCGTAGTCACCGAAGAGCTTGTCAGCCCAGGTGATCGAGGCGATCAGGCGACCCGGCACCGAGTAGTTGGAGGTAGTGGCGAAATCCGCATTCGGATTGAACCAGTAGTTGTTGTTGTAGTTGGAGTTGGCGACGCTCGACGTCCCGGGGTTGACCTCGGTCGAGCGGCTCCACGTGCCGCCAACCATCCACGACCAGTTCTCGCGCATGGGCTTCTTCAGCGAGACGCTCCAGCTGGTCGCGCTGCCCTTGTCGGTGTTGGTCAAGTAGATGACGGTGCTGCTGCCGCTGTTGCCGAACGACGGATTGGCGTTCCAACGCTGGTTTGCGGTGGTCGGAATCTGGGTCGGGAAACGCGAATAGCTGAAGCGGCCATCCGGCAGGACGCCGGTCGGGGCACCGAGGTTGAGGTTCTCGTAGAAGATGCCCTTCTCCACCTCGATATGCTCGACATCGAAGGTGAATACCGTGCCCCACCACGGGGTTTCGGCATCGAAGCCCAGGCTGGTCTTCCAGACCGTCGGCAGTTCGAAATTCGGATCGACCACATCCACGTTCATGCGCGCGCTGCCGGTACCCGGCTTGCTCGCCGTGCCCGATGGGATCTGGCCAAAGGGATCGGCGATGAAGGAGGCAGTCGACGTATAGCCCGCACGCGCGACACCGTTGCCGGAGTACGGGTTGGCGACCCAGACCGCCGGGGTGTTGGAGATGAAACGACCGATGCCGCCGCGGAACTGCATCATCAGGTCCGTGTCGAAGGTGTAGTTGAACGATGCGCGCGGCTGCAGCACGCTGAGCCCGTCGATGGTGCCCTGGTTGGTGAAGCCGAAGCCGCCCCTGGCCGCATTCGGATTGTTCGCATTGACGATCGAAGTCGCACATTCGGCAAACACGACCGCCGTGCCCGGTGCTGCAGCGAAGCAGGGGTTGTAGGTCGGCAGCGGGTCGACGTTCACGGTGTCGTAGCGCAAACCATACTGGATCGACAGGTTGTCATTGATCTGCCAGGTGTCCTGCAGGAAAGCGCCGTACTGCTTCATGGTGAAGCGAGCGGCGATGTTGTCCAGGCTGTACCCGGGCGCCGGCACGTTCAGCGTATAGCTGTCCACCGGAGTGCCGGCCTGCCAGGCGGCGATGCTGTTGAACGTGTAGCTGCCGTAGTAGCCCTGCAGGAACAGGTTGTAGAGCTTGTCGGATTGGTAATCAAAGCCGCCCTTGATCTCGTGATCGCCCAGGTAATAGTTGCCGGCGAGGTAGGCGTTGGTGCTCTCGACTTCAAGCCGGTTTGCCTGCGTGCTGAACTCGGTACCAAAGCGCACGCCTGGTCCGTTGCGCACGGTGTTCACGGTGACGTTCGGCTGCGCGCCGCCAACCAGCGGATCGCGGTTCTGGGTGAACTTGCTGCGGCCGACCGAGAATTCGGTGGAGAAGTTCTCGGTCCAGTTGTCATACAGGCTGAAGGTGGCGCTGGTGTTCTTCTTGTCCAGCACGTACCAGTTGCTCGACAGGCTCAGCAGGTTCGCGCTGCCGGCGACGATGATCGGCTCGACTTCCTTGGTCTGGCTCACGCGCAGGCTGGCGCGGTGGTCGCTGTTGATGTTCCAGTCGATCTTGGCAAGCGCGCGCTTCGACGTCATGTCGGTGTTGGAAGCCTCGACACCACCCGGGGTCATGCCCTTGGCCTGTGCGATGGAAACGATTTGATCCAGCGTCGCCTGGTCGATGTTGGCCTCGTTGGTGGCGCCCGAACCCCTGACCCCCCAGATCGCACCCGGCGACTTCTGGTGGGTTTCTTCGTACGAAGCGAAGAAGAACAGCTTGTCCTTGAGGATCGGGCCACCCACGGTGACGCCGCCCGTCCAGGTGCGCTCGAAACCACTCCAGCGCTTGCCGGCCTGGTTCTTGCCGATCATCGAATCCGAATTCTGGAACGAGTAGTACAACGAACCGTGGAAATCGTTCGTGCCGCTCTTGGTGACGGCATTGATGTTGGCGCCCACGCCGCGGCGGGTCGAAACATCGTAGTTGGCGGTCGAGATGCTGTATTCCTCGATCGCATCGGGCGAGATCGGCGAACCCTTGGTCGGCAGGCCGTTGTCGTTCAGGCCGAAGGGATCGCCGGCATTGACCGTGTCCACGGTGATCGTGTTGTAGCGGAAGTTCTGGCCGACCGCGGAGAACGCGCCACGGTCACGATCCGTGACCACGATGCGGGGATCGGCGCGCACGATGTTCTGGATCGAACGATTCGGCGCCGGGATGTTCTGCAGGTCGCGCTGCGACAGGTTGGTCGAGACGCCCTTGTTGTCCTGGGTGAACACCGAAGCCTCGGCCGTGCCCACCACGGTCACCGTATCCAGGTTGCCGGCTGCC
>JACSSF010000228.1 GCA_014879375.1 Lysobacteraceae bacterium
CGCAAGTTCCCCGACCTCAACAAGGCGGTCAAGCGCGATCCGCGCACCAACCTGCGCAGCGCCACCTACAACTGGGACTGGTGGACGTTGCTGCCCGAATCCCTGCACCAGGTGACGATCGTGATGAGCGATCGCGGCATCCCGCGCAGCTATCGCCACATGCACGGTTTCGGCTCGCACACCTACAGCTTCATCAACGACAAGGACGAGCGCTTCTGGGTCAAGTTCCATTTCCTCACCCAGCAGGGCATCGAGAACCTGTCGGACGAGATGGCGGCGGAAGTCGTCGCCGGCGACCGCGAGAGCCACCAGCGCGACCTCTATGACGCGATCGAACGCGGCGACTTCCCCAAGTGGAAGATGTATGTGCAAGTGATGCCCGAAAAGGATGCCGATACCTACCACGTGCATCCCTTCGACCTGACCAAGGTGTGGCCGAAGAAGGACTATCCGTTGATCGAGGTCGGTGAATTCGAGCTCAACCGCAACCCGGAGAACTTCTTTGCCGATGTCGAGCAGGCCGCGTTCGCGCCGAGCACCCTGGTGCCGGGCATCGGGCCGTCACCCGACAAGATGCTGCAGGCGCGTTTGTTCAACTACGCCGATGCGCAGCGCTATCGGCTGGGCGTGAACTACCACCAGATCCCGGTGAATGCCGCGCGTTGCCCGGTGTACGACAATCATCGCGACGGCATGGGCCGGATGGACGGCAACTACGGCAGCCTGCCGCACTACGAGCCCAACAGCTTCGGCCAGTGGCAGGAGCAGCCCGCGTACCGCGACCCGCCGCTGAAGATCAACGGCGATGCCGACTTCTGGAACTTCCGCGAAGACGATGCCGACTACTTCAGCCAGCCGGGTGACTTGTTCCGCCTGATGAACAAGGAACAGCAGCAGCGCCTGTTCGACAACACCGCACGGGCGATGGGCGATGCGCCGGACTTCATCAAGGAGCGCCACGTCGGCAACTGCACCAAGGCCGATCCCGCCTACGGCAAGGGCGTGGCCGACGCGCTGAAGAAGCAGGCCAAGCTGATGGCCGAGCAGAAGAAGGCGATGGCGAAGAAGAAATACCTCGGCAACGCGCCGGGCGGCGAGGACGTCGGCAGCAAAAAGTAATCGGTCGGGATGGAGCCGCGCGGGCGCTGGGTCGCTCGCGCGGTTCCTTTTTTCAGCCGCGGGCGATGCCGATGCGCTTGCGCAGCGCCCACACCACCGCAACCGGCACCAGGTAGTTCATCAGCAGGTAGGGGATTTCCCCGCCCACCGAATAGCCGTGGGAAACCCCGACCGACAGGTTGTAGAGGCAGGCGGCCAGCCACAGGCAGGCGAACACCAGCATCCCGGTCATCGGCGCATGGCGCTGCCGGCGCAACAGCCACAGCACCGCCATCCCGACGACGATCCCGATCACCACCACGATCAACGTACGCATGCCTTGCTCCCCGGAGTATTTGGTTGGCGGTTGGATCTGCGCAGCCTAGCGCAGCCGATGGCGGGTTTGCCTGCCCGCATCGTCCCCCGCACGGGGGTGATGAAATTGTCGAGGTCGCCACGACGGACTCTGGCAAGATGCCGCGATGTCCAAACCCAGCAACAGGCAGGATCTGACCCAGGGACCCATCGGGCGCACCTTGCTGGTCTTCTCGCTGCCGATCCTCGCCGGCAACGTCCTGCAATCGCTCAATGGTTCGGTCAACGCGATCTGGGTGGGCCGTTACCTGGGCGAGCAGGCGCTGACCGCCACCGCCAACGCCAACAACATCATGTTCTTCCTGATCGGCGCGGTGTTCGGCGTCGGCATGGCGGCGACCATCCTGGTCGCGCAGGCGATGGGCGCGAAGGACAACCTGCAGGCCAAGCGGGTGATCGGCACCAGCGCCACGTTCTTCATCGGCGTTTCGCTGGTCATCGCCGTCGCCGGCTTGCCCCTGTCGCGCCACATCCTGGTCTGGATGGACACGCCGCCGGAGGCCTTGCCGCTCGCCGAGGCGTACCTGCGCATCATCTTCATGGCGGTGCCGTTCCTCTATATGTTCTCGTTCCTCTCGGCGATCCTGCGCGGCGCCGGCGACACCCGCACGCCGTTCGTGTTCCTGATGCTGTCGGTGGTGCTCGACATCGTGCTCAACCCGCTGCTGATCTTCGGCCTGGGACCGTTGCCGAAGATGGGCATCGCCGGCTCGGCGATGTCGACGCTGGTCGCCAACGTGATCGCGCTCGCAGCGATGCTCTGGTGGCTGCGGCATCGCCGGAATCCGCTCTGGATCAGCCGGCAAGAGCGCGGACTGTACCGCCCCGATCCGGCGATCCTGCGCGCGCTGGTGGTGAAAGGCGTGCCGATGGGCCTGCAGATGATCATGATCTCGCTGGCGATGATCATGATGATCAGCATGGTCAACCATTACGGCGTCAACATGACCTCGGCCTACGGCGCGTCGCTGCAGCTGTGGACCTATGTGCAGATGCCGGCGATGGCGATCGGCGCGGCGTGCTCGTCGATGGCGGCGCAGAACGTCGGCGCCGGACATTGGGACCGGGTGGATGCCACCGCGCGCACCGGCGTGTGGATCAACTTCCTGATGACCGGCGCGCTCATCGTGCCGATCGTGGTGTTCGATCATGCGCTGCTCTCGCTGTTCCTGCCCGACGGCAGCGCGGCGCTGTCGGTGGCCGAGCATCTCAACCGCATCGCGGTGTGGTCGTTCCTGTTCTTCGGGGTGACCTTCGTGGTGTCGGGCGTGGTGCGCTCCACCGGCGCGGTCATCCCGCCGCTGTTGATCCTGGGTTTCTCGCTGTGGGGCGTGCGCATCCCCTTCGCCAACTGGCTGCAGCCGACCTTGGGCGCCGACGCGATCTGGTGGAGCTTCCCGGTCAGCGCGGTGGTGGCGATGCTGCTGTCGCTGGCCTATTACCGTTGGGGCCACTGGCGCCAGGCGAAGATGCTGTCGAACGACCCGCGTGAAGTCGCCGTGCCGGCGGAAGTGCCCGCGCATCCGCCATCACCCGTGGCCGACCGTATTCCGGAACCGGCGACGACGCCGGGCCCGAGCGCGGCCGGCTAAGCCGCGAGTTGTTTAGCGCGCGTACCGTTTGGCCCGGCAATCTCGGTCACAATGGCCCCGCAATGTGATTCACCTCACTTTTTGGAGTCGCCATGACCAGCTTGACCGATGACATCTTCTCCCAGCTTTCCGGCCCGGCCCTGCAGCAGATCAGCCAGCAACTCGGCACCGGCCAGACGCAGACGACCGGCGCGGTGGCTGCGGCGTTGCCACTGCTGATCGGCGCGTTGGGACGCAACGCCAGCCAGCCGCAAGGCGCAGAGGCATTGTTCGGCGCGCTGGGGCGCGATCATTCGGGTGCGGCGGGCATGGGCTTGGGCGACATCCTCGGCGCCGTGCTCGGCGGCACCCAGTCGCGCCAGACCGATGGCCTTGGCCAGCTTGGCCATATCTTCGGCGGGCGCCAGCAGGCAGCGGTCAGCGGCCTGGGCCAGGCGACGGGCCTGGGGAGCGACAAGGCGCAGATGCTGCTCAAGATCCTTGCGCCGATCGTGATGGCCTATCTCGCCAAGCAGGTGTTCGGCGGTGGCCAGGCGCAGGCCGGCGGCGCGCCTTCGGCCGGTGCGCTGGGCGCGATCCTCGGCCAGGAAGGTCGCCAGGTGCAGCAGCAGGGTGGCCTGGGTGGCGGCTTGCTCGGCGCGGTGCTGGACCAGGACGGCGACGGTGACCTCGACTTCAATGACATGCTGAAAGCCGGCATGGGGATGTTGGGCGGCCGTCGCTGATTCCTGCGTCTCGGCATCGTCTACAAGGCCGCCTTCGGGCGGCCTTTTTTGTGCGGCATCCTGCATGGGCGGCGGGATGTCGAATCATCGGCTGGCCAAGCATTCATCCCCGGCTGGCATCATGCGGTGTCCCCGAAGCCGAACCTGCCCGTGATCCGAACCGCTCGATTCGCCCTCGTCGCCCTCGCCGTTTCCGTGCTGGCCGCGTGCGCCCCCGCGCCGGTCAAGACGCCGCCGCCCGCACTGCAGGCACCCGAAGCGCCACCACCGGAACCCGCCAAGCCGGCCGGCCCGAAGGTGGTCGAACCGACCGCCGCCGAGCTGTCGCAATTCCGCGCCTGCATGGCGGGGTTGCGCGCGCCGGCGAAAGCCGCGGAGGTGACCGATGCCGCCTTCGACCAGTACGCGATGACCGTGTCGCCCGACATGGGCGTGCTGCCGCTGCTTGATCGCCAGCCCGAATTCACCACCGCGCTGTGGGATTACCTGGCCGCGCTGGTCGACAGTCGCCGCATCGCGCAAGGCAAGGAGCGCATGGCGACCTATGCACCGTTGCTGGCGCAGGTGCAGGTGCGCACGGGTGTCGATCCTGCGACCGTTGTCGCGGTGTGGGGCGTGGAAAGCGATTACGGGCAGAACTTCGGCCAGCGGCCCTTGCTGCAATCGTTGGGTACGCTGGCGTGCTTCGGCCGCCGGCAGGCATTCTTCCGCAGCGAATTGTTCGAGGTGCTGAAGATCGCCCAGCGTGGCGACGTGCGCGCGGAGGACTTGAAGGGTTCGTGGGCGGGCGCCTTCGGCCACACGCAATTCATGCCGTCCACCTACAACCGCATCGCGGTGGATTTCGATGGCGATGGTCGGCGCGACCTCGTCGGCAGCATCCCCGACGCGCTGGGCTCGACCGCCAACTATCTGGTGAAGTCCGGTTGGCGCACCGGCCAGCCGTGGGGGTATGAAGTCACCCTGCCGACCGGTTTCAACGCGGCATTGGCAGGTCGTACCAACCGGCGCGTGTTGTCGCAGTGGCAGGCGATGGGCGTGGCGCGCGTGGACGGCGGCACCATCGACCTGCCGGCCGACACGCGTTCCGCGGTGCTGCTGCCGACCGGGATCAACGGCCCGGCCTTCCTCGTGTTCAAGAACTACGACGCGATCTACAGCTACAACGCCGCTGAAAGCTACGCCTTGGCGATCGCGCTGCTCTCCAATGCATTGCGCGGCCAACCCGGCCTGCGCACGCCGTGGCCGACCGACGACCCGGGCCTGGGTCGCGACGAGCGGGTGGAATTGCAACGCCTGCTCAGCGCGCGCGGCCACGACATCGGCGCGATCGACGGCGTGCTGGGCAGCGCCAGCCGCGACGCCATCCGCAAGGAACAGGCGCGCCTGGGCATGGCGCCGGATGGACGCGCCGGCCAGAAGTTGTTGAAGGCGCTGCGCGCAGGCGATTGATCGGACCGATTTCCCGTCAGGCGTCGCACGCGGCGAGACCGGGCTGCGGCATCATGCACGCATGATCGATGACGCTTCATCCCGCCACGCGCTGCCGCAGGTCAAGGCCGAGCGCGAGACGACCGGGCTGGTGATCTATCGCGCCTCGCGGCTGGAGGCGCTGCTCGATCCCTTCCGCGATCTCCTGGCCGCGACCTGGCCCGATGATCCGCTCACGCCGCAGACCGTGATCGCCGCTCATCCGGGCATGAAGCAATGGCTGACCGGCGCGCTGGCCCGGCGAATGGGGCCGGGCGGCATCGTCGCCAACCTCGACGTGGTGCTGCCGAGCACATGGATCGACCGCCTCGCGCAATCGCGGCTGGGTGCGCAGGCGGTGGCGCTACCGCGCTGGCAACGCGCGCACCTGCGCTGGAACCTGTTCGAGTGGCTGGGCGATGCGGCTTCGGTGCCCGGTCTCGATGATCCGCGCATCGAACGCTTTCTTGATCCGTCACTGCCTGCCGCAGAGCGCTCGCGTCGCCGTTTCCAGTTGGCGGATCGTCTGGCGCGTCTGTACTCGCAATATCTGGTGTATCGCGCCGACTGGCTGGACGCCTGGGCCAGTGGCATCCCCCATTTCGCCACGCGCAACAGCAGTGATGCGCAATGGATCACCACCGAAACCCGGTTGCTTGCGCCGCTGTGGCGGCATGCCGTGGCTGACATCGGCACCTATCGTTCGCAAGTCGTTGCCGAGTTGATCGCGACCATGCAGGCAGCCGATGCGCCCAACACGCCGTTGCCCGCCTTGCATGTATTCGGTGCCAGCCATCTGGCGCCGGCGGAACTGGCGATGCTGCGCGCCTACGCCAGGCAGGCTTTGGTCGCGCTATACCTGCCTGACCCGTGCCGCGATTACTGGGGCGTGCTGGGGCAAGGCGATGCCGCGAGCTGGCGCATGCGCGAGGAAGCGCTCATCGACCAAGCCGACGGCGGCGACTGGTGGCGAGCGCAGGACCACGAGTTGCTCGCACGCTGGGGGCGGCTGGGGCAGCATTTCTTCGCGTCGTTGGCCGATGGCGAAGTGCGCGAGGACATCCGCCATTGGCGCGATACCGACGACGCGCCGCCGGCCAACCGACTGCAGCGCGTGCAGCAGAGCATCCGCCAACTGGACGAGCACCTGATCACGCCGCCCGGCGATGTCGCGACTGAGATGCACGATGCCTCGCTGCGTGTGCACATCGCACATACCCCGCAGCGTGAACTGGAGATCCTGCGCGACGCGATGCTCGATGCAAACGAGCAGGGCATCGCGCCGGGCGAGATGCTGGTGATGGCGCCCGACATCCGCCGTTACCTGCCGTTGATCCCGGCCCTGTTCGGCACGCCCGGTGATGCGCGCGAGCCCTTGCCCTATCACTTGGCCGACGTGCCGATGGGGCGTGCGCACCCGCTGTACGCCGCATTCGAACGCTGGTTGGCGTTGCCGGCCTCGCGCATCGGCGTGAACGATGTGCTGGACCTGATGTCGCTGCCGGAAGTGGCGCGACGCTTCGGCCTGGACGCGGGCGGACTGGACGCCTTGGCCGCCTTGCTGGAGGAGTCGCGCGTCGCGTGGTCGCTCGATCCTGCCCATCGCGCCGGTTTCGGTGTGCCTGCCATCCCCGAGCATGGTTTCGCCTGGGCGCTGGACCGCATGCTCGCCGGCTACCTGATGAGCGAGGGCGCCGGCATGGACGAAACCGCCGTGCACCTGCCCGACGGAACCGAACTGCTGCCGCTGTCCAACATCGTCGGTGAGCATGCCGATGCACTCGGCGCGCTCGATGGCTTGCTGCAACAAGTACAGCGACTCGTCGCACAGGCCGATGCGGTGATGCCCGCCAGCCGCTGGGCGCAATTCTTCCGCGCGCTCTCCGAGTCCGTCCTGCGCATCGATCGCGGTGACCATGATGCGCGCGAAGCCTGGGATGGCTTGCAACGGTTGATCGCGGGCCTGGCCGATGAAACCGCGGGCGCCGGCGTCGACCCGGAATTGCATTTCGTCGTGGTCGTCGAGCGCCTGCGTGATGCGCTGGCCGCGGTGCCGGAGCGCCAGCCCTTCCTGCTGGGCGGCGTGACCTTCAGCGGCATGGTGCCGCAGCGCGCGATCCCGTTTCGCTTCATTGCCGTGCTCGGCATGGACGATGGCGTGTTCCCGCGTCATGTCGATCACGGCGGCCTGGATCTCATGGCGAGGTTGCGCCGGGTGGGCGACCGCGACCAGCGCTTCGATGATCGCTATCTGTTCCTTGAAACCGTGATGTCCGCGCGCGACCGCCTGCACCTGAGCTACATCGGCGAAGGCGTGCGTGACGGCCAGGCGCGCAATCCCGCAGCGCCGTTGGCGGAACTCGCGGCGGTGTTGTCGCGCGCCGATGCCGATGCCGAAGCCGGCGACGCGATGGCCAAGGCCGCGCCGTGGCGGGTCAGGCATCCGTTGCAACCTTTTGACGCGCGTTATTTCAACGATGCGGCGGACCGTGACCCGCGCCTGTTCTCCTATGCCGCGCGTCATGCGGCGATGCGCGCGGCGCAAGTCGATGCGGTCGTCGTGGACAGGCACATCGTCACCCCTGTCGACGACACCGTCGCGTTGGATGCGCTGGCATCCTACTGGCGCAATCCGGCACGCGAGCTGCTGAAACGGCGCATGGACATCAGTCTGGACGCGCTGGAAGACACGAGCTTGTCGGGTGAAGAGCCGTTGGATGCGCAGCTCTCGCGTTTCGACAGCGTGGCGCGGAAGCTGTTGTTCGACGAGGCCCTGGGCGATGCCGACTGGCTGCCCGAACACGCACCCGACTGGCTGCGGCTCGATGGCCGCTTGCCTGCAGGCAAGCCGGGCCAGGACGCCTGGTTGCATGAGCGCGAGCTCACCCGTGCATTGGCAGATGTGCTTCGCGAACAGGGCGCCATCGATGCCTCGTTGATCGAGCGCCAGTCGCTCGACATCGAGCTGGCATTGCCGTCCGAAACCGGCGCCGCGCGACTGCTGGGCCGCATCGACCATCTCTTCCCGCATCCACGCGGCGGAATGCAACTGCTCAACATCGTCCTGCCCAAACATGACGCGAAAAACGACAAATGGCATGACGCCGAACTCGATTTCGGCAAGCGCGTGCCGGCGTTCATCGATTGGCTGGCCGCGCGGCTGGTCCTGCCGCCTGACATCCCGTTGCATCTCACCTTCAGTACGAAGAAGGTCGATCCGTGGGTTGCCCGGATCGATGCCGCCGACCTCGCTTTCCGCAACGGCAGCTTGTCGCGGGCGGAACTCGAAGATCGATTGGCGAGGCTGATTAGCTGGTGGCAAACCGCAGGCCAGCATCCGCTCCGTTATTTCCCGCGCACCAGTTGGGCCGCCTTCCAAGCGGCGCAAACGAGTGAGGTGGATGTCGCATCGGCAGTGAGAAAAGCCTGGGCCTCAGGCGAATACAGCACTGGCGAGCGCGACTATGCACCCGGCTATGCAGCGATGTTGGGGGCTGAGGACGCGTTTGTCGCGGGCACGCCCGCACTTGCTGAGTTGCAGGACTTTGCTGTCCAGCTGGCCGCGACACTGCAGTTGGATGCAGGGGAAGAATGATGAGTGAAGCCGCATTCCCCCGCGATTGGCGTGACCTCAATCTTGAGCTAGGCGGCCGCAGCCTGATCGAGGCCAGCGCCGGTACCGGCAAGACCTGGACCATCGCGGTGCTGTACCTGCGTCTGCTGCTGGAGCAGGGGCTCGGGCCGCGACAGGTCGTCGTCACCACTTTCACCGATGCCGCGGCCAGCGAGCTGCGCGAACGCCTGCGCGAACGCTTGCGCTGGGCGGAGGATCAAGCGCTGCATTTCGATGCCGCAGTGCCGCGCGACGCGGAAGCATCCACCGACATCCTCTGGCTGCACGACCGCTGGCTTGCGGACGTTGATCAGCGCGAGCACGACCTGCAGCGATTGCGTCTTGCGTTGAGCGAGCTGGACCGCGCGCCGATCTCCACCTTGCATGGGCTGTGTGCGCGCATCCTGGCCGAACATCCGTTCGCCGCCGGCGGCCGCTTCGTGCAGGGCGAGCTGGTTGATGGCGCGGCGTGGATGGCCGAAATCGCCGCCGACCTGCGCCGCAGCCTGACCCAGGGCAATGCCGAAGAACTGAATGCGTGGCTGCCGCCCGAGGTTCGCGCGCACATGACCAAGCCACCGGATGCGCGGCAGATCAGTCGGTTGCTCGCGCCCGGCACTGAAGTGCCGTTGATCGATCCCCCCGACTGGCCCGATGCGCAAGTCGTCGAGGCGCTGCGTGCCGGTACGCGTCCGGGCCTGTTCAAGAAGGGCAGCCTGCAACCGCAGGCATGGGACGCCGCTGCGACCTTCATCGAGACGCGCGGCGCCACGCCCATCGAGGACAAGCTGCTGAAAGTGCTGCGTCTGGATGAGGGGCCGAAAGGCTTGCTGAAGGGCAGCGACGATGATGACGGACTGGCACGTGCCGTTGCAGCATCGCCAAGGGTGGCCGCCTTCGTGGAATCGCTGCAGTCCAGCGGCCAACAACAACTCTGGCATCGCATCCGCGAATGGGCGCTGCTGCAAAAAGCCCGTCAGGCCGAGCGCCACGACCAACGCAGCTTCGACGACCTGCTATCGAGCGTGCAGTCCGCGCTGCAGGCAGAGCAAGGCCAGGCCGTGCGCCCCTTGGCCGATGCGCTGTATGCCGCCTGGCCCGTCGCGCTGGTGGACGAATTCCAGGACACCGATGGCGTGCAGTACGGCATCCTCGACGCGATCTATCGCGATGCCGAAGGTGCTCCGCGCGGGCGCCTGGTGATGATCGGGGACCCCAAGCAGGCGATCTATCGTTTCCGCGGCGGTGACATCCACAGTTACCAGCGTGCGGCGGAAAGTGCGGACGCAAGCGGGCATCTGCGGCTCGACACCAACCAGCGATCGGCGAGCGGTTTGGTCGAGGCGGTGAATCAGTTCTTCGCCGCCACCGGGCCATCCCTGGATGCAGGCACGGCTTCAGGCATCGCCTATCACGAGGTGAAAGCGAGCGGCCGTCGCGATACCACGCCGCTGCGCGTGCTGGGCGAAACACTCTCGCAGCCACTGGTCGTGCATTACCGGGAAGATGCGCCGGAATTGCAGGAAACCCGCATCGATGATGCGTTGATGGCCTGCGCGAACGACATCGCGGTCATGCTGTCGGCGGGCGACATCGTCATCGGCGAACACCCCGTGGGTCCTGCGGATATCGCCGTCCTGCTGCCGACCCACGGCCAGATCCAGCGCATGCGCCGCTTGCTGGAGATGCGCGGCGTGCCTTGCGTGTCGCGCTCCAGGTCCAGCGTGTTCATGGGCGAGACCGCACGCGACCTGCAGCTGATCCTGCATGCCGTGGACAACCCCGGGCGGGCGGCGCTGATCCGCGCAGCACTGGCCTCGCCGCTGTGGGGGATGTCGCTGCAGGTGATCGGCGCACTGGACGAGGATCCGCAAGCGATGCAGGCGATGAGCGCTTTGTTCCATCGCTGGCAGGCGTCGTGGCAGGCGCGCGGCGTGCAGACCGTGGTCGATGGCGTGGTGGAAGAACTCGGGCCCCGCCTGTTGGCGACGAGCGGGGGCGAGCGCATTCTCACCGACCTGCGCCATATCGGCGAAGAACTGCAGGCACAGGTCGAGGCGGGACTGGGCCCGCAGGCCTTGCTCGCCTGGCTGGCCGCGCAACGCGCGGGCGAAACCGACGGCGAGGAAACCGCGAGCGAATCACGCCAGCTGCGCATCGAATCCGAAGCATCGCGCGTGCAGCTGATGACGCTGCATGCAAGCAAGGGGCTGGAGTTCCCGATCGTGTTCCTGCCGTTGATGTGGGCCCATGGCGAGCGGCGCGAAGACGACTTCGTGGTGTTGAACGAACCCGGGACCGGCGTCCGCCAACTGCGCACGGACGAGGCGGCAAGGCAGCAGGCGACGCGCGAAATGCAGGACGAGCGCTTCCGCGTGCTGTATGTCGCGTTGACCCGTGCCATCCATGCCTGCCATGTCTATGCGCTGCCGCCTCATCGCAACAAGGCGTATGGCGGCACACGCAGCACCGCCCTCGACGCCTTGCTGGCACGCCTGACGCAGGCACCGCCGAGCAGCGAACTCATGGAGGCGACACCAAACATCGAGTGGGAGATGGGATGGACCCATGACCGTTTCGTGCGCCATGTCCACGTGGAAGAAGAGCGCCCGCGCGGCAAGGCGCGCGACATGCCGCCCGCGCGCAGGTCGCCGCTGCCGTCGCGCCACAGCTTCAGTACGCTGACCCGCGGACTGCCTGCGGCCGACGGTAGCCAGGCATCAGCCGCATCGGATGAGGCACTGGATGCCCTGCTCGATGTTGCCCCCAATGAAGTGCAGGGGCCCAGTGAGCACCCGGTGCTGCTTGCATTGCAGGATGTGCGCGGCACTGGCATCGGCAACGCCATCCACACGATCTTCGAGTATCGCCAAATCGGCATGCCGGTACGGGAGCAACCGCAGCTGCTGCGCCAGTCCTTGCGCGAGAACGGCCTGTGGCAGGGTGATGCTGCGGGGCAATCGCTGGCCCGGCGCGTGGCCGAACGCATCGACATGAGCCTTGCCACGCCGCTCGGCGACGACATGCCGGCCTTGGGCACGTTGCCTGCTGCCGATCTGCGCGCCGAGATGGGTTTCCACTTTGCGCTGGACGAAACCTCCCTGCAGGTGCTGCAGCAAGCCTGCGAAGCGCAGGGCGAACCACGATTGGTGCCGCAGGGCTCGCGTCGATTGACCGGCCTGATGACCGGCAAGATCGATCTGCTGTTCCGCGTCGATGGCCGCATCCATGTGCTCGACTACAAGGGCAACTTCCTCGGCACGCGCATCGAGGATTACCTTGGCCCATCCTTGGTGGACGCGATGGACCATTCGCATTACCGGTTCCAGGCGCTGCTCTACACGGTCGCGCTGGAGCGCCATCTGCGACTACGGTTGCCACGCTATGAGCGTGCGCGGCATCTGGGCGATGCCTGGTACCTGTTCGTGCGCGGGGTGGGATTGGCCCCCGGCGCGGGCATCTGGCGTCATCGTTTTGCCGATGGGTTGTTGGATGCGGTCGATGCGGCGTTGCCCGGCGTGACGGTGGAGGTGGCCGCATGATTCCCGCAGGCCGGCGTTTCGATTTCCGCGCTCCCGCGACGCTCCAGTCCGACGAAGGCCTGCGTCCGGTCGATTTGGCGGTCGCGCGCTGGGTGATCGCGCATGGGGGTGGTGCGCCGTTGGCGGATGTCGCGGCCCGTGCCAGCTTGGCCGAGGGCCGCGGCGACAGCGCGTACCGCATCGAGGATGCCGCACTGCGCGATGCGCTGGCCGCGATGCCATTGGTGGGAAATGCCATATCGAACGACACACCGTTCGTCCTCGATGGGGAGCTGTTCTACCTGCGCCGCAACTTCGCGCATGAGGTGGCCGTGGCCGGGATGCTGCAATCACGCTTGCGGCAAGACGATTCGGCGCAGGATGGCAACGACATCGACCTGCAAGGCCTGTTCGACGAGAACGCCGATGCGGCGCAATCGGGGCAGGTCGCAGCCGTGCGCAAGGCACTGGGCCACCCGATCTTCGTGCTGACGGGCGGCCCAGGCACCGGCAAGACCACGACCGTGCTGCGCCTCTTGATGGCGACATCGCGCCGCCATCATGCAACCCACGGCGACTGGCCACGCATCCTGCTGGCGGCGCCGACCGGCAAGGCCGCGCAACGGCTGGGCGAATCGCTGCGCCATGCCAGTCCCGATGATTTCCCCTCGCATTGGCACGAGGCCTTGGACCACGTGCAGGCCGGCACAACCGGCACCTTGCATCGCATGTTGGGAAGTCGCGGCACCCGTGGCGGTTTCAGGCACAACCAGGACATGCCGCTCGACCCGGATATCGTGGTGATCGATGAAGCTTCGATGCTCGACTTGTCGCTGCTGCGCGCCTTGCTCGCCGCGATGCGTCCGGACGCCGCACTACTGCTGGTGGGCGATGCGGACCAGCTTGACTCGGTCGGCACCGGCTCGGTGTTGCAGGACATCGTTGCCGCGCTGGATGACGAAGGGCGTCACCTGCAACGGCTGCAACATGCCTATCGCGCCGATGCCGCCCTGAGGCCGCTGAACGAGGCCGTGCGCAAGGGAGATGCCGCCGCATTCCACGCGGCCTTGACCGAAGCCGGCGAACAGGTGCGGCAGATTCCGCTGCGCGATGCCCGCGCACTTGCCCTGCAGGTGGAGGCGTGGAGCGATGCCCTGCTGGCCGACTACCGCGAACATCAGTTCGACCGACCTGTGGACGACGATGATGCGGCAGGCATCGCCAGGCGACTTGCCGTTGCCGGGCGTCGCCAGCTGCTCTGCGCCTTGCGCGAAGGGGCTTTCGGCGCGGCCGGACTCAATGCCGCCATCGAGGCGCGCCTCGGGCCGGCGCTGCAGGCGGAGGGCGCTTCCGATGGGCAGTGGTATCCCGGCCGACGCATCCTGGTCATCCGCAATGATCCGGCCAGCGGCCTGTTCAACGGCGACATCGGACTGTGCCTGCTTGTGAACGAAGGGCAGCTGCGCGTCTGGTTTCCGGGCAACGACGGATATCCGCGATCGTTCGACATCAGCGCGCTGCCTCCCCACGAGCCTGCCTTCGCGATGACCGTACACAAGGCGCAAGGCTCGGAATATGACGAGGTCATCGTGCTGCCGCCACCGCGCGCCGATCATCCCCTGCTGTCGCGGCAATGGTTCTATACCGCGATGTCCAGGGCGCGCCGTCAGCTGCATTTGTGGAGCGACGACGACGCGATCACGCAGGCGATCGAACATCCGGCGCGACGCAGCAGCGGTTTGGCGCGGCGCATCCGCAAGGCGGCTTCGGCATGAAACCGTGTTCCGAAGCCAGCGAACGCAACAAGGTGCCGATCCTCGACGTGTTGCGTGGGCATCTGGCCAGTGCGACGCGGGTGCTGGAGATCGGCAGCGGCACCGGCCAGCACGCGGTCTTCTTTGCGGCAGACTTGCCGCACCTGGTCTGGCAGCCGACCGACCAGCCGCAGCATCTCGAGGGCATCGGCCAATGGGTCAAGGCGGCCGGCTTGCCCAACCTGCGCGCGCCATTGCCGCTATGGGCGCAGGCGGATGAAGCCGCACGTGGCCTGGCCAGCACCGATCCGGGCATGTGCCGAACGATATGGCAGCGCGAAGACGCTGCGCCGGGATTCGATGCGGTGTTCACCGCCAACACCTTGCACATCATGGGCTGGCCGGAAGTGGAAGCCCTGTTCACCGGATTGCCGTCGATGCTGCGTGACGGCCCGGCGACGATCATCGCCTACGGCCCGTTCAACCGGCACGGGCGCTTCACCAGCGACAGCAATCGCGATTTCGATGCGTGGCTGAAGGCGCGCGACCCGCGATCCGGGATTCGTGATGCGGAAGCCGTCGATGCCTTGGCGCGCATGCAAGGATTCGAGATGGTCGATGACGTGGCCATGCCGGCGAACAACCGCAGCTTGGTGTGGCGGCGGCAGGCGCGATGACGACACAAAAAAGCCCCGCCGAAGCGGGGCTTTTCATCGAGACAGCTGGCTTGCTCAGTAGAAGTTGTATTCCAGCAGCAAGGTATACGCACGCCCACGCGGATCGGCGATGCGCGGCTCCCACGCGGCGCCCGCCGCGAAATCGTTCTGGTGCGCGGTGAAGGGCGGGTCGGTGTCGAACAGGTTCTTGATGCCGAAGCCCAGCTTGAGCTTCGGGATGCCGGTCCAGGTCACGTTGTAGTTGTAGGTCGTGTAGCTGTCCACCTTCTGTTCCCATGCCGACGGCACGTAACTGCCGTTGGCCACGCTGACCGGCCATTCGTCCATGTAGCCGTCGCGGTAGATCTGCAGCAGGCTGTGCGTCCAGTTGCCGCGGATCCAGTTGAAGTTGAGCGTGTGCTTCCAGCGGATCGGCAGGTTGTAGTAGCGCACGTAGCTGCCGACCAGGTTGTTGGTATAGGGCAGGGATTCCAGCGCCTTGGTCTGGAAGTTCTCGATCCAGCTGCCGTTGAGGCCCAGGGTCCACAGGCCGCCCGCCAGGGTGCCGTTGAAGTTGATGTCCACTTCAACGCCGCTCATCAGGCTGCCGCCGGAATTGATGTAACGGCGATCGATCTGCACGACCTCGCCGCTGGCATCACGGATCCAGTTCGCACTGAACAGGTCGTAGTACTGGATCAGCACGTCGCGCGGCGCCGAGCGGATCGTGTTGGTGCGTTCGATCTGCCACCAGTCCAGCGCGATGTTGAACCACTCGTTCGGTGAGAACACGAAACCGATGCTCTTCTGGGTGGATTCTTCCGGCTCGAGCGTTTCCTTGCCGCCGAAGAGTTCAACCGGACGGATCGTCTCGCAGCCCGGCACCGCCTGGTCGGCGCGACCACTGGGGCAGGTCTCGGGGTCGGCCAGGTCAAGGCCGGTGTACTGGACCTCGGACACGCCGTTGTAGAGCTGGTTGAACGAAGGCACCTTGAAGCCCGTGCTGTAGGCGCCGCGGAACAGCAGGGAGTCGATCGGCCGGTACTTGAACGAGACCTTCGGGTTGGTGGTGCCGCCGAAGCCGCTGTAGTCGTCGTAGCGACCCGCGAGGGTGATATCGAACGTGCGGTGCAGCGGCAGGTAGAACTCCGCATACACGGCGCGGATGTCGCGGCTGACATCGCCCAGCGCGTTCGCGTCATCGAAAGGCGCGTTGAAGACCGTGCGTTTGTCCACGCGCTGGTCGCCATCGAAGTGGAACTCCTCGCGGCGGATGTCGAAGCCCGCGGCCATCGCGACGGCGCCGCCCGGCAGGTTCCAACCAAGGTCGCCGGTGATGGAGGCATCGAAGGAGGTGACGATCGATTCGCCGCCGTACAGGGTCACGCCCTGGGCCGATGCCGCCTGCAATGCCGCCATGCCTTCGGCGCTTTGGCTCTGGCCCGGCTCGAGGAAGGGATTGATCAGGCCGCTGCCGAGCACTGCCTTCAATGCATCGGTGTAGTGATAGCCGGTGCCCAGGACCGAGTCCGACTTGCTGGACGCACGCGACAGGCCCATGTCATACGACCAATCGTTGAAGACAATGCCGTTCATGCCCGCGACGAAGCGGTAGGAATCGGTCGTGGTTTCGATTTCACGCGGGCCGCAGGCCATGCAGCGCCAGCGGTAAGCGATGGGCGCGCCATAGTTCAGCTGCCCGGCGCCGAAGTACGCAGCCAAGGCGTTGTACACCTTGTCGTAGGTGGCCTGCGTGGTGGCGTTGAGCGGATACCAGGTGGTCTGCCCGAGTGAAGTGGCCGCGGTGCTGGTGCTCGAGGAGATCTGGTTGGGTTCGAAGGTCTTGGCGACCTTCACGCGCGAGCCGGTCAGCTCGAAATACGCCTCGTGGTTCTCGTTGATCTTGAACGTGGCGCGTCCGATGAAATCGTAGCTGTCCTGCGGCTGGATCATGACCGCCGCGGCCGGGTAATCCCACGCACATGCAAATCGGGAGGCCGCCGAACCCCACAGGCGGTAGTCGTACGGCCCCATGTTGGGGCCCGCTGCCTCGCAACCCGCCGCACCGGGCAGGTTGTAGGTGTTCACCGCCGTATAGCGGGTAGTGCCCCCGCCAGGCGCGAGCACGCCATTGCGCAGCATGCTGCTTGCGCCCACGCCGGTGCTGCCCAAGCTGAAGACCGTCGCATACGGCGTGCCGCGGGTATCCGGCGACAAGCCGCGAGCGGCCTGGAACGTGTTGGAGAAATCGCGTTGGTCACCGCGCAGGATGGTGTTGCGCTTGGCACTGATGGTGCCGAATGCGTTCCAGCCGTCGCGATCCAGGTCGCCATGGCCGAACAACATGCTGGCGCGGTAGATGTTGCCGCCGCCTTCCTCGGTGACATCGACGAAGGCCGATGCCTGCGCGCCCTGGTAATTGCGGCGGGTGATGAAGTTGATGACGCCGCCGATGGCGTCGGTGCCGTAGATGGCCGATGCACCATCGCGGAGGATTTCGACGCGTTCGATCGCGGCGAACGGGATGGCGTTCAAGTCCACCGCGCGACCCTTCAGGCCGTGGGTGGCGACGCGGCGGCCGTTCAGCAGCACGAGCGTCGCATCGGCGCCCTGGCCGCGCAGGTTGGCGCCGGACACGCCGTTGTTGCCGCGCTGGTCCTCGTGGACGATGCCCGCGTTGCTCGACAGGTTGTCCGAGCCATTGCCGGCGATGTTGAGATAGCTGAGCAGCTGCTCGGCGGAGGTGATGCCTTGCTGGTCGATCTGCTCCTTGGTGAAGGAGGTGATCGGCAGCGAATCCTCGGCCTCGGCGCGCTTGATGCGCGAGCCGGTCACCGTGACCTGGTCCAGGGACTTCTGCGTCTGCTGATTGCTGGTAGTCGAAGCGTCTTGCGCCATCGCGGGCGTGGCCATGGCGGCCATCAGCGCGACGCAGAGATAGCGGAGCTTGGGTGTCGGACGAGCGTGCATCAAATGTCTCCCCTGGAAAAGTCGATGGACCATGTGGAAAGCCGGACATGACGTCCGGCTACCCGACCGCCGCCGCCCCTGTCAGGCGAAGGCCGGGCATACCCCTTCCGCATAATCTATTCTTTTCCGGCGTCCAAGGGAAATAGGGCGCCGGGAGCCGTGTTCAGGCTTCTCAGGACACCATCGGTTCGCTGAAGGCTTCGGGTTCGCGGCCTATTCCGTCCTCGCCGGCGAACTCGCTCATCGGGATGCAGGCACAAAACACGTTCTTGTCGCCGTAGACGTTGTCCACGCGCGCGACCGGCGGCCAGTACTTCTGGCGCTTGAGCGTCGCCAGCGGGAACACCGCCAGCTCACGGCTGTAGCCGTGCGTCCAGTCGGCAGCCATCGCCTGCGTCGCGGTGTGCGGCGCATGCTTGAGCGGGTTGTCCTCGCGATCCAGCTCGCCCTTCTCGATCATGCGGATCTCGTCGCGGATCTGGATCATCGCGTCGATGAAGCGGTCGAGTTCGTGCATCGATTCGCTTTCCGTCGGCTCCACCATCAAGGTGCCGGCCACCGGGAACGACAGCGTCGGCGCGTGGAAGCCGAAGTCGATCAGGCGCTTGGCCACGTCCTCCGCGCTGATGCCGGTCACGTCCTTGATCGGGCGCAGGTCCAGGATGCACTCGTGCGCGACCATCTCGTTGCGGCCGGTGTAGAGGGTGGGGTAGTGCGGGGCGAGGCGACGGGCGATGTAGTTGGCGTTGAGCAGCGCCACCTGCGTCGCGCGGCGCAGGCCGTCGGCGCCCATCATCGCGATGTACATCCAGCTGATCGGCAGGATGCTGGCCGAGCCGTAGGTTGCCGCGCTCACCAGCCCGCCGTGGCCGACGCCCTCGGTGTCGAAGCCGCCGGCTTCCGCCGCCCGCGGCAGGAACGGGGCCAGGTGCGATTTCACCGCACATGGGCCGACGCCGGGGCCGCCGCCGCCATGCGGGATGCAGAAAGTCTTGTGCAGGTTGAGGTGGCTGACATCCGACCCCCACTTACCCGGCTTGGCCACGCCGACCAAGGCGTTCATGTTGGCGCCGTCGGTATAAACCTGGCCGCCGTTGGCATGCACGATCTCGCAGATCTCGACCACCGCTTCCTCGAACACGCCATGCGTGGACGGGTAGGTGATCATGATCGCGGCAAGGTCATCCTTGTGCTTCTC
>JACSSF010000023.1 GCA_014879375.1 Lysobacteraceae bacterium
CTGGTCGGCGATCTTGTCCGGATGGCCTTCGGAGACCGATTCGGAGGTGAACAGGTAGCTGGACATCGGTTTATATCCTTTTATTCGGATGAAAAGATGGCCGCAAATGATACAGCTAATGCGCGGCATTTGCAGAACCCGGCCAGTTTGCCCGAAGCCGGTTAAGCCAGTGTTGCCATCGCCAAGAAGGCGTGGCCGCGCTGTTAGCATCGCCGGATGGATTCATTGACCCAGATCGTCCTCGGCGGCGCGGTCGCCGCTGCCATCGCGCCTGGCCGTCATCGCCGCGCCGCGCTGCTCGCCGGCGCCGCGCTCGGCACCGTGCCGGACCTTGATGTCATCCCGGTCAACCTGCTGCTGGACGACCCGATCGACCGGATGACCTGGCATCGCGGCCCCTCGCATTCGCTGTTCGTGTTGCCGTTCATCGCCTGGCTGATCTGGGCGTTCTTCAAGCGGCAGGGCGGGCGCGTGGCCGAGGCGCCGCGACGTTGGTGGTGGGCGATCCTGCTCGCCCTGGTGACGCATCCGCTGCTGGATGCCTTCACCGTCTATGGCACCCAGCTGTGGTGGCCGTTGCCGGTCTCGCCGACGATGTGGTCGAGCATCTTCATCATCGATCCGATGTACACGATCTGGCTGGTGATCGCGTGCATCGCCGCCTGGTGCCTGCGCTGGCGGCCGGCCGCGCAAACCGCCTTGGTCGCCGGGCTGGTGCTGTCGAGCGGCTATCTGGCGTGGTCACTGCTGGCCAAGGGGATGGTGGATCGCGACGCCGCGCGCACCTTGGCGGGACTGGATTTGCAGGATGCACCGCGGATGTCGACCCCGACCCCGCTCAACACCTTGCTCTGGCGCGTGCTGGTCATGACGCCGACGGGTTACCTGCAGGCCGAGCGCTCGATATTCGATGGCGCCGCGCCACTGCAATTCCGCGCCTACCCAAGCAACAAGGCGGCGGAAGCCGAGGCCGCCCGCCTGCCCAGTGCCCGGCGGCTGGCCTGGTTCGACCATGGCTTCCAGCGCGCGCAGGTCTATGGCGATGATCTTGTGCTGACCGACCTGCGCATGGGCAGCGAACCGGACTACTTCTTCAACTACATCGTGGCACGGCGTGATGCGGCGGATCGTTGGCAGGCTTTGCGGCCCACCGAGGCATTCGCCATCCCCGGCGCGCGTTCGCGTGTGCTGCAACTACGACGCATCTGGACACGCATCTGGCATGTGCCTGCGCCTGTGGGCGATCAGGCGGCCAGCGCGACGCCGGCGATCAACGCATCGAAATAGTCGCGGGTCAGGTCGCGCTGCGTGCGTGCATCGGTGGCGCGGTTGACCACGGCGCGGAAGGCCGCGTTCTCGGGCCGGTCCTTCGCGTACCAGCCCAGGTGTTTGCGCGCGATGCGCACGCCCATCTCTTCGCCATAGAACGCATGCAACGCATCCAGATGCGAGAGCAGCACGTCGCGCACCTCATCCAGCGCAGGCGCCGGCAGGTTGCCGCCGGTCGCCAGATGGTGGGCGATCTCGCGGAAAATCCACGGCCGGCCTTGTGCGGCGCGGCCCACCATCACCGCATCGCAGCCGGTGCGTTCCAGCACGCGACGTGCCTTCGCGGGTGAATCGATGTCGCCATTCACTATCACCGGGATGCGCGCTTCGGCCTTGATCGCGGCGACGGTCTCGTATTCGGCCAGGCCCGTGTAGTGCTGGTCGCGCGTGCGGCCGTGCACGGTCAAGGCCTGGATGCCGCTGTCCTGCGCGATACGCGCGATGGCTGCGGCGTTGCGATGGTCGGCATCCCAACCCGTGCGGATCTTCAGCGTCACCGGCACCTCGACGGCGTCAACGACGGCCTGCAGGATGCGCGCAACCAAAGCTTCGTCGCGCATCAACGCCGAGCCTGCCCACACGTGGCACACCTTCTTGGCCGGGCAGCCCATGTTGATGTCGATGATCTCGGCGCCGTGGTCCACGTTGTAGCGCGCGGCATCGGCCAGCAGCTGCGGGTCGGTCCCGGCGATCTGCACGCTGATCGGCGCGGGTTCGCCGTCGTGGTCCATGCGGTGGCGCGATTTCGCCGTGTGCCAGAAACGCGGGTCGCTGATCGTCATTTCGGACACCGCCAGTCCGGCGCCCATGCGCTTGCACAGCTGGCGGAACGGCTTGTCGGTCACGCCGGCCATCGGGGCCAGCACGACGCGCGGTTCGATGAGGTGCCGGCCGATCTGCATGCCGGCATTGTAAAGGGGGCGATGTCGCGGCCCGACGGCGCGGGATGAGCGCATCGCGCCCACCCCGGCGTGGTGCTGGCTTCAGCTGGTCAGGTCGGCGATTTTCGCGGTGCCCGCGTTGCGCATGACCGAGTCGATGCCCTTGTCGCGCGAGGCGATCGAACGGTACATCTCGCTCTTCCCGATCGACTGGCCGTTGCTGGCCATCAAGGCGAAGTAGGGGCTGCCGTCCTTCGCCGTCTTCTTGTCGAAGTGGGTGATGGACTTGGCGTGCCTGCGCACCGATTCGATGCCGTTGTTGCAGGCATCGCGCGAACTGTAACCCTCGCTGGTCAGGATCACCTGGCCGTTGCCGGCCTTCAGGTTGAACTGGAACTCGCCGTTCTTGCGCTTGCTGATCTCGAACTTGCCGGCCATGGGACCTCCTTGTGAATGGGACGCGCCAACGCCGCCGCATCACTGCAGGGCGTGATCGCGGTCCCAGTCTAGGCGCCGATTTGTTAGCGCACCGGCAAGAACGGCATCGCGAGCGCTGCGCCTTCGGCCTCGGTCGAGCGTGCGGCGTAGTGGCTGGCGAACGCGACGTGCTCGGCGAAGCGGGCATCGGGCCGCGCCGCCAGCGAGGCGCACAACGCGCCGTTGAACGCATCGCCCGCGCCAGTGGTGTCGACGACATGGGCGACTTCCGCCGGTACGCGGTAGTGCGATGCGTCATCGCCGCGTCGCGCCGTGTCGGGATGGGAGACGAAGCTGCCCATCGCGCCGAGGGTGATGATCACGCTGCCGTCGGGATGCAGGGTGCGGCAGAGCATGTGCAGGGCGTCGTCGCCGGCGGTGGCAACGGCCTCGGCCGGGACTGCCATCGCGGTGTGGCGGGCGATGAGCGCGGCGAATTCGGTTTCGTTTGGCGTCAGCACGTCGGCGGCGGCGAGCAGCGCGGCGGTGGTCGGCGCATTTGCGGGTGCGGGGTTGAGCACGCTCGTCACGCCTGCCTCGCGGGCGATGCGCAGCGCGGCGGCGATGGATGCGACCGGCGATTCCAGCTGTACCAGCAACACGCGTGCATCAGCGATGGTGCCGGCTTGCGCCTCGACATGCGCGATGCCGAGCGTGGCGTTCGCGCCCGCGCCGATCACGATGCTGTTGCGTCCGTCGGCGCCGACGAAGATCCCGGCGGTGCCGGTCGGCGCATCGCTCGCTTGATCGCGCAGGTCGATGCTCTCGGTATCGGCGAGTGCGCGCGCCAGCCGGCCGCCCGCGTCATCGCCCAGTGCGCACACGAATACCGTCTGCGCGCCTGCGCGCCGCGCCGCCATCGCCTGGTTGAAGCCCTTGCCGCCGGGGCCGCTCGTGTAGTCGCCGGCCAGCGTCGCGCCGGGTGCGGGCAGCGCCTCGCAACGCCAGACGTGATCGACGTTGAACGAGCCGATGACGACGACCCCGCTCATTGCATCAGCTGAAATAGCTCAGCACGCCCGCGATGGTCGCGGTCATGAAGGTGGCGATGGAGCCGCCCAGCACCGCGCGCAGACCGAAGCGTGCCAGGTCCGAGCGGCGCGACGGCGCCAGGCCGCCGATGCCGCCGATCTGGATCGCGATCGAGCTGAAGTTGGCGAAGCCGCACAGCGCGTAGGTGGCG
>JACSSF010000120.1 GCA_014879375.1 Lysobacteraceae bacterium
GAGGCGCAAAGCCCGGATGGCCGCTTCGACAAGGACAGCCTGACCGAGGGACGCCTGGCGTTCTACCTGAAGGGCAAGGCCAAGGGCAAATACCTGATCACCGCGCAGGCCGATACCGAGGAGCGCGAGATCAGCCGCCTGTTCAGCGGTTTCTGGCAGGCCTATCCGGAGGACGTGTTCCGCCGTCTGGATCCCGATCGCTACTACCCGGTGTATGGCGATGACTCGACGCTCTATCGCGACGTCGACACCATGGGCAAGTTCTACCTGCGGGTGGACTGGGACCAGAACCAGGCGTTGTGGGGCAACTACAACACCGGCCTGACCGGCACCGAGTTCGCCCAGTATTCGCGCTCGCTCTACGGCGCCGCCTTCAGCTGGCGCTCGGCGCGCACCACCGAGACGGCCGAGCCGGGCAGCCTGGTGCGCGTGTTCGGCTCGCAGACGCAGAGTGCGCCGGGCCACAGCGAATTCATCGGCACCGGCGGCTCGCTGTACTACCTCAAGCACACGGACGTGCTGCCGGGATCGGACAAGGTGACGCTGGAAGTACGCGACGGCCTGACCGGTCGCGTCGAGACGCGCGTGGAGATGGTGCGCGGTGTCGATTACGAGATCGACGAGTACCAGGGCCGCATCATCCTGACTCGCCCGCTGGCCCAGGTCACCCGCGAGAACGTGCGCACCCTGACCCGTGACGCGCCACTGGATGGCTACAGCCAGATCCTGCTGGTCGATTACGAGTACGTGCCGACCGGTTTTCACAGCGACGAGATCGCTGCCGGCGTGCGCGGCAAGCACTGGTTCGGCGAACACGTCGGCGTGGGCGGCACCTATGTCGAGGACAACAGCGGTGGCGACAACTACCGCCTGATGGGCGCGGACGTGACCTTCCAGGCCGGCCGCGGCACCTACCTCAAGCTGGAGCAGGCCAAGAGCCGCGCAACCAGCGCGCCGGTGTTCTTCTCCGACAACGGCGGCCTCAGCTTCACCCAGCTCAACCCGCTGCAACCGGGCGGCGAAGGCACGGCCAGCGCGGTCGAGGCGCGATTGAACGCGAAGGAACTGGGTTGGACCGAGCGCGAATGGAGCGCGGGCGCCTGGTGGCGCAAGGTTGATGCCGGTTTCTCCATCTCGCGTTACGACACTGGCGCCGACATCGAGGAGCGCGGCGTCGAGGTGCTGGGCGATGTCAACGAGGCCCTGCGCATCTATGCCCGCGTGAGTCGCGCCGACCGTGGCGCCGAGTCGCTGTCGCAGGCGCAGTTCACCGCCGATTGGCGGATCAACGACAAGTCGACCCTGAGCGGCGAATTGCGCCGCGTCGAGGAAACCCGCTTCGGTGGCGAGGCGAGCGGCACGCTGCTCGCGGCGCGCTACACGCAGCGCGTTGGCTCGGCGCTGGACCTCTACGGCACCGCCCAGCTCACCTTGGATGATGACGGCGGCCAGTACCAGGACAACAATGCCGCGACCGTGGGCGCGAAATACAACTTCGCCAACCTCTCCACCGTCGGCGCGGAAGTCACCGCCGGTGATCGCGGCAACGCCGCGCAGGTCAATGGCGAATGGCGGCTCAGCCCGGAACACAGCTTCTACGGCAGCTACACCTATTCGACCGACACCACCTATCGCGATCCGTTGTTCAATACCGGCGCAAACCCGGGCTGGACGCTCGGCCAGCGCTGGCGCCTGTCGAACCAGGTCAACATGTTCAACGAGAGCCAGTTCCTGAAGGCGCCAAACGAATCAGGCCTGGCGCATACCTTCGGCATGGACTTCTATCCGGCCCTGGGCTGGAGCGCCGGTTTCACCTTGCAGAGCGCGGAGCTGGATCGCGACTTCGGCCAGGTCGATCGCAGCGCGATCAGCGTGTATGGCGGCCGCACGTCGGAAGCCATGCAGTGGCAGAGCAAGCTGGAGTACCGCAAGGACACCGGGCTGGAGCAGCGCGAACAGTGGGTGACCACCAACTGGATGAGCTGGAAGGCGAGCGAGAGCTGGCGTTGGGCGGGACGCCTCAACTACTCCGACACCAAGGACGAGTTGAATGCACTGGCCGGCGCGAAGTTCGCCGAAGGCAACGTCGGCTTCGCCTGGCGCCCGTGGAACAGCACGAAATACGCGCTGTTCGGCAAGTACACCTATCTGTACGACGTGTCATCGCTGCCGCAGGTGGGCGACAACGTGGCCTACTACGACCAGCGTAGCCAGATCGCCTCGTTCGAAGGCGTCTACCATCCGAGGCACAGCTGGGAGTTCGCCGCCAAGCTTGCCCGCCGCGAAGGCGAGGTGCGCATGGGCCGTCTCGCCGGCCAGTGGGTGGACTCGGGCACCAGCTTTGCGGCCATCCAGGCGCGCTACGGCATCGGCAACACTGACTGGAACTTCCTCGGCGAATACCGCTGGCTGAAGGTGGATGACGGCGGTGTTCGCGAAGGCGCGCTGTTCGGCGTGGATCGCGACATCACCAAGAACTTCCGTGTCGGCATCGGTTACAACTTCACCGACTTCAGCGACGACCTGACCAACTTCGATTACGACCACAAAGGCTGGTTCCTGAACGTGGTGGGCAGATATTGATAAGGCGGGGGCTTATATAATCAGCCCCGTCAATTCCTAGTGGTCCAGGCCCGGCCAGACAAACCCGGGCCGATGCAGCCAAGGTCGTGTGATGACGTCTTTTCGCCACCGTGTAGCCGGTGTGCTCGTTGCCTTGGGCATGTTTGCGAGCGCATCCGCAGCCGCGCAAGTGCAGCGCAGCTACCTCAATCCTGGGTTCGAACAGCCCACGTTGGTGCCACCCGCAACGACGGGGGGCTGCTACATACTCATCAGCGATGCGCTGGTCCCCGGGTGGAACACGACGCATCCCACCGGTACGCCCAGTGGCAATTGCATTCCACCGTCGCCGAATCCGAATGGCCGGCTGATCGAGCTTTGGCTGACCAATTTCAATGGCGTGCCGGCGCGTTCCGGGAATAATTTCGCCGAACTCAACGCCGCCGCTGCATCGCGCATGTACCAGAACGTGTGCCTGATCAATAGCGAGACGATCAGGTGGCGTTTCAGTCATCGCGGGCGTGGCAGCAATACGATCCCGGACGTGATGGACTACAACGTCGGTGCGTCGGTTCCCATCGTCCGGGTCAACACCACCGCAAACGGCGCCATGCCCAATGGTGCCCCCGTCGCCTTCCAGGGCACGGTCAATACGCCGAGTGGCATCACCAACGGCTGGCGGGATTACACCGGCCAATTCACCTATGCCGGCGCGACGGGCATCAACAGCATGGGCTTCGAGGCGATCAGCGCGGGCTCGGGCAACAACACGGTCGGCAACTTCCTCGACAACATCCAGATCGAACTGGCGCCGTTCGTCGAGTTCGTGCAGCCCAGCAGTTCCACGCCCGAAAGTGCCAGTGACAATCGGCCGACCTTGCGAGTGGATGGCACGGTGTTCAACGCATTCACGGTGAACGTCACCATCACCGGCGGCACGGCCACGCTCGGCACCGATTACACGACGCCCGGCAACAGCACGACGATCAGCGTGAACATCCCGGCCGGGACGTATGACGGTGACTCGGCATCGAGTGAGTTTGCGCTGCCGATCAACATCACCCAGGACATATTGATCGAGGGCAACGAGACAATCGACCTGCGCATCGAGCCAGCCACGGACAGCACGCCAGCGTTCCAGCTCTACTCCACCGACACATGTGGTGCGCCGGCGCAACGGACCTGGAACTACACCATCGTCGACGACGATGCGCGGATCACGCTCACCAAGAGTGCCGCGGCCCCTGTGGCGGTCAGCGGCCAGCCGACCCAGTTCGACGTGGCCTACACCCTGGTGGTGAACAATCCCGGCGGCCTGGTTTCGGCGTCATACAGCCTGGTGGATACCCCGGGCATGGATCCGGATGTCAGCATCGTGAGTGCCAGCTACACCCGCAATGGCGGAACTGCGACGTCGCTGGGTGCCGCGCCCTGGACCCTGCAACCGCAGTGGCGGGCACTCGCCGCCGGCGCAACCGATACCTATGTGGTGACGGTACGCATCAACGTCGCGCGGGGGGGAAGCACCGGCAATGACGGCTGCGCCGATCCGACCGTCAGCGGCAACGGGCTGCACAACGCCGCGACCGCGACCGTGCAGGCGTTGATCGGCACCAATCCGACCTTCAATGCGAGCACCTGCCGCCCGACACCCACGCCGGTATGGGCGATGGTGACCAAGTCGATCAGCTCGCGCTTCGCCACCGCCGATCAATTCCAGATACGCGCGCTCGCGGCCGGCACCGCCATTGCCACCGCGACGACATCCGGTGCTGGGACATCCGCGACCACGGGCACGGTGGTGATCCAGCCGGGTACCGTCCTTGCCTTCGACGAGGCCCTCTCATCCGGCGGCGTGCCGGTGAATTACCAGTCGACGATCGCCTGCACCAATGCCGCGACCGGCTCCACCACGATCTTGCCTTCAGGCGCGGGAAGCGACGCGGTCGGCTTCCGCCGCTGGGCGGAGATCACCACCCAGGCGGGCGATGACATCAGCTGCACCATTACCAACAGGCCGCGTTCGATCGACCTGTCCATCACCAAGACCAACAACACGACCCAGGTGACGGCGGGTGGCACAACCACCTATACCGTCAGCGTCAGCAACGGCGGCCCGGGCACCGCAGTGAACGCAATCGTGCGGGATGTCGCGACAGGGACGAACTGCGGCACCGCAGCCGCCAGCGGATTGTGCAACTGCACGGTGGCGACCCAGTGCAGCGTGACTTCGGGCACGGCGACATGTCCAACCAGTACCGATCTGACCTGGGCCAACCTGACGGGTAGCGGCGTGCAGATCCCCTCGATGGCTGCCAACAGCAGCATCCAGTTCCAGGTGAGTTGCCAGGTGTTCTGAACCGTCGCGGCTGGATGCCTGGTGCGCGGGCCTTGTAAAATGGGGCAATGAAAATCATCCCCTTGATTTCCCGCCTGCTGCTGGGCAGCGTCTTGACGATCACGGCCATCGAAGGCCACGCGCAGACCGTGCCGTCACCAGCCGAGTTCTATTTCGATGAAGACCGCGGCACGGTGCAGCCGATCATCGCCGTGCGCGGCGAGGGCGATGCCATGGTGGAGCGCCTGGCCAAGACGGTCGAACGCGATCCGCGCGCCACTGCGCCGATGTTGCAGCTGGCCGGCATCGCGATGAAGGGCGGGCGCGAGGAGTTGGGGCGTTCCCTGTACACGCGGGCGATCGCGGGGCTTGATCGCAGCAATCGGCTGATGCGACCGGCGCGCTGGAACTACGGCTGGGACCTGTATCGCGCAGGCGATGCGAGTGGCGCGCTGGAACAATGGGCGCCGCTGGCCGATGCCGGTCCGATCCGCGGCGAATGGCTGCCGACCACGCTCGCCATGGCGCTGTGGAAGCTCGATCGCAAGGACGAGGCGGTGCAGTGGTATGCAGCCGCGGTGCGTACCCACCCGAATCGCTGGAGTTCACCGAGCGACATCGCTGCCCTGCTGCCGGACTGGCGAGAGGAAGAGCGCACCACGTTGATCGAAGTGCAGCGCGCCTGGGCAGCAAACCCGCCCAGCTGGCCGTGATCGCCGGCTAGGCGCTCAATCCGCCGGCACGGTGCGGCTGGCAGCCCAATCGCGCAGGGCGTCCACCTGTTCGCGCATCACCACCGACAGCGGCCGCGTCGCCTTGATCTCCTGGCGCAGTGTGAAGTCTTTCACCGGCATGCCGACGCCGTGCGCGGCGTAGAGCGCGGCGACGATCACCTGCTCGATCTCCGCGCCTGAAAAGCCCTCGCTGGCCTGCGCCAGTGCAGGCAGGTCGAAACCGGCCGGGTCCAGACCGCGCTTGGCGAGGTGCAGCCGGAAGAGCTCCGCGCGCACGTCGGCATCAGGCAGGTCGACGAAGAAGATTTCGTCGAAGCGGCCCTTGCGCAGCAACTCGGCGGGTAGGGCATCGATCTGGTTGGCGGTCGCGACCAGGAACACGCGGGACTTGCGTTCGGCCATCCACGTCAGCAGGAAGCCCAGCACGCGCCGCGACACTCCGCCGTCGCCGTCGCCACCATCGCTGGACAGGCCTTTCTCGATCTCGTCGATCCACAGCACGCAGGGCGCGAGTTGTTCGGTCGATGCGAGGGCTGCGCGCAGGTTCTTCTCGGTCTCGCCGTGGTACTTGTCATACAGCGTGCCGAAGTCCAGGCGCACCAGCGGCACCTGGAAGCCGCCGGCAATCGCCTTCGCCAGCATCGACTTGCCGCAGCCCTGCACGCCAAGCAACAAAATGCCCTTGGGCGGATCGAGGCCCAGCGGTGCATCGCCTTCGACGAACACGCGACGGCGTTGTTCTACCCAACGCTTGAGTTTGCGCGCCCCGGCGACATCGGCAAAACGCGCGGTGTCGTATTCGTAATGCAGGTGGCCGCTCTTGTTGAGCAGCTCGAATTTCAGTTTGGCGAGCGCGGGCAGGTCGTCGTGGTTCAGCGCGCCATCGCGGAAAATCAGCTGGCGCGCGATGCGACGCGCATCGGTTTCCGACAGGCCCTGCAGGTTGCGCACGATTAGCGTCGCGGCGTCCTGGTTCACCTCGGCGCGGCGGCCGCCGTGCTCGCGGGCGTAGTGGGCGGCTTCATCCGCCACGATCGTCCGGAGCGCCTCGGCATCGGGCAGGTGCGGGTTGAAGCGGGTGGCGAGGGCTTCGAGCTCGTCCGGCAATTCCACCTTGGCACCCACCATCACGATGACATGCGGCTGCTGGCCGTCGCCGCGCTGCAGGATGTCGCGCAGCATCCGCTGGGTGGTGGCGTATTGCAGGTAGGGATGGAAGTCGAGCAGCAGGTAAATGCCGCGCTGGTTGGCATTGCGGATCGCCGCGAGCGTGCTGCTGGCATCGGGGGCGATGCCGGAAGCCTGCTCCCCGCCAAGGTCCATCCGGCACAGGCCTTCGGTGATCGACCAGCGCCACAGCGCGCGCCAGGCCTGGCCCAGCGCCTGCCGGAACAGCGCGAGAACGCGCGGCTCGTCCGGGGTTTCGATCACGATCAACGGGGTATTGGCGCGGATCAGCGCCACCAGGTCCTGCAACTCGTTCATGCCGCCGCATCCATCAAGGCCCGGCCACGATAACAAACCGTCAACGCGGCGCCACGGCGGCGATGCTAGGCTTCATCCAGACTTGGGAGGACGCGATGAAAACGATCCTGGTGGCAAGTTCCAAAGGCGGCGTCGGCAAGACCACGGTGGCGACCCAGCTCGCCGCGCAGGCGGCGATCGACGGCCTTAACACAGTGCTGGTGGATGCCGACCCACAAGGCTCGGCCACGCGCTGGGCCGAGCGCCGTGCGGAGCTGGATGCCGCGGTGTTGCCGGTCGACGGCACCCGCGCCGGCTGGCGTCGCCGCATCCCCGAGGATGCCCAGCGGGTGATCATCGATGCGCCGGCGGGCGCGATGGGCGGCGACCTCCAGCCCTTCCTCGACATCGCGGATGCCGTGGTGGTGCCGGTGCCGCCCTCGGCCCTTGACATCGAGGCGACCGTGCCTTTCCTCAACGCGCTCGGCAAGCACAGCCGGGTGCGCAAGGGCGAGCTGCCCGTGGGCCTGGTCGGCAACAAGCTGAAGCCGTGGACCAATGCCTCGCAGCAGGCGATGGACGTGCTGGGGCAGTGGGGCGTGCCGTTGGTGGCGCAATTGCGCGACAGCCAGTCCTACGTCCTCCTGACCGGGCTGGGCCGCAGCCTGTTCGACTACCACTCAGCCCAGGTGCGCCAGCATCAGGAGGACTGGGCGCCGTTGCTGCGCTGGCTGTACAAGCCGCGTTGAGGCGTGGTTGCCGCGCGGTAGGCCGGCCCGCAGCTGGCAGAACGCATGGGCGATACAAGGGATGCGGATGCTGAAAGAACTGGTGCTGATGCGTCATGCGCATGCCGCCAGCCCGGTGGGTTGGCAGGCCGATGCCGAGCGCCCGCTCTCGCCCGGCGGGCGCGAAGATGCGTTCGCCGCCGGCACCTGGCTGCGTGAATCGTGCGCGCCGCCGGACGCGGTGCTCTGCTCCCCCGCCGTGCGCACGCGTGAGACCTTGGCGCAGCTGATCCACGCCGGCTGCGATTTGCCCGCGCCTGACTTCGAGCCGCACATCTATGAGGCGACGCTTGGCGAGCTGCTGGGCGTGATCGAGGCTCGCCTGGCCGCCCAGCCCACGATTGAGCGTCTGTGGCTGATCGGCCACAACCCGGGGCTGGAGCAGGCGCTGTTCCATCTGGATGCCGCCGCCCGCCTGCACGGCATGCCGCCGGCGTGCATCGCGCGACTGGGCTTTGCCGGACGCAACCCGCCTACTGACCCGGGCGCTGCGACCATCATCGCTACCTGGATGCCCTGACCGATGCGCAGGCGCGTGGGCTGCGTGGCATTCGCCCTGCTCGCGAGCGTGATGGCGATGTCGGCCTGGGCGCAGGAGGTCGTCACCGATGGCACCAATTCCTACGCCCGCTTCGAATTACGCCTGCCGCTGGGCCGTGGGCTGGAAGGCCGCTTCCCACACATGCAGGCCGAGTGGCTGCCGCAGCCCGATGGCCGCTGGCGGGTGTCGGTCCAGCTGCCGGCGGACGCGGCGGAAATCCCCGGCAGCCCGCGCTATACGCGGATAATGCGCGGCGAGATGTTCTTCGACAGCCAGCACCATCCGCAGCTCCAGTTCCTTTCCGACCCGTTCGATGCCGGGACGCTAGTGCGTGGCGGCGAATACGCCGGGGTGATGACGATACGCGGCGTCAGCCGGCGCTTGTCGTGGCGTGTGGCGCCGACGAGTTGCCTGCCGCCGGTGCCGCGCCATTGCCGGATCGAGGCCACCGGCGCGGTCAGCCGCCGGGGTTACGGGATGCGCGCGCTGCCCGGCGTGGTGGGCGATGAGGTGCGCTTCCACCTGCGTATCACCCACGGGGACACGCCATGACCGCATGGCGCGGGCTGCTGCTCGCGTCGATGCTGGTGCTGAGCGGCTGCGCGACCACGCTCAGCGAAGGCCAGCGCGCGGCGGTCGGCCGGATCATCCAGGCCGATCAGCCGACCGCGCTCGATTGCGATGCACCCGACCACTGCGCGCAACCCTCGGCGTTGATGATCCAGGCCGCCGAAGACGCCCCGGGCCAGCATCGCGCGCTGATCCTCGATCACGGCCAGGACGCGCTGATGGTGCGCCTGCACCTGATCCGCGCCGCGCGCGAGCGCATCGACCTGCAGACCTACATCTTCGACGAGGACGATGCCGGGCGCCTGGTCCTGCGCGAGCTGGTCGCGGCCGCGCAACGCGGGGTGAAGGTGCGCTTGTTGATGGATCAGCTCACCGCGATGAAGAGCCCGCGCACGCTGGCCGCGCTGGCCGGCGTGCATGCCAATTTCGAGGCCCGGGTCTTCAACCCGATCTTCAACAAGGGCACCTTGAGCTACACCGATTTCGCCATGGCGACCGTCTGCTGCTTCCGTCGCCTCAACCAGCGCATGCACACCAAGCTGCTGCTGGTCGACGATCGCATCGGCATCACCGGCGGGCGCAATTACCAGGACGACTATTACGACTGGGACGCCGAATACAACTTCCGCGACCGCGACGTGATGCTGAGCGGGCCGGCGACGGCGGACATGGCGGCCAACTTCGAGGCGTTCTGGGCCTCGCGCCGCAGCATCCCGGTCGGGGACCTGCGCGATGTCGCGGCGGTGTTGCGCGGCGGCGTGCCCGCGCTCTCGACGCATCCCTACGAGCATCCCGAGCGTGCGCGCGAGATGCTGGCCAAGGCCAATGACGCGGCGCTGCTGGACGAGCGATTCGTCTCGCGCACGCGGCCGGTCGAGAACGTGTCGTTCGTCGCCGACCTGCCGCAGAAGCATCGCAAGGACAAAACCGTGTCACGCGATGAAGTCGCGCCTTCCACCCACGTGCTGTACGGGTTGATCGCGTCCTCGCAGGAAGAGGTGATGCTGCAGACGCCGTACCTGGTGCTGTCGGATGCGGCGCAGGAACTGTTCACCCAGTTGCAGGCGCGCCCGCAGCCACCGCGCGTGGTGATCTCGACCAACAGCCTGGCGGCCACCGATGCCTGGATGGTGTACGCGCTCTCGCACAAGTACAAGCGTCGCTACCTGCGCCGCTTCGGATTCCACATCTACGAATACAAGCCGCATCCGCAGGATTCACCGATCGATTTCGCCGCCACCCACGCGCCGCTGGTCGACCCTGCCGAGGCCGCGCAGCCCAGGCCGCTGCCGCCGCATCGCGCGGCGCGGACGATGCCGTGGGAAGAACGCACCCGCCGCGAGTATCAACTGCAACGACGGATGATCCTCGGCTCGCGCGGCACGGCGATACCGCTGACGCAGGCCGGCCCGCGCGTCGGCCTGCACGCCAAGTCGATGGTGGTGGACGATGCCGTGGGCGTGATCGGCACGCACAACTTCGATCCGCGCGGCGATCACTACAACACCGAGAGCGCGGTGATCATCCGCGACCCTGCCTTCGCCACGGCGCTGGCCGACAGCATCCGCCGCGACATCGAACCGGCCAATTCGTGGGTGGTGGCGCCGCGCACGCGCACGCCGATCTTCCCCGGGCTCAATTATTCGTTCCTGAAGGTCTCGGAGCACCTGCCGGTGTTCGACCTGTGGCCGCTGCGTTATGCGACCAGCTACGAGTTCGTGTCCGGGCCCGATTGCCCGATGCCGCTGCGCATCGGCGATCCGGACTTCCAGCGCTGCTACCGCGCGGTGGGCGATTTCCCCGAGGTGGATGTGGGGCCGAAGTGGTTCGGCACCCGGGTGCTGACCGCGTTCGGCGCGGGCCTCGCGCCCATCCTCTGACACGGCGCACATGACTTCGGCTGGGTGACTTCCGGCACAGGTGTTTTGTTGTTTCGGTGTATTACATTACCAACACACCAGCACAACACCCCCCAACAGGAGTTAGCCATGAACACCCCGAGCCCCCGCCTTCCGACCCGCGACACGACCCCGGCCCCGCGCCGCACCCAGCGCCGCGAGCGCAGCTTCGGCACGGGTTACGGCCGCAGCAGCGGCTACGCCGACCACGAGCGTCGCTACACCCAGGACGTCATCGCCGAGCGTTTCCGCGTCCACTGAGCCGTCGGGCTTGAAGCCCCCTTTCGGTGCATTGGCGTAAGCTGGCCAGCCTCCCCGACTGGCCAGCTCCGCCGATGTTCCGTCCCGATATCACCGTCGATGCCCTCAACCAGTGGTCCGAAGGCACGCTGATGCAGCCGCTGGGCATCCGCTTCACCGAGATCGGCCCGGATTACGTGCGCGGCACGATGCCGGTGGATGCACGCACCCACCAGCCCTATGGCCTGCTGCATGGCGGCGCCTCGGTGGCGCTGGCCGAGACGCTCGGTAGCACCGCCGCCGGCCTGTGCGTGGAGAAGGACCAGGGCGTGGTCGGCATCGAGATCAACGCCAACCACCTGCGCGGCGTGCGCGAAGGCATCGTCACCGGCACCGCGCGGCCGCTGCACGTCGGCCGCAGCACCCAGGTCTGGGAGATCCGCATCGAGGACGAGGCCGGCCAGCTGGTCTGCGTGTCGCGGCTCACGTTGGCGGTCATCCGCAAGCGCGATTGATTCGAATGCTGTGGCGCAACACGCCGCGTCCCGTTATCGTGGCGCGATGACCCCCGCCCCCCTGGACTCCACGCTGCTGCGTACCTGGCGCTATACCTACCGGGTGCCGCTGCTGCTGTGGCACGCGGTGGTGGACCTGCCGATCGTGCTGCTGTTGATGTCGCCGCTGACCGGCGGCATCCAGGTGCGCGGGATGCGGCTGGAATACCGGCTGATCCGCTGGTGGTCCTGGGTGCTGATGCGGGTGTTCGGGATCACCGTGCGCGGCGTCGGGCAATCGCTGCCGGGCGCGACGATGTTCGTCGCCAACCACGTCAGCTGGGTCGACATCGTGGTGCTGCACAGCCAGCGGATGATGGGCTTCGTCGCCAAGCGCGAGATCGCCGGCTGGCCGCTGATCGGCTGGATGGCCGCGCGCGCCGAGACCATCTTCCACCAGCGCGGCAGCACTGAATCGCTGGGCGGGGTGGTCGAGCAGATGGTCGCGCGATTGCGCAACGGCCAGTCGGTCGGCGCCTTCCCGGAAGGCGGGACGCGTGGCGGTCGCGGCCTCGGCCCGTTCCACGCGCGCATCTTCACCGCGGCGGTCGAGGCCAACGTGCCCGTGCAGCCGGTCGCGCTGCGTTACGGCGAGGGCGGCAACGCGCAGACCCGCGTCGCCTTCCAGCCGGGCGAGAATTTCCTGCAGAACTTCCTGCGCCTGCTGGGCGATCCGCCGTGCATCGCCGACGTGGTGTTCCTTGAGCCGATCCTGCCGGGCGATGTTGAAGGCCGCCGGCGCATCGCCGAAACCGCGCGCGAGCGCATCGCCGCCGTGCTGCCCGCGGACCCGGAATGAGCCTGGTCGCCAGCCCGTTCGTGCCTGCGCGCGGCCTGGCCAGTCCGCACCTGCAGTCGGTGCTGTCCTCCGGCCCACTACGGGGCCGTTATGCCGCGCAATTCCTGGCCGCGACCGGCGCCGTCCACGAGCCGATGTTGCTCGATGCCGGCGACGGTGTGCGCCTGCAAGGCGTGCTGAGCCGCATGCCCGGCCGTGCGCCGCGCGCGCTGGCGCTGCTGCTGCATGGCTGGGAAGGCAGCGTCGAATCCAACTACATCCGTGCCGGCGCCGCGCGCCTGCTGGAATCGGGCTTCGACGTGTTCCGGTTGAACTTCCGCGACCACGGAGACACCTATCATCTGAACGAGGAGATCTTCCACTCCGGCCGCATCGGCGAAGTGGTGGAAGCCGCGCGCGACCTGATGACGCGGGTCGATGCACGCCCGCTGCTGGTCGGGGGCTGGTCGCTGGGCGGCAACTTCACGCTGCGCTTGGCCTTGCGTGCGTGCGAGGCCGGTTTGCCGTTGGCGGGTGTGGCGGCGATATGCCCGGCCATCGACCCGGCGCGCACGATGGACGCGATGGAAGCCGGCGTGCCGCTGTATTCGCGTTACTTCGAGCACAAGTGGCGGCGTTCGCTGGCCCGCAAGCGCGAGATCTTCCCGGACAAACATGCCTTCGACGACCAGGTGCTGCGCCTGCGCCTGCGTCCGCTGACCGCCTACTTCGCCGAGCGCCACACCGAATACGGATCGATCGACGATTACTTCGATGCGTATTCGATCGCCGGCGACCGCCTGGCCGCGTTGCCGGTGCCAGCCGACATCCTGATGGCGGCCGATGACCCGGTGGTGCCGGCGGCGGATTTCGGCGAGATCGCCCGCCATCGCGCCGTGCATCTGGAGATGGCCGAGCACGGCGGGCATTGCGGCTTCCTGCGCAACTGGCGTATGCAGGGCTATGCCGAGGACTGGCTGGCAGCGCGCTTCATCGGCCGCCTCGAGCGCACCGGTATCGACGCGGACTGAACGCGCGGGCGATTATCTTGGACGACCGAACCCGAGGAGGCCCGCATGAAAATCCACAGTGACAGTTTCGCGCAGGGGCAGCCGATCCCGGTCGAATTCGCGCTGGGCGCGAAGGAGGGCTTCGGTGGCAACCGCAATCCGCAGCTCGCCTGGGAAGACGCGCCGGCCGGCACGAAGTCCTATGTGCTGATGTGCATCGACACGGACGCGCCGACCGATGCCTCGCTGGCGGGCAAGGCGGGCGTGGAGATCGCGATCGCGCATCCGCGCGGCGACTTCGTGCACTGGGTCGTCGTCGACATCCCGCCGGACATGACCGAGATCGCTGCTGGCAGCGCATCAAACGGCGTGACCCAACGCGGCAAGGGGCCGTGCCAGGGCGAGGGCGCGCGACAAGGCCTCAACGACTACACCGGCTGGTTCTCGGGCAGCGACGAGTTGCGCGGCGAGTACTTCGGTTACGACGGCCCGTA
The DNA here is from genome assembly GCA_014879375.1 of Lysobacteraceae bacterium. Classification (GTDB taxonomy): domain Bacteria; phylum Pseudomonadota; class Gammaproteobacteria; order Xanthomonadales; family Xanthomonadaceae; genus Solilutibacter. Next base: position 13,972 of record JACSSF010000120.1, read on the forward strand.
TCCGCCGCCCAACGACCTGCGCACGCATCGTTATTTCTTCCGCGTGTTCGCGCTGGACGTGGACAAGCTCGACGTGCCGCAAGTGTTCACCGCCCAGCAGGCCTTTGCCGCGATGCATGGCCACGTGCTGGCAGAGGCGAGCACCTACGGCACCTATCGCCTGCACGATTGAGGCGCCGATGCGCGGCCTGCGCGCGCGGCTGCATGCGCTGAAACGGCAGGCCTTGCTGGTCTGGTTTGTCGCGCGCCATCCGCGTCTGCCCTGGCCCGCGCGCCTGCTGGCGATGGCGGTTGCCGCCTATGCGTTCAGCCCGATCGATCTCATTCCGGATTTCATCCCGGTGCTCGGTTGGCTGGACGATCTGCTGATCGTGCCGCTTGGGGTTGCGTTGGTGTTGGCGATGACACCGGTCGATGTGCGTGAGGAAGCCCGCGTGCAGGCCGAGGCGGCATCGGACAAACCCGTCAGCCGGACGGCGATGCTGGTCATTGCCGCGATCTGGCTGGCGCTGCTCCTCGCGCTGGGCTGGGCGGCGTGGCGACGCTACGGCTGAGCCCGCACGCGCCTCAGGGCTGGACGGTTTCCGACTCCACCACCAGGTCCAGCACCCAGGCCAGGTTGGAGGCATCGGCCGGCGGGTTTGCGATCTTGTAGCGCTTCACCCGCAGCACGTTGCGCACGCCGGGCTGGTGTTCATAGCCTTCGATATGGTCGTAGAAGTGCCGGAATTCGCCCGCGCCGGTACGGATGCCGCGATCATCGAACTGCACTTCGCGCACCTGCAGGCACTGCATGTCGCGGATCAGCGGGTGATGGCAGGGCTGGGTCTGCGCGGCGACCTCAAGGAACACGGTGTCGCCGGGGCTGCCGTAACGCGTTTCTGCAGTGGGTTCGCCTGCAAAGACCAGTGCATCACCAGCGGCATTGGTCAACGTGAGTAGCGGAGAATCATCTTGCTTGATCGTCCACGCGACATGACCATGTAGCGTCTTGGCCGCCGCGGCATCGAAACGCATGAGCCGCTCATCAGCGCAGGCCATCATGGTCGAGGTGACATCGCCGATTTCCAGTGCGTCGCGCTTGATGGTGACGTCGGCACTCATCTGATTGCAGCCATTGCTCAATTGCACGCGGCCCGCATCGAAACGTAACGCCAGCGGGTTGCCTGGCTTGTTGGTCAATGCCGTCAGTACTTGTCCGGTCGCGTCATGGGCACTGCGCAATTGCCAGTGATAGCCAGCCAGATCAACCGTGTCTTCAACCCTAGTGGTAGGCCGCTCTATAGGTTGTGTGCAGGCAGCAAGCGTGGCGGCGATGAACGCTGTAAGGAAAGCGCAGGGCATGAGCGAAGTGCGACGCATACTGATCACTCCAATGGCATTGCAGTAAAGGTGAGTTTGTCACCTGCAGGGGTTTCAAGCCGCAATTGTTCGGAATGGGCTTCCATCAAGTGCATCGTCGATGACTGCCCAAACAAGCGTGTGATGGCGATGTCGTGCTTCATGCCAGGCTCGGGGCAGGCCATGGGTGTAGACGCAAGCACCTGAATTTCGAGCTTGTCGTTGCTGACGGCATATCGACCGGACATGCGATTGCAACCACCGAGCACGCTGACGCTATCATCAACAAATTGCAGACGATAGTGGGTGTCTGTGGGCGATATCATGTTGCCATTGACAGTCATCGCAGCATTCAATTTCCACGCGCCATGCGCAGTCAAGGGATTAACCGATGTTGCATCGGTGGGTGTCGTGGCGGTCGTCGCACAAGCCGTCAGGGTAAGTGACAAGCCGCTAGCGATCATGGCATCGCAAAGTGGTATTGGATATCTCCTGACTAAAATGAGCGCACACGAAGTGACTACGCGAATGCGATTGCCGCTAAAGATAACGAGTGTTTGATTAATGCAGGGTGTGTTCCCGAAACCCGTGAGAGGTGGAAGCGCATCCCGGCTCTTTGGTTGGGGCTCGAAGCCCTCAAGATGGAAGCTAATAAGGCAGGGCATTTATCTGAGTTGACAGCACCATTGATGCGGGATTACAACAAAACCACCATCGGCCATGGAAGCGCCTTGATGTCTCTCAATGTTGGCTCACTACCCATTGCCCCCTGTCGCGCAGCTGTCTTGCTGTGCGTCCTCATGTTTGCAGGATGTCAATCCGCTATGTCCGGATCTTCAATAAATGGCCGCGAAAGCGATCAGCCCACCAATCAAACCTACAGTAATCGCGCGTCTGATTGGCCGTTGAAATTTACGGCGCATCAGTTTGGTAAAGCGTGCTACAGCACATATGGTTGTCGAGTTCACTATGGGCGCTACTACCCAGGGGATGACCCTGACGATGTGCTACAGGTATCTTCGGATTCAGTGCAGGGATATCCCGAGAACGTTCTAGATGCAAGTTGGGGCCCATTTCCCAACTTTCCTCCCCCCGCTAAAGTGACTTGGCGCTCTAAAGACGGCACTCCCCACAAGGCGGAAGTGGATATCGGTGAAATTTTTAAAGACCAATTGATTCGCCATAACGTGCCTAGAGAAGATGTATCAACAGAAGGCAGTTTGCCGCTCCCTGGAATTATTTTGGAAGTAAATGATCGGACTATAAACGTGTACATGCGGGCAACAATTTGGACGAAAGAACCGCAGATACCAGGGAATCGATTAAGCAATCAACGCAGGGACCTAATCAAAGTCTATAGCCGCACGTACTGAACAGGGAGGTGGTGCATGGGCCAGGTTGGCAAGGGTCACGTGGATATGGAGCCTGCAACTCAGCAGGATCTAGATAGTTATCGGTTGGCGCGTGCAGAGTTGGACCAGATGCGGATCCCAGTGCTGCTGCCTGACGATGATCCTCATGCTCGTTTGTATGTGGCAGCGCTCGATGGTACCGGCAACAGTATGCTCAATGACAGTCCAGAAAAATGGAGTGCTGTGGCAAAAATCGCAAGTCAGGTTGAAGTGCTGAGATCTAGTGGCGTTAAAAACATCGGGGGTGGCTACGTCGAGGGAACTTTCACTCAGGAAGGTTTGCTCCGTGCTCCTAGCAGGCTGCTGGATGGCGTGTTTGCACACTCTTTTGATGAGCGCGTCGAAACGGCCTATTACCAATTTTGCTTGCAGTCTAGGGAATGGTTGATAGAAGATCCGCAGGCACAGATTCGGGTGGCTGGTGTTGGCTTTAGCCGCGGTTCCGAAGAAGTAACTGCTTTGCAACGTTTGATCAATGAACGAGGCATTCGAGACCCAGAAGGAGCGCAGGTCAAGTTGGATCAAGACAATTTGATCCAGAAGGTCAAGTACGCCGACAGGCCTCTGCTGGTACCCCCAGGGAAAACCCTTCAAGCGGCACTCTTATTAGACCCCGTAGCTACGGGGGTGAAAGATGAGGAGCGTGTCCTTCCTTCTTCCAACCTCAGCACCTTCGAGATAAGCGCGCAGCATGAAATACGTGATCAATACAAAAACAATGAACACGTGCCGCAAGGCTTTAGCCAGGATGGACGCGACCTCAACGTAACTGTGCCCGGCGCGCATAGCGATATCGGCAATGCTTATGAAAAGAACGGGCTGGGTGTGCTCAGTTTCAACTTGGGCGTGGAATATCTCAACCGCTTGAGCGATACGCCGTATCTGAAAAGACAAGTCGAACCAACCGACCCATCGCAATACGTGATTCATCGCTCGGATCAGCACATGATGGGGCTCTACACCACGCGTGGTTATGACAAGGATGGTGTGCGTGACACTGTAGAAGACCAATCGCCGCGTCCGGGTGTCCAGCGTCGCGAGCCGATCGATCCGAATCTTGCAGCGCAAGTTGAGTGGCGAAGCGGTCCTGCGACAACAGTGCAAAAAGTGGATGTACCCGCGAGTAAAGAAAACATCAACCAAGTGTCGCCAATCGGCGCTCCGAACACGCGCGTTGATCGCTCGGAGACGGACATCTGGTTGGATCGCGCTTTCACTTCGTATATGGGGAGTGATCCGCGAGCTTTCTCCGACACCATGACGGCGTATCGGGCATCAGCCCAGGGCATGGAGTGGACGAAGGAACAACAGGGTTTTTCCGCGAAGCTGCGAGAGCAGGAGCGCGCGGATGAGTTGCAGCAGCAAGCCATGATGGCCGAGCAGCAACAGGTGCAACAGCGCGCCACCGCGATACATAGATAAGGTGTTTGCGACTTTCCCGGGGAGGGGAGTGTGGAAAATGAGGAATCAAAGCAGCTGCTGCTGAAGCTGTTGGCTTTGGCTGACAGGATGGAGCAACGCGACGCACAGGTGATCCGGCAACTGACCGAGCAAGCCGGCATCCTGTTGAATGCGAGTGAAGGAATGCAGGCAGGCGGTCGAAAATTTGCGCAGGAAGCATTGGATGCGCTACGCAATCAGGGGCGCGAAGTGATTGCGACGGGTATCGGGCAGGCGATGACAGAAAGCAATCGCCAATTACAGCAGTCCGTCATCGAGGTGAGGCGCTCAGCTGACGAAGTGCGAGCCAGCGCAGCGGCGTTGCAACGACAGCGTAATTGGTGGTTATGGACAGCACCGATCGCGTTGGTTGTTGGCTCGCTGCTTGCCGCGGGAGGGAGTAGCTGGTGGGTCTGGAAGAACACAGCCGAGCTCAAGCGCACGGAGTTCAGCCAGGATATTTTGCAGGCGACGAAATCGGGCGCACTGACGCGCTGCGGTGATGGCGATCAGCTTTGCGTGAAAGTGGGGGTTGATGCGAAGCGTTATGGAGCTCAGGGTGAGTATCTGTTGCTGCAGAACTAAGTCAATTGATTGAGGATGTCATCGAAGCGACATTCCGGCCGCCTCATGTCATGCGGGATTTTGCGTTAGCCAA
>JACSSF010000123.1 GCA_014879375.1 Lysobacteraceae bacterium
ATGCTGGATGACGTGCCGCGGCTCGGGCATCTGGCGATCGGCCGCGTGGACCTGCGCAACCATCGCAAGGTGGCGGTGATCGACAACCGCATCGCCTATTGCGGCAGCCAGAACTGCGCCGACCCGGAGTTCCGCACCAAGCCGAAGTTCGCGCCGTGGATCGACCTCCTGATGCGCTGCGAAGGCCCCGTCGTGCGGCAGGCGCAGTACCTGTTCCTCGTCACCTGGATCAGCGAGGTCGGCGAACCGCTGGAGGCGATGGTCAACGCCGTGCCCGAACCCGAACGCTTCGCCGACGGCGTGGTGGCGCAGATGTTCGGCACCGGCCCGACCAGCCAGCACAACGCGATGTCCGACATGTTCGTCGCCGCGATGTACGCAGCCCGCACCGAACTCCTGATCACCACACCCTACTTCGTGCCCGACGAAGCCCTGCTGCGCGCCCTGTGCGCGGCGCCAAGGCGCGGGGTGGCCACCACGATCATCTTCCCCGCGCGCAACGATTCGATGCTGGTCGGCAACAGCTGCCGCAGCACCTGGCCCGACCTGCTGGCCTGCGGGGTGAAGGTGTTCGAGTATCCGCTGGGCTTGTTGCACACCAAGTCCCTGACCATCGATGGCGACATCGCGCTGGTCGGCTCGGCCAACATGGACCGCCGCAGCCTGGAGCTGAATTACGAGAACAACCTCGTGGTCACCGATCCAACCGTCGTGCAGACCATTCGCCAGCGCCAGCTGGGCTATTTATCGGTGTCGAACGCGGTCGGCATCGACACCGTGGAGGCCTGGTCCTATCCCAAGCGACTGCTGCAGAACGCCATCGGGATGATGTCGCCGGTGCTGTGATGAACATTCCTTTCAGGTAGCCGGCGTTACCATGGCCCCTCTTTCGACACGCCCCTGCAGGGGCGTGCGTTTTTACGGAGCCTCCATGTCCCCCACTCCCTCCCCCACGCTAGCCCACGCCACCGACCTGCTCGACGGATTGCGAGGGGTGGGCTGGCTGCAATTGCTGGAAACCTGGGGGCTCAAGCTGTTGGCTGCCGCCGCCATCTTCCTGATCGGCCGCTGGCTGGCCCGCAAGCTGACGATGGGGCTGGAACGCGTGCTGGCCCGCGCCAACGTCGACAGCACGCTGATCGGCTTCCTGCGTAATGTCGCCTATGCGGTGATGCTGGTGCTGGTCATCATGACGGCGCTGACCGCGCTCGGCGTGCCGACCACATCGATGTTCGCCATCCTCGGCGCCGCCGGCCTAGCGGTGGGCCTGGCGCTGAAGGACTCGCTCTCCAACATTGCATCGGGGGTGATGCTGATCGTGCTGCGGCCCTTCCGCGCCGGCGACCACGTGATCGCAGCGGGACAGGAGGGCACGGTACTGGAGGTACGCGTGTTCCAGACTCGCCTGCGCGCGTTCGATCATCGCGTCATCATCCTGCCCAACAGCGAGATCACTACCGCGCCGATCATCAACTTCACCACCCTGCCGCAGCGGCGCATGGACATCACCGTCGGCGTCGGCTACGACGACGACCTGCAGCTGGCCCGCAGCGTGTTGCTGGAGATCGCCCACAACGAGCCATTGCTGTCGAAGAACCCGGAGCCCGTGGTGCGCGTGGTGAACCTGGGCGAAAGCAGCGTGGACCTCGTCTTGCAGGCTTTCGCCCGCAACGACGACTACATCGAGGCGCGCAGCCACGTCATCGAGGCCGTGCGCAACCAGCTGATCCAGCACGGGCTCAACATCCCGTATCCGCAGCGCGACCTGCACGTCTACCATCGCGATGCCGATGGCCGACCGATCGCCGACATCCTGCTGCGCGGCATCGCCGATGATGGCGATGTCGCGCCGGCCACCGGCAAGGTGGCCGCGCCGCAGGGTTGATCGCGCCTACGCGCCGGCCAGTGCGCCGATGTGCTGCCGGTAGTAGGCGAGTTCCGCGATGGAATCGCGCACGTCGCTGAGCGCGGTATGCGCACTCTCCTTCTGGAAACCCGCCAACAGCTGGGGCGCCCAACGCCGTGCCAGCTCCTTGATCGTGCTGACATCCAGGTTGCGATAATGGAAGTAACGTTCCAGCGTCGGCATTTCGCGATGCATGAAGCGGCGATCCTGGCAGATCGAATTGCCGCACATCGGCGAGGCGCGCTCCGGCACCCACTGGCGCAGGAACGCGAGCGTGCGCGCTTCGGCCTCTTGCATCGTCACGCCTTCTTCCAGCGAGCGCTTCCACAGGCCGGACTTGGCGTGCTGGGTACGGTTCCACTCGTCCATCGCTTCCAGCGTGACGAGCGAATGCGCGATGGCGAACTCGGGGCCCTCGGCCAGCACGTTGAGATCGCCGTCGGTCACGACCGTGGCGATTTCAAGGATCGAATCGTTCTGCGTATCGAGCCCCGTCATCTCGAGGTCGATCCAGATCAGGCGCAGGGCGGCGGGGTTGGCTTCGGACATGGTTCGCATGCATGGGGAATCGTTGGCATCATAGCCGCTCATCCAACGGATCCCATCCATGTTCCCGTTACTGGACTCCGCCCACCACGCGATCCTGACCGCGATGCTGGCCCCGGCCTTGCTGATGACGGCCACCGCATCGCTGCTGGTCTCGGCCAACACGCGCCTGGCACGGGTTGTGGATCGCCTGCGTGCGTTGATCGTCGAATGGGCGCATGACGCGCCGGACCGGGAACATCGCGACATCCAGATCACCCGTCACCGCCAGCGGGCGCAATGGGTGCTGCGCGCCTGCCAGATGCTTTACATGGCGATGGGCAGCTTCGTCGGCACCAGCCTCGCGCTGGCGGTCGATGCGTTCATGGGATCCCGCCTGGGCTTGCTACCCACGTTGCTCGCCTTGCTGGGCGTGATGTTCCTGCTCGGCGCGTGCTTCGCGATGTGGCGGGAAGTGAACCTTGCGGTGGGCAGCTTCGATGTGGAACTGGACCAGGAACTTGCGCGTCGCCGCAACTGATCAGGTAACAGGTTTCCCGCGTTTCGCGCGGAAATAGTCGGTCAGCCGCGCACCGGCCTCATCGGCCATCACGCCGCCCACCACATCGACGCGATGGTTATGCCGAGGATCGGTGAGCAGGTCGAACACGCTGCCCGCCGCGCCGGTCTTGGGATCGCGGGCGCCGAACACGACCCGCGCGATGCGCGCATGGACGATCGCCATCGCGCACATCGCGCACGGCTCCAGCGTGACGTAAAGGGTGCAGCCGACCAGGCGGTGGTTGCCGAGCGCCTGCCCTGCCCGGCGCATCGCCACGATTTCGGCATGCGCACTCGGGTCATGTTCGGCGATGTTGCGGTTCCAGCCCTCCCCCACCAAGGCGCCATCGGCGTCCACCACCAGCGCGCCCACCGGGATTTCATCGTCCTCGCGTTGGGCGCGCTCGGCGAGGTCGAGTGCGCGGCGCATCCACTGTTCGTCGGTCATCTCAATGGCCATGTCCGGCTCGCACGGGAGGCCATGCCTCCGATGACGACATCGTAACGGGTCCACGGCACGGCGCAGCGGCGCCGGCAGATTCACCCGGCCTTGATCGTGCGCGAGGACACTGCACGGGCAGCAAGTACTTCCCCCACGAGGAAACTATCATGACCAGTGAAGCCATCCGTGACCCGCTCACGGACCATCTGTTGACGCCGCAGAATGCCGCCTTCGTCATCATCGATTACCAGCCGACCCAGGTGAACTCGATCCGTTCGATGGACCACGACGAGCTGGTGTTCAACATCGTCCATACCACCAAGGCCGCGCTGACCTACAAGCTGCCGATCGTGCTGTCCACGGTGAACGTGTCCAACGGCAGCAACAAGCCGACCATCGCGCCGCTGATGGAGGTGCTTGGCGACATCACCGCCTATGACCGCACCACGATCAACGCCTGGGAGGACGTGGAATTCAAGAAGGCCGTGGAAGCCACCAGTCGCAGGAAGATCATCATGACCGCGCTGTGGACCGAGGCCTGCCTCAGCTTCCCGACGCTGGACATGCTGCGGGATGGCTATGAGGTCTATGCCGTGGTCGATGCGGTCGGCGGGACCTCGCCCGCGGCGCACGAGACAGCCTTGCGCCGCATCGAACAGGCCGGCGCCAGGCTGATCAGCAAGACGCAGCTCTATTGCGAACTGCAGCGTGACTGGGCGCGCAAAGACACCGTGCCTGGCTTCCTGGACGTGTTCCAGAAGTTCGACCCAAAGCAACCGGCGAAACCTGCAGGCAGTTGATATCGGTCCGGGCCGGTTTGAAAACAGGTCGCGCCAGCCAGGGTCGTCCGGGCCGGCGCGATCTTTCTTTTGCGTGTCCCGATCAACCCATCATGCGGTAGTTGAGGTCGTACATCACCCAGATGGCGCCGCCGATGATGACCGAGCCCATCAACACGGCCATGGCTAGGGCGACCGTCGCCTCAACCGGGACTCGCTTGGTCATGTAGTGCATGAAGAAGCGCAGGTGCACCGCCATCTGCACCACCGCGAACGCCGCGATCAGGACCATGCCCGAACGCATGCTTTCGTCCTTGGTGGCGACGATCCAGAAAGGAACCGCGGTCAACACGATGGCCAGGATGAAGCCGGTGAAATACTCGCTGAGCTTGGGCTTTCTCAGGTAGAACGGAACATCGGTGGTTTCGGTGTCGTCATTCATGACATCAACCCCGGCAGATAGACGAACGAGAAGATCCCGACCCAGATCAGGTCGAGGAAATGCCAGAACATGCCCACCCGATACAGGCGCGAAAGCACGGGCCGGGTCAGGCCCTTGGTCTGGAACTGGACCAGCAGGGTGATCAGCATGATCAGGCCAAACGCCACGTGCAGGCCGTGCGCGCCGACCAGGGCAAAGAAACCGGACAGGAAGCCGCTGCGCTGGGGCGTGGCACCCTTCGCCGCCATCTCGGCGAACTCGCCCAACTCCAGCACCAGGAAGGCCGCACCGAGCACGATGGTGACGACCAGCCAGAACGAGGCCATCGCCTTCTTCTGCGACAAGGCCGAGTAGTTCATCAGGCCGAATGTCAGGCTGGATGTCAGCAGCAGCGAGGTTTCCGCGGCAACCCGCCACAGCGTGAACACATCGGCCGGCGCCGGTCCACCGGCGGTGCCCCCCAGCAACACGGCATAGTTGGCGAACAGCACCGCGAACAGGATCGCATCGCTGATGAGGTAGAACCAGAACCCGAGCGCACGTTCGCTCTGCCGGTGCGGCGCGCTGAAGTCATAGGACACCTGTTCCATCAGCTGGCCCTCCCTTCGGGCAGCGGCTGGCCCGCCTTTTTCATGATGGCCTTCACCTTGTCCAGCGAGATCAGATGCTCGTCGTCGTCGTTCCAGCTGATCACCAACACCATCGCGAAGATCGCGAGGACGCCGAGTGCGGCCAGCCACCACATGTACCAGACCACGCCAAAGCCGACCAGGAAGGCGACGATGCCCACGAACATGGGAATCGGCGTCGGGTTGGGAGCCTCGATCGCTTCCTCGGGGCCGTATTTCATACCGCCGTGTTCCTTGGCATAGGCCAGCGGGTCGATGGATTCGACGATGGGAATGCGCGCGAAGTTGAACGCCGGCGGCGGTGACGGTGTGCTCCATTCCAGCGTGCGGCCATCCCAAGGATCGCCCGTGGTGTCACGCAACTGGTCGCGGCGCTTGATGCTGACGATCAGCTGCACGATGATCGACACGATGCCGAAGCCGATGCAGCAGGCACCGATGAAGGCGACGATCAACAACGGGGCGAAGCTTGGGTCCTGGATGTCGGAAGTGCGCCGCGGCAAGCCCATCAGGCCCAATGCATAAAGCGGCATGAAGGCCAGGATGAAGCCGATGAACCAGCCGAAGAACGACGCGCGGCCCCATTTCGGGTCCAGGCGGAAGCCCATCGCCTTCGGGAACCAGTAGTAGTAGCCGGCCAGGTAGCCGAACAGCACGCCCGGGATGATCATGTTGTGGAAGTGCGCCACCAAGAACGTGGTGTTGTGCACGTTGTAGTCGATCGGGACCATGGCATGCATCACCCCCGTCATCCCGCCGATGACGAACAGCACGATGAAGCCGAGCAGCCACATCATCGGCACCTCGAACTCCACCTTGCCCTTGTACAAGGTGAACATCCAGTTGAAGATCTTGAGCCCCGTCGGCACGCCGATGATCATGGTGGCGATGCCGAACACGGCGTTCACCGTGGCGCTCGATCCCATCGTGAAGAAGTGGTGCAGCCATACCAGCATCGAGAACAGGGTGATGACGCCGGTCGCGTAGACCATCGCCTTGTAGCCGAATATCGATTTCTTGCAGAAGGCCGCCGCCACCTCCGAAAACACGCCGAATGCCGGCAGGACCAGGATGTAGACCTCGGGGTGTCCCCACATCCAGATCAGGTTGGCGAAGTTCATGAAGTTGCCGCCGAGGTCCGCGGTGAAGAAATGCATGCCGAACAGGCGGTCGAGCATCAGCAGTGATGTCACGACGGTCAGCGGCGGGAACGCGATCACCATGATGATGCTGGTGAACAGGACGGTCCACACGAAGATCGTCATGCGCATGTAGTTCATGCCGGGTGCACGCCGCCGGATGATGGTAACCAGGAAGTTGATCGCCGACATCGTGCTGCCCCACCCGGACAGCCACACCGCCCACAACCAGTAATCGACCCCGACGCCGGGGCTTGCGAGGATCCCGGACAAGGGCGGATAGCCGGTCCAGCCCGCGGTGGAGAATTTCCCCAGCACCAGCGAGACCAGCACCAGCCCGGCCCCCGCGACGGTGAGCCAGAAGCTGAGCGCATTGAGCCGGGGGAAGGCGACATCGCGCGCCCCCAGTTGCAGGGGCAGCACGTAATTGACGATGCCGGTCATGAAGGGCATCGCCACGAAGAAGATCATGATGGTGCCGTGACTGCTGAAGACCTGCTGGAAGTGGTCCCCCGACAGGTACCCCGTGCCGTCATGCGCCGACATCATCTGCTGGGCGCGCATCATGATCGCGTCGCTGAAGCCGCGCACCAGCATCACCAAGGCCACGACGATGTACATGACGCCGATCCGCTTGTGATCGACGGTGGTGAGGTAGTTCTTCCACAGCCATCCCCACAACTTGAAGTGGGTGATGAGCCAGATGATGATCGCGCCCACCAGAAGCTCGGAAAGCGCGCCGCCCAAGGCGATGGCGCTGTAGAAAGGCAGAGCGCTGTAGTCGAGACGTCCCAGCATGATCAGCGCTCCTGCTTCGTTGGGGGGGTGCCAGTCGCGGCCGTGCTCACCGTGTGCACGGATGCATCTGCAGGCTGCGGGTGGAGGGAATGTCCTTGGTGCATGGACCCGGCTGCGGCGCCTTGCCCGGGCATCGGTGCCGACAGCATGCCCTGGTCGAATTCCGCACGATCAGGCAGGGGATTCATCTGGTAATGCGGCATGTACTTTCGGACCGCGCGGGAAAACAGATCAGGTTCGACACTGGCAAAGTAGGTCACCGGGTTGACCGTGGACTGCGGCAGCAGTGCATTGAACCTGGCCCAGTCCAGCACCGCCTCGTGCTTTTCGCCCTCGCCCTTGCCTTGCTTGACCGATGCCACCCAGCCCTGGAAATCCTCCGGTGAAACCAGCCGCGCCTTGAAGCGCTGGTATTCGAAGCCGGGCCCGGAATACATCCCGTTGGCCCCCTGTCGAACGGTGGGCGCATGGACCATGAAGTTGGCACGCGTTTCCATGCCCGGCATCGTGTAGATCTGGCTGATCAGACCGGGGATGAAGATGGACGTCATCATCGGATCGGAGGTCATTCGCAGCGTCACCGGGCGCCCGGTGGGTGCCACCAGCTCGTTGATGGTGGCCACGCCCTCTTCCGGGTAGATGAACAGCCATTTGTAATCGAGGCTGATGGCCTGGATTTCGTAAGGGGCCGCATGTCCCGGCATCGGGCGATACGGGTCCAGGCGATGGGTGTAGATCCAGGTTATCGTGCCCAGTACCGCGATGGTGAACAAGGGAACGAACAAGGTGATCTGGCTGATGATGGACGAGTTGGTGAACTTGGGGTCGTAACCGTCCTTGCTGGACGATGCCCGATAGCGCCATGCAAACCACAGGGTGAGCAATATCACCGGCACGATGATGAGCAACATCACGCCCACGGCAAGGTAGAAAAGCCGGGTTTCGGTTTCGCCCACGGTGCCCACCGGGTTCAACATGGGCATTCGCGAACAACCTGACAACATCAGCAAGGCCAGTGCAACCATGCAGGCACGCGGGCCTGGGCCAAGCCTGCGCACGGGGTGCAATATCACTGACTTGATGTCCCATCGAGTGTGCAGGCGTTCGAACAACATGCGGCTACTCCCCATCATCATTGAATGACGGCCGTGGCATTCGTTGAATGAAAGCCCGTCGTCATGCCTACACACGTCCGCTGCGGAATACCGGCGGGGTGCCATATCGCAAGGGAATGACACCCCTGCGGTCGCCCCTTGCCCCCACACGATCCCCGCCTGTCGCTGCACCCACTATCACCCCAAGCATGGAGAAGATCAATCTCTCGGCGTCGTCTTGAGGTGAAGGGCCGAATGGTCCGTGCAGGCCCGCCTCGTTCACGGGGCGGAACCACACGTGGCGAAGTTCCTATATGTCTTAGCTGCAGTATCCCGGCACCTCTTCCCCTCAAATCGACAAGAAGCTCGCCCGGGGTTCCGTCGCCGGCTGGTCGATGACATCGCTTTCACCTGATCTTTCAAGCCCGCTGCTTACCTTCGGCAGAACCTGTCAGGGACTTGACCTCATGCGTACGTGCAGAAAAATCCTTGCCATCGTCTTCGCGATCATGGCGCTGTATCTCATCGTGCTGGGGGCCAAACTTGGCCTGTTGGGCGGCTCGTTCTATTACGTACTGATCGGCCTCGCCTATCTGCTGGTGGCGGTGTTGACCTGGCGAAGCGACGCGCGTGCGGTGTATCTGGCCGGCGCAGCGTTCGTCGTCACCCTCATATGGGCATTTTTCGAGGCCGGCGTGGACTATTGGGCACTGTTCCCTCGACTACTCGCGCCGCTCGCGATTGCCTGCGTCGTGCTTTCCCTCTTTTCTACACGTAAGACCAAGCAAGGGCGCTGGTTCCTAGGCAGCGCCAGCGTTGTGCTGGTCGCTTGGATCGCCTTCTTCGCCCGAGGATTCGTCATGGTGCCGACCGTTCCCTACACGGGGACGAAGCCCTTCGTCATTGCCGACTCCCCCAACACGCCGGTCGATTGGACCGGGTACAGCCGCGACACCATGGGCACGCGCTATTCGCCATTCACCCAGATCAACCGCAACAACGTGAAGGATCTGCAACCGGCATGGACCTATCGCACGGGCCGTAATACCAAGAACGACAACCTGGTGGACCAGAACACGCCGCTGCAGCTCGGCAATACCATTTACTCCTGCACGCCGGAAAATTCGATCCACGCCATCGACGGCACAACCGGCAAGCGCAAATGGCTGTTCGAGGCGAAGGCTACGGCCGAGGCATGGGGGCGCTGCCGTGGCCTGGGGTCCTACCAAGAGCCGACGCCGGTCGCGGGCGCGGTCTGCAATACGCGCATCATTCTCAACACCATCGACGGACGGCTGTTCGCGCTCGATTCTGAAACTGGCGCCAAATGCCCCGGCTTCGGCACCGGTGTCGATGGCTCAGTCAATCTGCTCGACAAGATGGGACCGGAAGGACCGGGCTACCTGTACCAGAATTCGGCGCCGCTGGTAGCGGGCGACAAGATCGTGGTCAGCGGCTGGATCGCCGACAACCAATCCCTGGGTGAACCCGCCGGCGCGCTGCGCGCCTTCGATGTCCACAGCGGCGAACTGCTGTGGGCATGGGATCCGGGCAATCCGGCGGTGACCAAGGAGCCGGTGGGCAGCGACCATTACACGCTCGGCACGCCCAACATGTGGACGCATGCCGCTTACGATCCGAAGCTAGGCCTGATCTACGCACCGATGGGCAATGGCGGCACCGATGCCTACAACCCCGAGCGGCCGAAGGAATCGATCAAATTCAACGATGCCATCGTCGCGTTGGACGTGAACACGGGCCGGCCCAAATGGTGGTTCCAGACCACCCACCACGACATGTGGGATCTGGATATCGCCTCGCAGCCGTCGCTGCTCGACATGAAGAACGACAAGGGAGTGATGGTGCCCGCTATCCTGGTGTTCACCAAGCGAGGCCACATTTTCACCTTCGACCGCCGCGACGGCACGCCGATCACCAAGATCGTCGAAAACCCGGTGCCGACCGAGGGCGGAATCCCGGAGAACATCGTCTCGCCCACCCAGCCCGATTCGGTTGGCATGCCGGTACTGGCGGTGCCACCGCTGACCGAGGCGCGTACCTGGGGCATGACGATGTTCGACCAGCTGCTGTGCCGCATCAGTTACAAGCAGCTGCGCAATGCCGGCAACTTCACCCCGCTCGGCCTGGACTGGAGCATCGTGACGCCTTCGGCGATGGGCGGGCAAAACTGGGGCAGCGCGTCCTATGATCCGGTCAATCGTCGCCTGTTCGTCAACGACATCCGCCTGCCCAACATCACCCGCCTGATGACCCGTGCCGACTACGCCGTCTATTCCAAGACCCATGTGGCGACGCCCGATGGGCACACATTGGCACCGATGTGGAAGACGCCCTACGCGACCCACAACAAGCAGTACATGTCGCCGCTGACCGTGCCCTGCCCGCAGCCGCCGTTCGGCACCATCAGTGCCATCGACCTCGATACCCGCAAGATCGTCTGGCAGGTGCCTGGCGGTACGGCAAAACAGCTTGGGCCGATGGGCTTGAAGCTGGGCATGCCGCTGACGCCCGGCATGCCGACCTATGCCGGTTCCTCGACGACTGCCGGCGGGCTGGTGTTCTATGCGGCGACGCAGGATTACTACCTGCGCGCCTATGACGCGGAAACCGGCAAGGAGCTGTGGAAATATCCGCTGCCGGTCGGGGCCAGCGCGACGCCGATGAGCTACATCTCGCCGGTCGATCACCGCCAGTACGTCGTCATCTCGGTCGGCGGTGCGGCGCACTCCAAGGATGTCGGCGATTACGTCATGGCGTTCGCGTTGCCCGCCAACACGAAGTGAGATCAACCGGGCCCGTCATCAGAATGACGAGTCAAGTCTCTCCACAACCTTGCTCCATTCGAGCGAAAGGCCAGCTGATATGCTGGCCTTTTGTCGTTGCTGCCGCTTATATCCCACGATTGCACGGACGATATGTGGCGATCACTCCCACTCAATCGTCGCCGGCGGTTTTCCGCTGATGTCGTAGACCACACGCGAGACGCCGCGCAGCTCGTTGATGATGCGGTTGCTCACCGTGCCGAGGAAATCGTACGGCAGATGCGCCCAGTGCGCGGTCATGAAATCGATCGTTTCCACCGCGCGCAGCGCGATTACCCATTCGTAGGCGCGCGCATCGCCGACCACGCCCACCGATTTCACCGGCAGGAACACCGCGAACGCCTGCGAGGTCTTGTCGTACAGGTCCGCCTTGCGCAGTTCCTCGATGAAGATCGCATCGGCCTTGGCCAGAAGTTCGGCGTACTCGCGCTTCACCTCGCCCAGGATGCGCACGCCCAGGCCCGGGCCGGGGAACGGATGGCGATAGACCATCTCGCGCGGCAGGCCGAGCTCGACGCCCAGGCGACGCACTTCGTCCTTGAACAGTTCGCGCAGTGGCTCCACCAGGCCGAGCTTCATGTCTTCGGGCAACCCGCCGACATTGTGATGGCTCTTGATGACATGCGCCTTGCCGGTCTTGCTGCCGGCGGATTCGATCACGTCCGGATAAATGGTGCCCTGCGCCAGCCACTTGGCGTTCTTCAGCTTGTTGGACTCTTCATCGAAGATCTCGATGAACAGGTTGCCGATGATCTTGCGTTTGGCTTCCGGATCGCTGACGCCTTCCAGCGCCTTGAAATAACGGTCTGCCGCGTTGACGCGAATCACTTTGACGCCCATGCCGCCCTTGTCGGCCTCATTGGCGAACATCGCCATCACCTGGTCGCCTTCGTTGAAGCGCAGCAAGCCGGTATCGACGAACACACAGGTCAATTGGTCGCCGATCGCCTTGTGCAGCAGCGCCGCGACCACCGAGGAATCCACGCCGCCGGACAGGCCCAGGATCACCTCGTCTGACCCCACCTGCTCGCGCACGCGGGCGATCTGGTCATCGATGATGTTGGCCGCCGTCCACAGCGTCCGGCAGCCGCAGACATCCACCACGAAGCGGCGCAGCAGCTCCTGCCCTTGCTTGGTGTGGGTCACTTCCGGATGGAACTGCACGCCATACCAGCGCTTAGTTTCATTGCTCATCGCCGCGACCGGAATGCGCTCGGTGATGGCGGTGATGTTGAATCCGGGCGGTGCCTTGGCAACGTGGTCGCCGTGGCTCATCCACACGTCGAGGCGAGGCGCGCCCGCGTGATCACTCAAGTTGGCGAACAAGACATCGGGGTTGATGATCTCGACTTCCGCATGGCCGAATTCGCGCTGGTCGGCGGCTTCGGTCGCGCCGCCCAGCTGCGCGGCCAACGTCTGCATGCCGTAGCAGATGCCGAGCAGCGGCAGGCCGCTGTCGAACACTTGCTGCGGTGCGGCTGGTGCGTTCGGCAAGGTGGTCGATTCCGGCCCACCGGAAAGGATGATGCCCTTGGCGCCGAACGCGGCGATTTCCGCCGGATCGTGGTCCCAGGCCCAGATTTCGCAATACACGCCGATCTCGCGGATGCGGCGGGCGATCAGCTGCGTGTATTGCGCGCCGAAGTCCAGAATCAGGATCTTGTCGGCGTGGATGTTGTCGGGATGTTGGCTCATTTCGGTTTCGGCGCCGGATGCGTGGTGTTGCTGGCGTTGGTATCGGGGGACGTCGACAGGCCGAACGTGCAGGTCTGGGTCTGCGCGTTCCATTGGCCTTGGCCGCCGTTCTCGCAAGAGCTGCGAAGCTGGTATTTGCGCCACTGCGGCATCACCACCAGCACCAGCATGGCACCGACCAGCAACACCAATCCCATGCCGATACGGCGACGCAAAGTCTTGTTCATTCTCACCCTGCCCGGTAGTTCGGCGGTTCCTTGGTGATCTGCACGTCGTGGACGTGGCTTTCGCGCTGGCCCGCGCCCGTCACCTTGACGAATTGCGGCTTGCTGCGCATCTCCTCGATGTTGGCGCAGCCGACGTAGCCCATTGTCGCGCGCAGGCCGCCGGCGAGCTGGTGGACCACCGCCGACAGCGGACCGCGATACGGCACGCGGCCTTCGATGCCTTCCGGCACCAGCTTGTCGACATCGCTCGAATCCTGGAAGTAGCGATCCTTCGACCCCTTCTCCATCGCGCCCAGCGAACCCATGCCGCGATAGCTCTTGTAACTGCGGCCCTGGAAAAGTTCGGTCTCACCCGGCGACTCCTCGGTGCCGGCGAACAGGCCGCCGATCATCACCGTCGATGCACCGGCGACGATCGCCTTGCCAATGTCGCCCGAGTAACGAATACCGCCATCGGCGATCAGCGGGATGCGGTCCTGCAGCGCCTCGGCGACCATCGAGATCGCGGTCACCTGCGGCACGCCGACACCCGCCACGATGCGGGTGGTGCAGATCGAGCCGGGGCCGACACCCACCTTGACCGCATCGGCGCCGGCATCCATCAGGGCCAACGCGGCATCGCCGGTGACGATGTTGCCGCCGATCACCTGCAGCTTCGGGTAGCGCTTCTTGGCCCATGCCACGCGTTCGATCACGCCCTGCGAATGGCCGTGCGCGGTATCGACGATGATGACGTCGACCTCGGCATCCACCAGCGCCTCGATGCGCTGCTCGGTATCGCCGCCCACGCCCACCGCCGCGCCGACCAGCAACTGCTCGTCAGGGTCGTAGGCCGCGTTCGGGTTGTCGCGTTTCTTCTGGATGTCCTTGACGGTGATCAGACCACGCAGCGCGAAGTCGTCATTGATCACCAGCACCTTCTCGATGCGGTGGCGATGCAGTTTTTCCAGCACTTCGTCGTCGCTGGCACCTTCCTTCACCGTGACCAACTTTTCCTTGCGGGTCATGATGTTGTAGACCGGATCGTCCAGTTTCTTCTCGAAGCGCATGTCGCGACCGGTGACGATGCCGACCAGCTGGCCATCCGCATCCACCACCGGCACGCCGCTGATGTTGCGCGCGCGAGTGAGCTTGAGCACTTCGCCGATCGAGGTATCGGGCTTGACCGTGAAGGGCTCGCGGATGATGCCGGATTCAAAGTTCTTGACCCGCTCGACCGCGCGGGCCTGTTCCTGCCAGCTCATGTTCTTGTGCAGGATGCCGATGCCGCCCAGTTGCGCCATCGCGATGGCCAGGCGTGCGTCAGTGACCGTGTCCATCGCCGCCGAGACGATCGGCAGGTTCAGGCGCAAGTTGTTGGTCAGCTTGGAGGCGAGCGAGACGTCCTTGGGCAGGACGATGGAGTGCGCCGGTACGAGGGAAACGTCGTCGTAGGTCAGTGCTTCTGCCAGGATGCGGAGCATACGGGTTCCGGGGTCTGGGAAGCGCGACATTGTACCGCGTCGGCGGGGTTCGCGTCAGCCTGCCGGTCAGTCGCCGATGTCTGCCAGCTCGGCGGCTTCCAGGGTGTTGCGCATCAGGGTGGCGACGGTCATCGGTCCCACCCCGCCCGGCACCGGGGTGATCCAGCCGGCGCGCTCGGCCGCGGCATCGAAACCGATGTCCCCGACCAGTCGGCCATCGTCAGTGCGGTTGATACCGACATCGATCACCACCGCGCCCGGCTTGACCCATTCGCCCGGGATCAGCGCGGGCTTGCCGACCGCCACGACCAGGATATCGGCGTTGCGTACCGAAGCCTCCAGCACCTCGGGTGGGGTGAACCGATGGCAGCAGGTCACCGTGCTGCCCGCGATCAGGAGCTCCATCGCCATCGGCCGGCCCACGTGGTTGGAGACCCCCACGATGGTCGCGTTGGCGCCGCGGATGGGTTCGCCGGTCTGGTGCAGCAGGTGCATGATCCCGCGCGGCGTGCACGGGCGCAGCCCGAACTGGCGCAGCGCAAGGTGGCCGACGTTCATCGGGTGGAAGCCGTCGACATCCTTCCTGGGGTCGATTCGCTCGATCAGGCGGCTGGCGTCGGGAATACCGGGCAGCGGCAGCTGGACCAGGATGCCGTGGACGGCCGGATCGGCGTTGAGCTGATCGATGAGTGCCAGCAGCTCGTCCTCGGTCGTCCGGGCAAGGTTGAAATCGAAGGTCTGGATGCCGACGATGCCCGCCGCGCGGCGCTTGTTGCGCACATAAGACTGCGAAGCCGGATCATCGCCCACCAGCACCACGGCGAGTCCCGGGCGGCGCTGGCCGGCCGCCACGCGCGCATCCACCTCGGCCTTCATCACGTGCAAGGCGTCATCGGCGATGCGCTTGCCATCTAGGATTCGGGCTTGGGTCATGTCGATGCGATACCGGACGGGGACGCGCCATTATCGCGGGCGATGCGGCTCGCGGCCAGCAGCCATATCCGGCATGCTGCCGTCAATGGGCCAAGGAGAGACGAAGTGAAGCCGGTTCTGGGCGTGTTGTTGCTGGTGGCGCTGGTCTTCGGACTGGTCGTGGCCGGGTTCTATTTCGGTCAACGGCGCCTGATCTATCACCCGGACATGACCCGCGGCGATGCGATCGTGGCCAGCAACTTCGAACTGGCACGCCCCGATGGCGTGCGCTTGCGCGGCTGGGTGGATCGCCCCGGCCAGCCACGCGCCCTGCTCTACTTCGGCGGCAATGCGGAAACCCTGCAACAAGCCCGCGCAGCGCTGACTGCGTGCTGCCCCGGCTGGACCGCGTACTTCCTGCCCTATCGCGGTTATGGCGGCAGCGATGGCAAGCCTTCGCGCGACGCGTTGCTCGCCGATGCCCTGGCGATGCATGACGAAGTCGCCCGGCGGCACCCGGGCCAGCCGATCGCGGTGGTTGGCCGGAGCCTTGGCAGCGGCGTCGCCAGCTGGGTAGCCAGCCAACGTCTGGTTGAACGGCTGGCGCTCGTCACGCCCTTCGATTCGCTTTCCAATGTCGCGAAGTCGCACTATCCGTGGCTGCCGGTGGATTGGCTGATGCGCGAACGCTATGACAGCGCGGGTTGGCTGCATGGTCACAGCCAACCGACGCTCGTCATCCGTGCCAGCGATGACGACGTGATCCCCGCGGCGAACACGGATGCCTTGCTGCGCGCCTTGCCGGCCAGCACACGCGTGGTGGAGATCGAAGGCGATCACAACAACCTGTCCGCGCGGCCCGAGTACGAACAGGCGTTGGCCGAGTTCCTGCGTTAAGCGTGTCGCCCGCAGGCTGGGCAATCGGGATCGGCGCGCAGTCGCGTCTCGCGAAAGCGCATCGACAGCGCATCGAACTGCAGCAGCCGACCGATCAGGGGTTCGCCGATGCCGAGGATCAGCTTCAACACTTCGGTCGCCTGCACCAGGCCGATGATGCCGGGGACAACGCCGAGCACGCCGGCTTCGGCGCAATTGGGTGCATCGTCCGGCGCCTCGGGGAACAGGCAGCGATAGCACGGTGCGATGCCGCGCTGGCGTCCGGCATCGAACACGCTTGCCTGTCCGTCGAAGCGTTGCACGGCGCCATAGACCAAGGGTTTGCCGAGCCGCAGGCATGCATCGTTCAACACGTGGCGCACGGGAAAATTGTCGGCGCCGTCCATCACCACGTCGGCGCTGCGGATGAAACCATCGACATTGCCCGCGTCAACGCGTGCACGTACCGCTTCCACTTCGATGGAAGGATTGAGCGCCAGCAATCGCTCGCGTGCGGAATCCACCTTTGCCGCGACATCCACGCCCGCATCCACGTGCAGGATCTGGCGCTGCAGGTTGCTGCGATCGACGATGTCGTCGTCCACCAGACGCAAATGGCCCACGCCCGCGGCAGCAAGATAGAACGCGGCGGGTGCACCCAGTCCGCCGGCGCCGATGATCGTGACACGCGCCTGCTGCAACTTGCGCTGTCCTTCGATGCCAACCTGAGGCAACCGCAGCTGGCGCGAATAACGTTCAAGGAAATCGGCATCGAGCGTGGACGATGTCATCGGCAAGCCATCGTGTTGCCAGGCCTCGGTACCACCCTCGATACTGGAAACGTTGATGAAGCCTTGCTTCGACAGTGACTCGGCGACGTTGAGCGAGCGCAGGCCGCGCTGGCATATCAGCAATATTTCCGCATCGTGCGGCAAGTCGGCGGCGGCATCTTCCAGTAGGAGGTCTTGTGCAATGGCCTCGGCGCCTCTGGCCATGCCGCTGGCCTGTTCGGCCTCACTCCGCACATCGATCAATCGCGCACCGGCCTCGTATCGCACCAGCGCATCACGGGGCATCAGGCGGCGAACGCCGACCATCTCAACCCTTGCGTTTGACGTGGCGGATCAGCCGGCGCTTCTTCGCCACCTGGCGATCGGACAGGGCGTTCTTCTTGTCCTTGTACGGGTTCTCGCCTTCCTTGAACACGAAACGCACCGGTGTGCCGACCAGCTTGAAACGCTTGCGGAAAAAGTTTTCCAGATAGCGCTTATAGGTGTCGGAGAGCGTGCGCAGGCGCGAGCCGTGGACGATGAAGGTCGGCGGGTTGCTGCCGCCCGGATGGGCGAAGCGCAGCTTGGCGACGTGGCCACGCACCACCGGCGGCGGATTGGTTTCGTAGGCGATTTCTACCGCGCGGGTGACTTCGCTGGTGCCGAATTCGCGCGTTGCCGAGGCATGTGCGCGATGCACGGCGCGGAACAGCTCGCGCAGGCCCGAGCCATGCAATGCGGAAATGCGCACGGCCTCGGCCCAATCCACGAACGCCAGCTTGCGCGAGAGCATGTCCTCGGCCTGCTGGCGCTGGTAATCGGACAGGCCATCCCATTTGTTGATCGCGATGACCAATGCGCGGCCGGCATCGAGGATCGCGCTCAGCACCGTCGCATCCTGATCGGTGACGCCTTCGGTCGCGTCCAGCATCAGCACCGCGACCTGGCATTCTTCGATCGCCTGCAGCGTCTTGATCGCCGAGAACTTCTCGACCGCTTCATCCACGCGCGACTTGCGGCGCAGGCCGGCGGTATCGATCAGGCGATACTTGCGGCCATCGCGTTCCAGGTCGATCGAGATGGAGTCGCGCGTGGTCCCCGGCACGTCGGAGGCGATCATGCGCTCCTCGCCGAGGATGCGATTCACCAGCGTCGATTTGCCGACGTTGGGGCGGCCGATGAAGGCGATGCGCACGCGTTCGGGATCGGCATCCAGCGATTCGCCCTGCCCTTCCTTCGGTAGGCGCGGGTAAATTTCATCCAGCAGTTCGTCGATGCCGGAACGATGCGAGGCCGCGGTCTGCACCACATCCTGGAAGCCATAGCGCGCGAATTCGCTCTCGGCCTGGCGGGCATCGATGCCATCGACCTTGTTGACCACCAGCAGCACCGGGCGACCGGACTTGCGCAGCCAGCCGAGAATCTCGTCATCCAGCGCGGACGGGCCTTCGCGACCATCGACCACGAACAGGACGAGGTCGGCTTCTTCCGCCGCGGCGCGTGCCTGGCGCGCGGTGGCGCCGGCGAGACCTTCTTCCTCGCCCGCGATGCCGCCGGTATCCACCAGCAGGAACGGCTGGTCCTCGCGCAGGCGGCACACGCCGTAATGGCGATCACGCGTCACCCCCGGCTGGTCGTGGACCAGCGCATCGCGGCTGCGCGTGAGCGCATTGAACAGGGTGGACTTGCCGACATTGGGCCGCCCTACCAGCGCAACGGTC
>JACSSF010000203.1 GCA_014879375.1 Lysobacteraceae bacterium
GTCATCATCGACGGGCCGCCGCGCATCGCCGCCTTGGCGCGCTCCGCGCTGCTGGCGGCCGAGCGCGTGTTGATCCCGGTGCAGCCCAGCCCCTACGACCTGTGGGCCAGCGCCGAGATGGTGGCACTGATCCGCGAGGCCCAGGTGTTCCGGCCTGCGCTGCGCGCGGCCTTCGTCATCAACCGGCGCGTCAGCACCACGGTGATCGGCCGGGAGGCGCGGCAGTCGCTGGCCGAACAACCGCTGCCGGCGCTGCGCGCCGAGGTTCGCCAGCGCATCGTCTTCGCCGACAGCGTGGCCGCCGGTCGGCTCGCACGCGAGACGGCGCCCGACAGCGCAGCCGCACGCGAGATCGCCGCGCTGGTGGACGAACTGCTGCGGTGGCCGACATGACCACGAAGCCACCCCGCAGCAAGCGCGTCGGCATCGGAGCGCGTCCGCCCGCGAATCCACACGCCGAGGCGTGGATTCGCCAGGGCGACGCCGATGCGCTCAACAAGGGCGACCTCTACACGGCCCGCCTGACCCTCGACATTACGCCCGCCATGCGGGCGCGCATCAAGGTGTCGGCCTTCACGCGGGGCGTGACCGTGGCCGAACTGCTGCGCGCTTTGCTGGAGCAGGAGTTTCCCGAGCACCGCACGGAGAACACGCCATGAACGCATCCGCTGCACCCGCCGCGAACACGGCCACGGTCGCCGCATCGCCCCCGGCTGCGCCGTCGCTCGCGGTACTCGCCGGCCAGGCCGGCAACGTGCCACTGACGCGCGTATCGCTGGCCTACATCGAACCGCGCTTCAAACTCTACCTGCGCTTCGGCGAACCGGCGCGCACGCTCCAGCTCGACCGCTGGCGGCGCTGCGCGGTGTTCCTGCCGCGTGCGATGTTCTGCCGTGTGCGCTGGCAGGCCAACGACTACGGCACGATCCGCTGGCAGCTCATGGTGATGCAGGCTGGCACGCCGCTGGATGCCCTGCAGCGCATCCCCGGCGTGCGGCCCGGCGCGCGCCTGCTGCTGCACGCCGAAGGCGATGCCAGCGTGCGCGCCGTTCTGGAACGCATCGACGCCATCGAGGCGCTGGGCATCGCCCCGTCTGCCGTCTCGCCCGCGTACTGGCGCACGCTGGGCAACCGTCTCGCGGCGCGCCTGCCGCTGCCCGAATACACCGCCGAGCGGCATGCCGCCTGGCTCGCCGGGAAGGTGCTGCCATGACGACCGTTTCCACTTCGTCCGCCTCGCCGCGTCCTCGCTCGCGCCTGCGCGCTCGCCTCGTGCTGGCGGGCCTGACCGCCTGCGGCCTCGCTGCGCTGGCCTGGGCGGCTTTCGTGTCGCCGCTGCCGCGCCTGACGTACAACCCATCCGACAGCGTGGCGGTCGGCTGGTATCGCATCGAACCGTTCGAGCCGCGCACCGCCTCGCTGCCACGTCCATTGTCCGTGGACAGCATCGTGCTGGTGCCGCTGCCGGCCGAGGCCGCCGCATTGGCCGCGCAGCGCGGCTACCTGCCGACGCGCGTTCCGCTGCTCAAACGTGTGGGCGCAGTCGCACCGCAACACGTTTGCATCGTCGCTGGTCAGATACGCATCGACGGCGTGCCTTCGGCCGCCGTGCTGCCTGCCGACCGGCTGGGCCGGCCGCTGCCATCCTGGCCGCAATGCCGCCGCCTAGCGCCTGGCGAACTGTTCCTGTTGAGCGTGACCAATCCGGCGTCGTTCGATAGCCGCTACTTCGGCCCGGTCAGCGCATCCGCCGTGATCGGCGTTGCGCATCCCGTTTGGCTGGAGGCACGCCCATGACGGCCGCCGATTCGCTGCACGCTGCCGTGCATCTCATCGTGCCATCGGGCGTGTCGTTCTGCTGTTCGTCGCCGTGTCATCGCGCGTGCAGTGCGAGCGCATCCGCGCTGCACTTCGCGCAACATCCGGCGCAGCCATCCAACGTGCAGGCGTCTTGCCTTGAACACGCCCGGCCTGCGGCCATTGGCGGGTTCACCGGCGCGCTGGCTGCAAGCAGCACAGCGCCGCCGGGCCGCCGACGCCCGGAGCGGAAGCGAAGGGCAAAGGCGGAAGGCAAGACAAAAGGGGGCGGCACCTGTCGGCCCGCAAAGCCAGTCTGCACGTGGGGGTGGCGCGGCACGGCGCGGCTTCGCCGCCGTGCCGCTGGGGGCGCGTGGCCCGCGCCGATACAGACATGTCCGCGTGCTTTGCACGACCGGACACGCCGGAGCTTGCAGGGAGCGCAGCCATGACCAACCGCCGCGACGACGATTTCCGCATCCGTCCCAGCGCCCCGAAGAACCGGGGCAAGAGTCAGGGCCAGAGCTTCATTTCCAAGGTGCTCAAGCAGGCGGGCAAAGCCAGCAGCGGCAAGTCCTCGGTGCGCCGCCCGGCATCGGCTGGCGGCGGCAAGACCACTGGCCAGCGACCCGACTCGCGTCTTGGGCGTGGGCATACGGCGGCGCGCTTCGCGGGCGCGAAGCTCACACCCATGTCGCGGCGCGTGACCATCAAGACCTTGCTGGTCAACCAGCAGCGGGCCAGCCCACAGTCGCTCGCCAAGCACCTGCGCTACATCGAGCGCGATGGTGTGGGCCGGGACGGTGAGCCAGGCCGGGCCTACGGGCCGCAGACCGATGAAGCCGATCTTGATGCCTTCAAGGAACGCTGCGCCGACGACCGGCACCATTTCCGCTTCATCGTTTCCCCCGAGGATGGCGCCGAGCTCGAAGACCTGCGCACCTACACGCGGCATCTGATGGGGCGCATGGAAGCCGACCTGGGCACGCGGCTGGAATGGGTGGCTGTCGATCACTGGAACACCGACAACCCGCACACCCACCTGATCGTGCGCGGGCGCGACGACACCGGCAAACACCTCATCATCGCGGGCGACTACATCGCCGATGGCTTTCGGTATCGCGCGGCCGAGCTGGCGACCGAATGGCTGGGGCCACGCACCGAGCTGGAGATCCAGCAGGCCTTGCGGCGCGAGGTGGAGCAGGAACGGTGGACGAGCCTGGATCGCACGCTCAAGCGCGAGGTCGGCGACGATGGCCAAGTGCAGATCGAACGCTTCAACGAACCGCGGCTGCAACGCCAGCGCCTGCTGCTGATCGGCCGCCTGCAGCGTTTGCAGCGCCTGGGCCTGGCCGACGAGGTGCAGCCCGGCAGTTGGGCCGTCCATGCCGATGCGGAGAAGACCTTGCGTGCCCTGGGCGAGCGTGGCGACATCATCCGCACCCTACAGCGGGCCATGAGCGGCGCGCCGCGCGAACTGTCGGTGTTCGAGCCGGGTGATGACGGCCGCACGATCGTCGGCCGCGTGGCCGCGAAGAGGCTGGCCGACGAGCTGCGCGACCGCGGCTATCTGGTCATCGACGGTGTGGACGGCAAGGCTCACTATGTCGCGCTCAATGCTCGCGACGAGCTGGCGAACTATCCGACCGGCGCCGTGGTGGAGGTGAAGGGGGCGGCCGACGTGCGCGCGGCCGACAAGAACATCGCCGCGCTGGCGAGCGGTGGCCTCTACCGCGCCGATCATCACCTCGCCATTGCACAAGGTCAGGCCGTGCCCGGCCGAGATCCGCAGGAAGTCGTGGCGGCCCACATCCGCCGCCTGGAAGCCCTGCGCCGTGCCGGTATCGTGGAACGGGTGGCCGACGGGCTATGGAAGGTGCCGGACGATCTGCCCGAGCGTGGCCGCCAATACGACGCGCAGCGCCTGGGCGGCGTGGCCGTGGAAGTGAAATCGCACCTGTCCATCGAGCGGCAGGCGCGCGCGATCGGGGCTACCTGGCTCGACCAGCA
>JACSSF010000205.1 GCA_014879375.1 Lysobacteraceae bacterium
TTCGGCCGCAAGGACGAGGGGAAGGGTGCGAGCCGCCGCCTGCGTCGTGCGGGCCGCATCCCGGCCGTCATCTACGGCGGTGGCGCCGACCCGGTCAGCATCGAGCTGGAACACGAGCCGACCTGGCTGGCCCAGTTCAACGACTGGTTCTACTCGTCGATCATCACCCTGGCCGTTGATGGCAAGGCCCAGCAGGTCCTGCTGCGTGACATGCAGCGCCACCCGTACAAGCAGATCATCATGCACCTGGACTTCCAGCGCGTGAAGGCGGGCGAGAAGATCCACGTCAAGGTGCCGCTGCACTTCATCAACATCGACGAATCGCCAGCCGGCAAGGCTGCCGACGTGACGGTGACCAGCGAGCTGAACGACCTCGACATCGTCTGCCTGCCGAAGGACCTGCCGGAGTTCATCGAGATCGATCTCGGCAACATGGTCGCCGGCGACACCGTGTACCTGGCCGACGTCAAGCTGCCGTCCGGCGTCGAGCTGTCGCACGCCGTCAGCGAAGAGCACAACCCGGCCGTGGCCGTGGCGCGCTTCGTGAAGGTGGCGGCTGAAGAAGAAGCCGCGGACGAAGTGCCGGCGGACGATGTCCCCGCCATCGACCAGCGCGACGACGAAGCCGCGCAGGAAGACGGCGAGGCCAAGGGCGAGTAATCGCCCCGGCGCGACGGGAGGGCCTTGGTCGTCCCGTCGCATCGACCGATGCAAGATCTGCGTCTCATCGTCGGGCTCGGCAACCCGGGACCCGAACACGCGAAGACCCGCCACAACGCGGGTTTTCGTTTTGTGGACGCGCTGGTCGATGCGGCCGGCGAGCGCTGGCGCGTGGAATCGAAATTGTTCGGTGAAGTCGCCCGGGTGAACATCGCGGGCCGCGACATCTGGGTGCTCAAGCCGAGCACCTTCATGAACCTCAGCGGCAAGTCGGTGGCCGCGGCGCTGCGCTTCTGGAAGATCGAACCCGAAGCGATGCTGGTCGCCCATGATGAGCTGGACCTGCCGCCCGGCACGGTCCGCCTCAAGTTCGACGGCGGGCATGGCGGGCAGAACGGCCTGCGCGACATCTTCAAGCACACCGGCCACGGCAAGTTCGGTCGGCTGCGGGTCGGCATCGGCCATCCGGGCCACAAGGACCGCGTCACCGGCTGGGTGCTGGGCCGCGCGAATGCCGATGACGACGTGCTGATCGCGCGCGGCATCGACGAGGCGCTGGCGGTCATGCCGCTGCTCGCCGACGGCAATTTCAACGAGGCGCAGAAACGCCTCAACACTTCATCCCCCTGAATTTCTGCGGCGCACGCGCGTCGCCCGGAGCAAGACATGGCCATCCAATGCGGCATCGTGGGCCTGCCCAACGTCGGCAAGTCCACGCTGTTCAACGCCCTGACCAAGGCCGGCATCGCCGCGGCCAATTTCCCCTTCTGCACGATCGAGCCGAACGTCGGCGTGGTGCCGGTGCCGGACCCGCGCCTGGGTGAGCTGGCGATCATCGTCAAGCCGGAGAAGGTGATCCCGACCGCGGTCGAGTTCGTCGATATCGCGGGCCTGGTCGCCGGCGCGGCCAAGGGCGAAGGCCTCGGCAACAAGTTCCTCGCGCACATCCGCGAGGTGGATGCGATCGCGCACGTCGTGCGTTGTTTCGAGAACCCCGACGTCATCCACGTCAACAACAAGGTCGACCCGATCGCCGACATCGAGACCATCGACACCGAGCTCGCGCTGGCTGATCTGGAATCGGTCGAGAAAGCCCTGCAGCGCGCCGAGCGCAGCGCCAAGAGCGGCGACAAGGAAGCGAAGGCGCGTGCCGAAGTGCTGGGCCGCGTGCGCGCGGGCCTGGACGAGGGTAAGCCGGTGCGTGCGCTGGGCCTGTCCGATGACGATAAGGCGGCGATCCGCGACCTTTTCCTGCTCACCACCAAGCCGGTGATGTATGTCGCCAACGTGCTGGAAGATGGCTTCGAGAACAACCCGCACCTCGACGCCGTGCGCGCCCGCGCCGAGGCCGAAGGCTCGCAGGTGGTGCCGGTCTCCGCCGCCATCGAGGAAGAGCTCTCGCAGTTGGACGATGAAGACCGCGACACCTTCCTGGCCGATCTGGGCCTCGAAGAGCCGGGCCTCAACCGCGTGATCCGCGCGGCCTACCTGCTGCTGGGCCTGCAAACCTACTTCACCGCGGGCGTCAAGGAAGTGCGCGCCTGGACGGTGAAGAAGGGCGCCACCGCGCCGCAGGCCGCGGGCGTCATCCACACCGATTTCGAGAAGGGCTTCATCCGCGCCGAGACCATCGGCTATGACGACTTCATCAAGTACAAGGGCGAGGCGGGTGCCAAGGAAGCCGGCCGCCTGCGTCTGGAAGGCAAGGAATACAAGGTCGCCGAGGGCGACGTGCTGCATTTCCGCTTCAACGTCTGATTCGCGTCGTTGATGTGCCCCGAAAGGCCGGTGCCGTGCATCGGCCTTTTCGTTTTCCTACTATCGGGGATCGCCCAGATCTAGGAATCCTGATGCGCCCGATGTTCGTTCCCGGCGTGCTTGCCGCCTCGTTCAGCCTGATGGCGCTGCCGGGCGCCGCGCAAACCGCCGCCCCGGCCAGTCAGCCGGTGCTGGTGATCCACGGTGGCGCCGGGGTGATCCGCCGCGAGAACAGCCAGCATGACGATGCCGCGATCCGCCGCGTGCTGGAGACGGCCCTGCGCAACGGCTACGCCGAGCTCCAGGCCGGCAAACCGGCGCTGGACGCCGTGACCGCCGCGATCACCGTGCTCGAGGACAGTCCCTACTTCAACGCGGGCAAGGGCGCGGTGTTCACCCACGAGGGCCGCAACGAGCTGGACGCCTCGGTCATGGTCGGCAACGGCCAGCGCGCCGGGGCAGTCGCGGGCGTACAGCGGATCAAGAACCCGATCCTGCTGGCCCGTGCGGTGATGGAGAAATCCCCGCACGTGATGCTGGTCGGGCAGGGCGCGGAGAGCTTCGCCAAATCGCAGGGTTTCACGCTGGTGCCAACGGCCTACTTCCATACCGACAAGCGCGCCGGGCAGCTGCGCAAGGCCCAGTTGCAGGAGGCGGGCAAACAGGTGGCCAATACGCCGGAATACCTGCGCTACATCGGCACCGTAGGCGCGGTTGCGCTGGACGCCGCGGGCCATCTGGCCGCCGGCACCTCGACCGGGGGCATGACCAACAAGCGCTGGAACCGGGTCGGCGACAGCCCGATCATCGGCGCCGGCACCTGGGCAGACGGGCGTTGCGCCTTCTCCGGCACCGGCTGGGGCGAGTTCTACATCCGCACCGCCGCGGCCCGGACAACTTGTGCCCGGGTAGAATTTGAAAACGAGTCGGCCGCGGTCGCCGGTGCGGCGGTCGTGAACGGCGATGTCGTCCGCCTGGGCGGCAACGGCGGGGCCATCGTGATGACGGCGAATGGCGATTTCGCCTTCCCGTTCAACACCGAGGGGATGTACCGGGGCTGGATCGATGCCAGCGGCCAGCCGCACGTCGCCCTGTACGTCGACGAAGGCCTGCGCGGCGATGTCCTGCCGGCCCCGGCCGGGCAGGCGCCAGCCCCGGCACACTGAGTGCACCCGCCCATTCAATTTCGTCGTCGCAGAGCGTTGACATGCCTCGGAACGCCAGTCAGAATAACGGGCTGTTTCACCGCCAGACGGTTTCGGCGGAGGGATACCCAAGCGGCCAACGGGGGCAGACTGTAAATCTGCTGGCTTACGCCTTCG
>JACSSF010000206.1 GCA_014879375.1 Lysobacteraceae bacterium
CGTGACTGTAGCGCAGGCCGCGCGCGCCGCTATCCTGTGCGGATGAACGACGCCGGCCTCATCACCGCGCGAGCGAAGCCGTTGATCGGCTGGCGCCTGCTGTCCCTGCTCTACGATTTCTTCCCGATGCTGGGCATCTGGTTCGTGGTCGTGGTGGCCTCGCTCGTCCTGCATCGCGGCGACGCAATCTTGCCCGGCACACTGGCGAGCGCGCTGGAATTCATCGCCCTGCTCGCCGCCACCGGCCTGTACGCGACGGCCAGCTGGCGCCGCGGCGGCCAGACCATCGGCATGAAGCCGTGGCGCGCCTACGTCACCACGCCGGATGATGCGCTGGCGCCGCTCGGCAGGCTGTGGCTGCGCTACGCCACGGGCATCGTGTCGCTGGCCTGCGCGGGGCTGGGGTTCTGGTGGGCGTGGATCGACCGCGACGGGCTGACGTGGCACGACCGCCTCAGCGGCACGCGGTTCATTCGCGATTTTCAGCGTGACGCGCTGCAGGATGCGCGCAGGGGCTGAGTCTGACAGAACTAGCCGCTGCGCCGCCGGAACAGGAATGCCGATACCGCCAGCATCAATACCGAGGGCAGCACGTAGGCGATGCGGTAATCGAACTTGTACGCACCGGCCAGACGCGCGGCCATCTCCTGCAGCAGCCAGAAGCCGAGCGCGAACACCACGCCGAGGAACAGCCGCTTGCCAAGGCCGCCGCTGCGCAGCGTGCCGAAGGCGAACGGGATCGCCGCCAGGCACAGCGCCAGCACGTTGAGCGGATAGAACCAGCGGCCCCAATAGAATTCTTCGAACTCGCTGGCATCCAGTTGGTTGCGCTTGCGGTAATCGATGCTGGATTTCAGCGTCGCCGAATCAAGATAACGCGGGCGCGCCACGCTGGCCGACAACGCCGCGGCATCCAGCTCGGAGTCCCAGCGTTCCTCGGTGATGCGCTCCTGCGATACCGAGCGCTCGGCGAAGGTCGTTTTCACCACGTTCTTCAGCAGCCAGCCGCCTGGGCGATGCTCGGCGGTACCTGCGTGCGAGATCGACTTCAGCTTGCCGGCTTCGTCGAACTGGTACAGACGCAGGTCTTTCAGCTCCAGCCAGTGGTCGTCGCCATCGGTGCGTTCCTGGCCGGATTCGGCGTTGAGGAAGACGTCGCCCTCGCGCGCCCACAGGCCGGAATATTGCGCCACGATCATGTTGGGCGATGTCGCGGCGGCCTTGAGCGCATTCGCCTTGCGCTCGCCCCATGGGCCCAGCGTCTCGCCGTTGATGACCATGAGGCCGGTCAGCAGCGCGATGGCCAGCGCGACAGCCAGGCTGAGCCGCTTGCGCGACAGGCCGAGCGCACGCAGCGCGGTGAGTTCGGAGGTCGCGGCCAATTGGCCCAGGCCCAGCAAAGCGCCGATCACCGCCGAGGTCGGGAACAAGGTGTATAGCCGGGTCGGGATGGTATAGAGCGCGTACTTGAAGCCATCCAGAAAGCTGTAGGTGCCCTTGCCGATGTCGTCGAGCTGCGCCATCACGCCGCCGCCGCCCAGCACGAAGTCGAGGCCCACCAGCACGAACCACACGGCCAGCACGTAGGTCAGCACCACCTTGCCGATGTAGACGTCGTGGATCTTCGGGAACGGTTTCATCGCGCGCGCCTCCGCCTGGGCAGGTGGCCATCGCGGCTGTAGAACCACACGCCGAGCAGTAGCGCCGGGATGGTCAGCCACCACAGTCCCAGCGACGCCGGCAACTTGCCCTGCGCGATCAATTCGGTGCCCAGCAACATCAGCTGGATGCTGACCATGTAGCCGAGGAAGCCCAGCACCATGCGGCCATAACGTGCCTGCCGGGGCGGGCTGCGGGCGAGCGGGATCGCCAGCAGGGCCAGTGCCAGCGCGATCAGCGGCGGCGCGATGCGCCATTGCAGCTGCGCGCGCGCCTCGTTGCTGTGGTCGCCTAAAAGTTCATGGGTCGGCGTGCGGCGAGCGTCCTGGATCTTCTTGTCCTCGGTCGAATCGGGCATGCGCACGTCGTTGCTGCCGAAGCGCAGCAGGCGGTAGTCGCGCGTGGCCGCGTCCATCGGCCCTTCCACCTCGAAGCCGTTGCCGAGCTTCAAATAGCGCTCGCGGGCGCCATCCAGGGTCAGCTCGCCCTCGGCGGCGGTGGTGACATCCAGCCGGCCGTTCTTGGCGCGATAGATGAAGACACGGTTGAACTTGGCGCCGTCCTGGCTCATCTCGCCGACATACACCACCCCGCCGCCGCCCGGCAACTCGGTGAAGCGTCCCGGCTCCAGCCCGGTGATCAACAGGTTGCGGTTGGCCTCCTGGATCATCGTGCGGGAGGTGCGGTCCGCCCACGGCCCCAGCCACAGCGAGCACAGCGCGATGACGGCGACGATCGGCACCACCACGATCATCAAGGGCTTCAGCATCCGCTTCGGCCCCACCCCGACCGAGGTCAGCACCGGCATTTCCGCGTCGCGATACAGGCGGCTGGTGGACATCAGCAGGCCCAGCATCAACGCCAGCGGCAGGATGATCGGCAGCCAGGTCAGCAGCACCAGCCCCAGCTGGGCCGCGGTCATCCCGGGCGGCAGGCGGCCGCGGGTGATGTCGCCGAGCACGTCCACGAAGGCGCCGCCGACCATCACGATCAGCAACACCACCAGCGTCGCGAAGATGGCCTGGGTGAATTCGCGTACGAGGTAGCGGTCCAGCGTCTGCATTCGGTCAGGGGTCTGGAGGGGCGATGAATTAGACTAGGGGATTGGCGTGGAAGCCGCATTGCGGCAGCCCGGCATTGTACCCACCGGTTATATGGAATCTGCTCGATGGCCCTCGAATTCGCCCTGAACGGCACCGCCGCCCCCTCCGCCCCCATTGATTGCGTGGTGGTCGGCATCTACTCCGACAACAGCCTGACCCCATCCGGCAGCGCGATCGACGACGCCAGCGGCGGTCGCCTGAAGGCACTGGCCGAGCGCGGCGACATCGGCGGCAAGATCGGCCGCACCGAGATGCTGCACGACCTGCCCGGCGTCACCGCACCGCGCGTGCTGGTGATCGGCTTGGGCGATGCCGGCAAGTTCGGCGTGCCGCAATACCTCAAGGCCATCGGCGACGCCACCCGCGCGCTCAAGACCGGCACGGTGAAGTCGGCGCTGCTGACCTTGCCGGAAGTCGAGGTGAAGGATCGCGACGCCGCCTGGAACATCCGCCAGGCCGCGATCACCGCCGACCACGGCATGTACCGCTACACCGCCACGCTCGGCGCGAAGAACAAGAAGCGCGAGGAAAAAGGCCTGGAGCGCCTCGAAATCAGCGGCAGCGACGCGCTCGCGCTGGCCCACGGGCAGGCCATCGCCGCCGGCGTCGCCTTCACCCGCGAGCTAGGCAACCTGCCGCCGAACATCTGCAACCCGCAGTACCTCGCCGACCAGGGCATGGCCTTCGCCGACCGCTTCGAGGGCGTGGAATGCGAAGTGCTGGGCGATGCCGAGATGGAAGCGCTAGGCATGGGCGCGCTGCTGGCCGTGGCGCGCGCATCGGCCAATCGTCCGAAGCTCGTCATCATGAAGTGGAACGGCGGCGGTGACGCCAAGCCTTATGTCCTCGTCGGCAAGGGCATCACCTTCGACACCGGCGGCGTCAACCTGAAGACGCAGGGCGGCATCGAGGAAATG
>JACSSF010000060.1 GCA_014879375.1 Lysobacteraceae bacterium
G
Source organism: Lysobacteraceae bacterium (assembly GCA_014879375.1). Lineage (GTDB taxonomy): Bacteria > Pseudomonadota > Gammaproteobacteria > Xanthomonadales > Xanthomonadaceae > Solilutibacter. The sequence goes on from JACSSF010000060.1 coordinate 2, forward strand.
AGCCGGAAGTGCTGATGGACGGCGACCACGACATCGAGACCTGCTACGAAGTCACCGAGGTCACCCTGCGTTCGTTGTTTGATGCCCTCTACCAGCACAACGTGATGCTGGAAGGCACCATCCTGAAGGCCTCGATGGTCATCCCCGGCAAGGATTGCCCCGAGCAGGCCAGCGTCGAGGAAGTGGCCGAAGCCACCCTGATGTGCCTCAAGTCCACCGTGCCGGCGATCCTGCCGGGCATCGTGTTCCTGTCGGGCGGGCAGTCGGACGAGGCCGCCACCGCGCATCTGGACGCGATGAACCGCATGGGCCCGAACCCGTGGCCGCTGTCGTTCTCCTATGGCCGCGCGATGCAGCAGGCCGCGCTGAAGCTGTGGGCGCAGGACATGACCGGCAACTGGGACAAGGCGCAGGCCACCGTGTTCGAGCGCGCCAAGGCCAATGGTCTGGCTGCACTCGGCAAGTGGGAAGGCTGAGCCAACAGGCCTGTCGTCGCCGTGTGGCGGCTTGATGAAAACGCCGGCCCAGTGCCGGCGTTTTTCATTTGCACAAACACGAAAACGCATCACCCCGGCGTGCGGAGAGGCTTGTGTCCATTCAGGTTTGACTGTATTCAAGTCCTTGATAAGGAATGGCTCGCCTCGCCATGGAAGGACGTGTGACTTCATGGGATCGATCCATATTCGCCCGCTTGTTGCCTGACCGAGCCCAGGACGCGCCGCATGCCCCAGCCCATTTCCGTGCGTCGCCATCCCGCAAAACGCGCCATTGTGCGATGGCTTGGCGCCGTGGGCGCCTGTTGCGCGATGGGGAGCGGTTTCGCGCAAACGGTGGACCCTCAGCCCGCGAACCGCGTCGAGGCCGATCCGGACGTGACCCTGCTCGATCGCGTGGTCGTCACCGCGACGCCGGTGTCGGGCGCGCCGGTAGACCCCGATAACTTGCCATACACCGTGCAAACCGCCACCGCCGGAGAGATCGCCGATGCCCATGCGACCAACCTCACCGATTTCGCGGCGCGTCGCCTCAATGGCGTGAACAGCAACGAGGTACAAGGCAGCCCCTTCCAGACCGACATCACCTATCGCGGGTTCCGTGCATCGGCATTGCCCGGCGCGCCCCAGGGCGTTTCGGTGTATCTGGATGGCGTGCGCATCAACGAGCCCTTCGCCGACGTGGTGAGTTGGGACATGGTGCCGGAGGCCGCGATCGACACGTTGGTGTTGATGCCGGGCGCCAATCCGCTGTACGGGCAGAACACGCTCGGCGGCGCGCTCGTGCTCACCACCAAATCCGGGGCGACCGGTTCCGGTGTCCAGGCGGATGTCGCGTATGGCAGCGATGCACGCAAACGCGTGGATGCGTCCTATGGCCATGTCGGTGCGAACGCCACGGAGCTTTTCCTTGCAGCCACCTTGTTCGATGAGGATGGCTGGCGCGATGCCTCCGAAGGCCGTACCGGCAGCGTGTTCGCCAAGTTCGGCCAGTCGCATGACGCCGGTGACTGGAGCCTGTCGCTGCTGCACGGGCAAAGCCGCTTGATCGGCAACGGCCTCCTGCCCAGCTGGCGCTTTACCGATGAAGGGCGCGAGCCCGGCCTGTACGAGATGGACCGGCGATCGGTGTTCACCTCGCCCGATCTCACCCGCAACCGCAACACCATGGCCACGCTGCGCTTCGTCCACGAGCTCGGGGTGGCCAGCCAGTGGCATCTGTTGGCCTACCATCGCCAGGGTCGCCGCAGCACCATCAATGGCGACCTGTCCCCGGATTACGAGGAATACGTGGAGGAGTGCGGGGACGGTTTCGATGCCTCCGGTGCGCCCCTCGATGACGATTGCGATGACGACGCCGATGAGGCCGCGTTGATCCCGAGTGGCGTGTTCAACACCACGCACATGCAGCAACGCGTCAGTGGCGTGGCCGCCAGCATCAGCCAGCGCATCGGCACGCATCAACTGGCCTGGGGTGCGACCTACGACTGGAACAGCGTGCATTACGAGCAGTTCGAGCAGCCGGGCACGGTGGATGCCGCGCGCGCGATACAGCCGATTGCCGGTAGCGATCGCGCGTTCTTCTCCGGCGTGCGTGGCAAAAGTCATGCGCTGGGCGTGTTCGTCAGTGACCTGTGGGAATTGCGCCCGGGCACGTTTCTCAGCGCCTCGCTGCGCTGGAACCGGATCGGCGTCGACAACACCCTGTCCACCGCGGAAGACGAGCAGCTGCCGCGTGAAAGATTCAGCTACAGCAAGGCGAATCCCGCGATCGGCCTGACCCATAAGTTCGGTGCGGGTTTCGCATGGTTCGCCAACGCGTCGCAAAACAGCCGCGCGCCCACTGCGATCGAGCTGGGTTGCGCCGATCCCGAGCGTCCCTGCCGCTTGCCGACGGGCTTGCAGGCCGATCCGTACCTGGACCAGATCGTGTCGCGCACCTACGAGACCGGCCTGCGCTGGAACCCGACCCCGCGTCGTTCGTTCAGCGGGTCGTTGTATCGCGCGGACAACCGCAACGACATCCTGTTCCTGCGTGCGCCCAACAGCCAGCAAGGGTACTTCGATAACGTCGATCGCACCCGCTACCAGGGCGTGGACCTGCAGTACATGGAACATGCCGACAGGTTCGATCTGCATGTCGGCTACAGCCTGCTGGATGCGACCTACCAGACGCACGGCGAACTGCTTGCGGGCGAGAGGATCATCGCGCTGGCACCGGGCATGCGCATCGCCGGCCTGCCGCGCCACACGATCAAATGGAGCGTGGATTGGCGCGTGACGCCGCGCCTGACGCTGGGCACCGACATGCAGGCGATGTCGCGTCGCATCGCCAGCGGCAACGAGGACGGACTGGTCGCGAACCTCGTCGATGAGGACGGCGAGGAAGTCGATGACCCGCAGCGCCTGCGCCACGATCTTTCCACCCCCGGCTACGCACTGTTCAACCTGCAGGCGGTATGGAGCCAGAGTGAGCACCTGTCGTTCTACCTGCGCGTCAACAACGTCTTCGACCGTCGCTTCGAGACCTACGCGGCGATCGCGGAAGACCTGTTTCCCGACGGGGAGCTTGCCCAGCCATTGAACGGACCGGTAGAGGGCGGTCCCTCGCGGTTCGTGGCCCCGGGCGCGCCGCGCCAATTCACGGCAGGGATGCGCCTGCGGTTCTGAACGATGTGATGCGTAACGCACAAACGCAGCATCGGTTGACATCATTGATGCATCACGGCACCCAGCCGATGGCACAGGGGGCGAGTCGCGACGTCCGTTAGAATCGGGGGCCCCCCACATGAGCGCCCCGATGCCACAGCGCTTCCCCCGTTCGCTGATCGTTGCCTGCCTGTCGGCGCTTGCCCTGTCCGCCTGCGGCGGTGATGCATCCCCTGCACAAGGCGGGCCTGGCAATCGCGGGGCCGCCGTGCCGGTAGGGATCGAAGTCGTGCGCGAACAGCCCTGGGCCGACGATATCCACGCACTGGGCACGGTGAAGGCGCGCGAGTCGGTCGAGGTCACCGCCAAGGTCAGCGAGACCGTGCAGCGCGTGCATTTTGAAAGCGGGCAGCAGGTCGGGCGTGGCGCGGCCCTGGTCACGCTCACCGGGCAGCAGCAATACGCCGCACTGCGTTCTGCCGAGGCCGCGGCGGTGGAGGCGGAAAAGCTCTACCAGCGCCAGTCACGTCTGGCCGACCAGCAACTGATCGCGCGCGCCATGCTGGACAGCCAGCAAGCCACGCGGGATGCCGCGCGTGCGCAGGTGACGCAGATCCGCGCCAATCTGTCCGATCGCGTGATCCGTGCGCCGTTTGCCGGCGTGCTGGGCATTCGCCAGGTCAGCCCGGGTGCGTTGGTCACGCCGGGTACCGTCATCGCCACCCTGGATGATGTCTCGCGCGTGTACGTCGACTTCCCGTTGCCCGAGCGCGTCATCGCAGGCGCGGGCGTGGGGCAGGCGGTGGCGGCGACGACCAGCGCCTGGCCGGGTCGCAGTTTCACCGGGACCGTATCGACGGTGGCGACCCGTCTGGACGAAGGTTCCCGCGCGGCGATGGTACGTGCGGATTTCCCCAACCCCGATCGCGCGCTCAAGCCCGGCATGCTGATGGAAGTGTCGCTGACGCGTGGCGAAGCACCGGCCCTGGTCATCCCCGAGATCGCGGTGCAGCAGGTCGGCAGCGAAACCTTCGTCTGGCGCGTCAAGACCGACGGCAGCACCGAGAAGGCGCAGATCGAAGTGGGCGGACGCGTGCCCGGCAAGGTGATGGTCGCCAAGGGCCTGGCCGCGGGTGATCGCATCGTCACCGCGGGCGTCGGCAAGCTGAAGGCGGGCGACAAGGTGACCCAGGCAGGAGAGGCGCCGGCGCCAGCGGCGAAGGCAGGATGAAGCTGTCGGACCTGTCCATCCGCCGGCCGGTGCTGGCGGTGGTGATGAGCCTGTTGCTGGTGGTACTCGGCATCATGGCTTTCACCCGACTCACCTTGCGCGAATTGCCGGCGATCGATCCGCCGATCGTCTCGGTGCAGGTGAATTACCCGGGCGCGTCCGCCAGCGTCATCGAGACGCGCATCACCCAGACGATGGAAGACGCACTCTCCGGCATCGAGGGCATCAACACCATCGAGTCGCGCAGCCGCAACGGCAGCTCCGACATCAGCATCGAATTCCTCGCCACCCGCGACATCGAGGCGGCCGCGAACGACGTGCGCAACGCGGTCAGCCGCGTCGCCGACCGCCTGCCGGAAGAAGCCGATCCGCCCGAGATCAGCAAGGTCGAAAGCGATTCGGACGCCATCATCTGGCTCAACCTGCGCTCGGCGACGATGGATCGCCTGCAGCTGACCGACTACGCGGAACGCTACGTCCTCGACCAGCTTTCCAGCTTGCCGGGCGTTGCCCAGGTGCGGCTGGGCGGTGGCCAGCGTTATGCCATGCGCATCTGGCTGAACGGCGACGCGCTCGCCGCGCGCGGCCTGACCACGGCGGATGTCGAATCGGCGTTGCGCGCAGAGAACGTCGAGTTGGGCGCCGGCCGCATCGAGTCGAAGGATCGCGACTTCATCCTGCGCGTCGCGCGCGACTACACCAGCGACGAAGCGTTCGCCGCGATGCCGATCGGGCGCGGCAAGGATGGCCACGTCGTCCGCCTCGGCGAAGTGGCCGACGTGCGCCTGGAATCGTCGGAGCGTCGCTCCTATTACCGCAGCAATGGCGAGGAAGCGGTCGGCCTGGGCATCGTCAAGACCTCGACGGCCAACAGCCTGGATGTCGCGCACGAGGCCAAGGCAGCGGCCGAGCGCATCCAGCAGACCTTGCCCACAGGCACCGAAATCTACGTCGCCTTCGACAGCACCACGTTCATCGACAGCGCGGTCGAGCGCGTCTATGCGACGTTGGTGGAGGCGGTGATCCTGGTGCTGATCGTGATCTGGCTGTTCCTCGGCAGCATGCGCGCGGCGCTGGTGCCGGCGGTGACGGTGCCGGTGTGCCTGATCGCGGCCTTCATCGCACTGTGGGTGTTCGGCTATTCGATCAACCTGCTGACGCTGCTTGCACTGGTGCTGTGCATCGGCCTGGTGGTCGATGACGCGATCGTGGTGGTGGAGAACATCCAGCGCCGTGTGGACCTTGGCGAGCCACCGCTGGTGGCGGCCAAGCGCGGCACCGCGCAGGTGGCGTTCGCGGTGCTGGCAACGACCGCCGTGTTGATCGCGGTGTTCCTGCCGGTCGGTTTCCTGCAGGGCAATACCGGGCGCCTGTTCCGCGAGCTGTCGGTGGCGTTGGCCGCGGCGGTGGCGATATCGGCCTTCGTCTCGCTGACGCTGACGCCGATGATGGCGTCGAAGTTGCTCAAGCCGCACAGTGGTCCGCACGCGGTGAAGGAAAACCGCGTGAGCCGCTGGCTCAACACGCGCTTCGAGAAACTGGCCGGCAGTTATCGGCGTTTCCTCGATCGTCACGTCGGCAAGATCACTTATTTCGCCGCGGCGATGGTGGCCTGCGTGATCGGCATGGTGGTGCTGTTCAAATGGCTGCCGAGCGAATTGGCACCGGCCGAGGACCGCGGTTCGTTCTCGTTGTCGATGGACGGCCCGGAAGGCGCCGGCTATGACTACACGGTGCAGCGGATGAAGCAGGTCGAGGACATCCTGGCCGGCGAGATCGGCGAGGGCAAACCGATCGTGCGCGCGAACCCGCGCGTGCCTGGCGGCTGGGGCGCCAGCGAGGAAATGCATACCGGTCGCGCGATCATCTTCCTGCAGGACTGGCGCGAACGCGACCAGTCCACCGCGGAAGTGGCCGAGGCATTGCAGAAGAAGCTGTCGGGCCTGACCGACGTGCGCGTGCGCACGCAGGTCGGCGGCGGACTGGTGCGCACCCGCGGGCAGCCGTTCCAGATGGTGCTGGGCGGCCCGGATTACGCCGAGATCGCGCAGTGGCGCGACATCCTGCTGGCGAAGATGGAGGAAAACCCCGGCTTGACCGGTCCGGACTCCGACTACAAGGAAACCCGGCCGCAGATGCGGGTGGTGATCGACAAGTCGCGCGCTTCCGACCTTGGCGTGACCGCGACCGAGATCGGCCGCGCGCTGGAAACGATGATGGGCGGTCGCCGGGTCACCACCTTCGTCGACAACGGCGAGGAGTACGACGTAATGCTGCAGGCCGAGCGCGATGCACGTGCGTCGGTCGCCGATCTCGACGCGCTGCAAGTGCGTGGGCGTGACGGCGTGCTGATCCCGCTCGGCAACCTCGTGACGCTGCGCGAGGTGGCGGAGCCCGCCACGTTCAACCGATTCAATCGCCTGCGCTCGATCACGCTCTCGGCCGGCCTGGCGCCGGGTTATCGCCTGGGCGACGCGGTGGCATGGGCGCAGGACATCGCGGACAAGGAGCTACCCGATTACGCGCAGATCAGCTGGAAGGGCGAGTCGCGCGAGCTGCAGCAATCCGGTGGCGAGGTGCTGCTGACCTTCGCGATGGCGCTGCTGATCGTGTACCTGGCACTTGCCGCGCAGTTCGAGAGTTTCGTCCACCCGCTGGTCATCATGCTCACCGTGCCGCTCGGCGTGCTGGGCGCGTTGATCGGGCTGTGGATCAGCGGCGGCACGCTCAACCTGTTCTCACAGATCGGCATCGTGATGCTGGTGGGGCTTGCGGCGAAGAACGGCATCCTCATCGTCGAATTCGCCAACCAGTTGCGCGATGCGGGACTCAGCGTGCACGAGGCGATCGTCGAATCCGCGTCGGTGCGCCTGCGCCCGATCCTGATGACCTCCATCGCCACCATCATGGGCGCGGTGCCATTGGTGCTGGCCGGCGGTCCCGGTTCGGCCAGCCGTGGCACGATCGGCATCGTGGTGATCTTCGGCCTGGCGTTCTCGACCTTGCTGTCGTTGTTCGTGGTGCCGGCGTTCTACGCGCTGTTGGCGCCGCGCACCCAATCGCCCGAGGCCCTGTCGCGCAAGCTGGACGCGTTGGAAGCCGACACACCGCAAGCGGGCGGACACGCATGACATCGCCTTGGGACAAGGCGCGCGCCAAGACTTCAGGCGCGTCGACGGATGCGCCCGTGAACGATGCGCGCGAATGGCGCCTGTACGGATTCAATGCCGTGCAGGCCGCGTTCGCACGACGCCCGGAGGCGTTGCGCAAGCTGTATGTGTCCGAAGCACGCGTGCCGGCATTGAAGCCGATGCTGAAATGGTGCGCGGCGCAGCGTATCGGCTATCGCATCGTCAGCGAAGACGATCTGCGCAAGCTCGCCGCCAGCACGCATCACGAGGGCGTGGTCGCCGACCTGCTGCGCGAGCCGCCATTGTCGTTGCATGACTGGCTGGCCGGTTTGCCCGACGGACCCGCCTGCGCATTGTGGCTGGACGGTGTCGGCAACCCGCACAACCTCGGCGCGATCCTGCGCAATGCCGCGCACTTCGGCGTGTCGGGTTTGTTGCTGCCTCCCCATAGTGACTTGCAGCTCTCGGGCGCCGCCGCGCGCGTGGCCGAAGGCGGCGCCGAGCGCGTGCCGTGGGTGCGCATGGGCGATGCCGAAGCGGACATCGACGCATTGCATCGCGCCGGTTTCGTGCTCGCCGCGACGCTGGTGGCAGGTGGTGATGATGTGTTCGCCTCTCCCTTGCCGTCGCGCCTGGTGTTGGTGATGGGTGCGGAGCAGGCCGGCATGGACCGGGATTTCGCGATGCGATGCGACCGGCGCGTGTCGATCCCCGGCACCGGCGCGGTCGAAAGCCTCAACGTGGCCTCGGCAACGGCGGTGTTGCTGGCGGCCTGGGCCAGCCGCCACGATTGAGCGTTACGGGGTCGCCGGGGTCTTCGGTGCGCTGCCGAAGCCGCCCTTGGCGTTCGCCGCCAGCCATGCAAACACCGCGTAGGCCGCGACGTTCTGCCGCAGCGCCTCGGGATCGACTTTGTCCAGCGTGTCATCGGGCGAGTGGTGCAGGTCGAAGTAATCGGTGCCGTCCTGTTGCAGTTCGGCCCAGGCCACGCCGTTCTGCGCGGAAGCGATCACGTCCGGCCCCGGCCCGCCATCGGTGGCCGGCGCGATGCCCAGTGGCGCCAACGCGGTCTCGATCTGCCGCGCGGCCTCGCTGCCACGGCCGCCCTCGCTGAAGGTGATCGCGTAGATGCGGCCGGCACCAAAATCGCTCTCGGCCATGATCTGCTGCCGGGCGATATCGCCCTTGTGTGCCAACGCGTACGCGCGGCCACCGTGCAGGCCCTGTTCCTCGTTGGCATAGGCGATCACCCGGATCGTGCGCTGCGGGCGCGTGGGTTGCCGCTTGATCAGCAAGGCCGCGGCGGTGGTGATGGCGATGCCGGCGCCGTCGTCGATCGCGCCGGTGCCCAAGTCCCACGAATCCAGGTGGCCACCGATGGCGACGACTTCATCGGGTTTTCCGCTGCCGCGGATTTCCGCGATCACGTTCTGCGAGGTGTATTCGCCATCCCAGCCGCAGTCGAGCGCGAGGCGCACCATCACCGGGCCGTGCTTGAGCAGGCGCGTGAGCTGGTCGGCATCGGGGTTGGAGAGCGCCGCCGCCGGCACCGGCGTCAGGCCTTCGTCGTAGCGCGTCATGCCCGTGTGCGGATTGCGATGATCGTCGGTGCCGACCGAGCGCATCAGGTAGCCGATCGCGCCGGCGCGGATCGCCGCCGACGGGCCGCGACTGCGGCCGCGCGAGCCTGGCCCGTAGCCGCTGCCGTCCTTCATCCGCTCCATGCGGTAATCAAGGAAGGCGATCTTGTCGGCCAGCGAACCGGCGGGCGCGGCTTCCAGTTCGGCGAGCGATGCGAAACGGACGATCTCGCCGGTGACCGTGCCGCCGGCACTGCCACCCAGCGTCGTGACATGCAGCCGCTGCGCACTGGCGCCGATGACCGCGGCGGATTCGCCGCGACGTACCCATTTGGGGAAGGTGACGGGCTCGGTCCACACCTTGTCAAAACCGAGCGTCTTGAACGTCGCGATCATCCACGCGACCGCACGTGCATCGGCCTCGCTGCCCGCGACGCGCGGGCCGACTTCCGTCGTGAGCGATTCCAGGATTTGCCAGGCGGTGTCGTCGCGCAATGCCGCCTCGCGCAATGCATCGGCCTGCCTGAGCGCAGTAGCAGGTGCGCCGTTGTCGGTCGTTGCGGATGACGCGGGCATCGTCGTTTGTGCATCGAGCGCGAGCGGCGTGAACAGGACGATGGCGGCGGCGAGCGGCAAAGAGAATCGGACAGGGCGCATCTCGGGTTCCGGAAACGACGAAGCCACGAGCATAGCGCGCGTGGCTCCGTGGTCCCATCCGCCATTGAACGGCGGATGCATAGGCGATGGCTTACTTCTTCAGCGAATCGCGGATTTCGCGCAGCAACACCACTTCCTCGGCGGGTGCGGCATCGGCTGCCGGCGTGCGCAGGCGGTTGTAGGCCTTGACCACCAGGAAGATCACGAATGCGATGACCAGGAAGTTGATGGTCGCCTGCAGCAGCGCGCCGTACTGGATCGCGACTTCAGCGGCGACTTCCTTGCCGTCTGCGCCGAACTTCGCGGGTTCGATCACGTATTTCCAGTCACTGACGTTCACGCCGCCGGTGAGGATGCTGATGATCGGCATGACGATGCCGTCCACCAGGGCCGAGACGATCTTGCCGAAGGCCGCGCCGATGACCACGCCGACCGCCAGATCGACCACATTGCCCTTGGCAATGAACTCCTTGAACTCGCTCATCATGCCCATGTATGTATTCGCCTTGTTGGGATGGTTGGATGCCGCGAACCCTGACGCGCGACAAGTCGGAGCTTACCCGGTTGCGCCGCCATCGACCACGATGCCAGCCAGTTGCAGCCCGGTGCCATTGAGCGTCGCGCTGTAGCGGTCGCCCGGTTGCAAGGCCGCCACGCCTGCCGGCGTGCCCATGTAGATCAGGTCACCGGCCTTGAGCGCATACAGGTGCGAGAGCTCGATCAGGATGTCGGGCACGTCCCAGACCAGGTCGCTGAAACGGCCCTGCTGGCGCAACTGGCCATTGACCCGCAGCGACAGGCCAAGCGTGTCGATGGCCGGGACATCGGCTTTCGACAGCAGCGGGCTGGCCACCGCGCAGGCATCGAAACTCTTGCCGGTGTCCCACGGCAGGCCCTTGGCCTTGGCGGCGGCCTGCAAGTCGCGGCGGGTGAGGTCCAGGCCAATGCCGTAACCCAGCACCAACGACGCGGCAGAGGTGCGGTCGAGCACGCCGGGCGGGGCGTCCGTGCCGAGCGCCACGGTCAGCTCCACCTCGTGGTGCAGGTCGTGGGTGCCGCGCGGGTAGGGCACGATGCCATCGGTCACCACCGCGTCGGCAGGCTTGAGGAAGAACACCGGGGTGCCGCGTTCGGCCTTCGACGCCGCGACTTCCGCGCCCATCTCGCGGGCATGGTCGGCGAAGTTGCGGCCCACGCAATAGATGCGGCGGATCGGGAAGGTGGCATCGGCCACGCCCGGCTGGCCGAGCACGGCAAGACGCACCGGCGTGCGCGCAGGAACGAGTTCGGTCATCGGAAGAATCGGGTCAGGTCAGTGCGGATGCGGCAGCACGCCGTGGCGCGCGTGGCGATATTCGCCTTCGATCACGCGCCCGCGCGGGGCCTGCGGGCGGCCGCGTTGGCGCAACAGGCGCCATATCGTCGCACCCAGCAGCATCGCCACGCCCAGCACCACGCCGACCACCAGCAGCACCAACAGCAAGGCCACGCCAAGCAGCGCGACCAGCACGCGGGCGAAGGCATTGCGCGGACGGCGGGCGGCGAAACGCGCCTGCAGGCGGGTGACATGCGGATGGTGCAACCACTGTGCGAACATCGAAGGCTCCGGGCCCATGAGTCGGGCCTCCCAGTATCCGGCGAGGCGCCGGCGCAGATGTAAGGAGCGCGTTAAACGATGGCCGGAATCAGGTTGGATGTGATCGAGCCGGGCGGTTTCGCCGAAACCGAGATGGTGGTCGATGGGGTGGCTGAATCGGTCATCCTGCACCGCGATGGCGACGTGGTGCGCGCGTGGGTCAACGTGTGTCCGCACGCGGGCCGCCGGCTGGACTGGGCGCCGGGGCAGTTCCTGAAAAGCCGCGAAGGCCTGCTGGTCTGCGCCGTGCATGGCGCCAGCTTCGAGTTGATCGACGGTGAATGCGTGGCCGGCCCCTGTCGTGGCCAGTCGCTGCAGCGGGTCGAGGTGGTGGTGCGTGACGGCCAGGTGCGGCAGGCCGACGACTGAGCGTCACCAGAGCAGGTTCACCATCAGCACGACGACCGCGGTGTAGAGCAGCGACAGCGGCAGGCCCAGGCGCCACAACTCGCGCTGGCTGTAGTTGCCGGGACCGATGATCATCGAGATCACCGGATTGGTGGAGGTCATGAAGTTGTTGGAGGCCGACAGCGCCACGATCAGCGCGAACACCATCGGGTTGCCGTTCGCGGCCAAGGCCAGGTTGATCGCCAACGGCACCATCATGATGGTCGCGCCGACGTGGCTCACCACCAGCGAGAACGCGACGGTCAATATCGCCAGCGCGATCTCGATCAGCCACAGCGGCGTGCCCTCCGGGATCTTGTCGATGGTGTGGCCGGCCACCCACGCGGCCGCGCCCGAGGAATCCATCGCCCAGCCGAGCGGGATCAGGCAGGCCATCAGGAACACGGTCTTCCAGTTGATCGAGGCGTATGCCTCGTCCATGTTGATGACGCCGGTCAGCAGCATGCCCGCGACCCCGGTCATCAGCGCGATCGGCACCGGGATGCGCGAGGACAGCGCGATCAGCATCGTCACCGCGAAGATCGCCATCGCGATTTTGAACTTGTGCGGCCGCTGCTCGCCCTTGGGGTAGTCGGTGACGACGACGAAGTCCTTCTTCGCCGCGGCATCGGCCAGGTTGCGCCAGATGCTGTGTACCACCAGCATGTCGCCCGCGCGCAGTGGCAGCTTGCGCACGTCGGTGCGGATCACTTCCTTGTCGCGGTTCACCGCGAGCAGGCTGAGGCGATATTTCTTGCGCAACTGCAACTCGCTGGCGGTCTTGCCGATGAAGCGCGAGTTGGGCGGGATGACGGCTTCGGCGATGCCCGCGCGGCTCGGGTTGAACAGGTCGGCGAACTGGCGCAGGCGCGAGCTCATGCGCAGGAAGTTTCCTTGCGAGAAATCCGCGATGGCTTCACGCGGGCCCATCGCACCGATCACGTCCCCCACCCAGATGCGTGTTTCCGCCGGCGGCGCGAGGCGCGCGTCGTCGCTGGATTTGAGCGCCAGCACCAGCGGCGCACCGGGCCGGGATTCGACTTCGCCCAGCGTCATGCCGACCAGCGGACTGTCGGCGCTGACGGTGAGTTCGTACACGTCGCCCTCGATGCCGTAGGCCTGCGCGAAATAACTCTGCGTGCGGCCCGGGGTGACGCCGCCATCGCCGTCATGGCTGAGCACGCGGTCACCCTGCCAGCGAAAATAGATCAGTGACAGCGATACCAGCGCGATGCCGATCGGCAGCGGCGCGAACATCTTGAGCGGCGAGAGCGAGACCGCGCCAGAAGGCAGGTTGGCGTTGGCCGAGACCAGCAGGTCGTTGAGCAGGATCAGCGGCGAGTTGCCGACCATGGTCAGGCCGCCGCCCATCACGATGGCCGCGGCGATCGGCAGCAGCATGCGCGAGAGCGCGATGCCGGTGCGCGCGGACAAGCGCGAGGCGACCGGCAGGTAGAGCGCCAGCACCGCAGGGTTCTGCATGATGGAGGAGTTGAGGCCGGCGATCGCACTGGTCAGGAACAGCAGCTTGCGCTCGCTGCCGTCGGCGCGGCGCAGCAACCAGCCCGCGAGTCGATTGAGTGCGCCAGTACGCTCGAGCCCGGCGCCGAGGATCATCGTCGCGATGATGCTCATGACCGCGTTGCCGGCGAACCCGCCGAACAGGTCTTCGGGCGCGACCAGGCCGGTCAGCCCCAGCAGGACCAGCACGACCAGCGCGACCACGTCGGCGCGGATGCGGTCGAACAGGAACAGCACCATCGTCATCACCACCAGCCCGAGGACGAGCTTCATGTCGGTGGTGAGGGTGAGGGCGGTGTCCATCGCGTCAGGCGTTTCGGGGATGGGTCAGCTTAGCTTGCAGAGGTGTGCGGTGGCGCGATGCCGCCGTCACGGTCGTAGATCAAATCCCAGACGCCATGCCCGAGGCGCTGGCCGCGCGATTCGAAATGCGTCTGCGGCCGCCAGTCCGGGCGCGGCAGGTGGCCGCGCGGCCCCGCGCGGTTGACGATACCGGGCGTGGCATCCAGCACATCCCACATCTGCTCGGCGTAATCGGCCCAGTCGGTCGCGAGGTGCAGGCGGCCATCGGGGCGCAACTTGCGCACCAGTAGCGCAGCGAAGGCGGGATTCACCAGCCGGCGCTTGTTGTGGCGCTTCTTGTGCCATGGGTCGGGGAAGTAGATGCGGATCTCGTCGAGGCTACCGTCGGCGACCTCGTTTTCCAGCACTTCCACCGCATCGTGGTGGTACAGGCGGACATTGCGCGCGTCGTCGGCATCCAGGGCATTGAGCAAGCGGCCGACGCCCGGCGCATGCACCTCGATGCCGATGTGGTCGCGCTCGGCGTCACGCACGGCGGAGAAACGCAGCGCCTCGCCGTTGCCGAAGCCGATCTCCAGGATGCGTTTCGCATGGCGGCCAAAGGCGGCATCGAAATCACGCGGCGCGCCAACATAGTCCAGACCGAAGCGCGGCCACAGTGCATCGAAGGCGCGTTGCTGCGCGGGTGTGAAACGGCCCTGGCGCAGCACGAAACTGCGTACGCGGCGATGGCCTGTCTCCACCGTGAACGGCTTCGGTGGCGCCTTGGCGCCTTCGCTGGAAAACGGGTCGGTCATCTCAAACGATCAAGCCGTCGATGGGCGAGGAGGCACTGGCGAAGCGCTTGCGCGGGATGCGGCCGGCCAGGAATGCCTCACGCCCGGCTTCGACCGCCAGCTTCATCGCATGCGCCATCCGCACCGGTTCACGGGCGCCGGCGATTGCGGTGTTCATCAGCACGCCGTCGCAGCCGAGCTCCATCGCGATGGCCGCGTCGCTGGCGGTGCCGACGCCCGCATCGACGATGATCGGCACCTTCGCGTTCTCGATGATCTCGATCAGGTTGTACTTGTTCTGCACGCCGAGGCCTGAACCGATCGGCGCGGCCAGCGGCATCACCGCGACGCAGCCGATGTCTTCCAAGCGCTTGGCGAGGATCGGGTCGTCGCTCGTGTAAACCATGACATCGAACCCGTCCTTCACCAGTGTTTCGGCGGCGGCGAGCGTCTGCACGACATCGGGATAGAGCGTGCGCTGGTCGCCCAGCACCTCGAGCTTGACCAGGTTGTGCCCGTCCAGCAGTTCGCGCGCCAAACGGCAAGTGCGCACCGCGTCATCGGCGTTATAGCAGCCGGCGGTGTTGGGCAGGATGGTGTACTTGTCCGGCGGCAGCACGTCGAGCAGGTTGGGCTCGCCTGGGTTCTGGCCGATGTTGCTGCGGCGGATGGCGACGGTGACGATCTCGGCGCCGGCGGCTTCGGTCGCGGCGCGGGTTTCTTCGAGATCCTTGAACTTGCCGGTGCCGGTCAATAGGCGCGAACGATAGGACTTGCCGGCGATCACCAGCGGCTTCGGGTCGGGGAAGGTCTGCATCCGTGAATTATGGCGCAGGGACAGCGCCGGGACGAGGCATCGGATGCGCTGGATTAAGGATGGGGCGGGTAACCGGCCCCGGCCCGCACAGCCACCTGATCCTGGTGGCCATGCGGGATGACCTGCATTGCGTCAGGCCTGGATGCGATCCGCCAGCGAGATCAGGCGCTCCTTGGCGGCCAGTTTCTCGCGCTTCATTTGCGTCAACTCCATGTCACCGAGTGGAAGGACACCGAGTTCGGCATCGTTGACCTTCTTGTCGAGTTCCCGATGGTGAAAATACAACTGCCTGAACTCGACGCTGTGCTTCATCAGGCTATCCACTTCACTCTGTGAACGCTCTTCGAACATGCAAAGTCTCCTTGCGTGGCGAATGGGCGCCAACACGGCAGGCCGATCGCAGGGGATGCGGGCGGGCGGCATCGGGCCGCGGCATCAAGGCATCCGGAGCAGACCGGCGTGGACCGCGTCGGCACATCCACATTACGCCCGGCCCAGCGAAGATTGCAACGAAAAAACCGCGCCATTCATCGGCCGCTGGGCGTAGGCCGCTGAATGCGTAATAGCCTCGGCAAGTGGCCGTTTTCCTTTGGGTTTTCGTTATATGCCAGGTCGCGGCGAGCCGGCTCAGCCGCCGCCCAGGGCGTGCACGATTTCGACGATGTCGCCATCGCCCAGGTGATGCGCGGCGTGGCGGGAACGGGGCACGATTTCGCCATTGACCTCGATCGCGACGCGGCGTTCGGCCAGGCCTTCGGACTCGAGCAATTGCTGCAGGGTCTGGGGCGCGGGCAGGCTGCGCGATTCGCCGTTGAGTCGGATGTCCATGCGTGCATTGTGCGGGTTGCGGGGCGTAATGCCAGCCGATGTGTGGATCGGGTGGCTGCGCGCGCCTGCTGCGGCGCGTCTTGTACGCGGGCGTATGGCGTGAAAACATCGGGGCGTCATTCCCACCTATGGCCATGCCCCATGACCCGTTGCGTTCGCCACCCGCTTTGCCTGACCGTTGCCGCCGCGCTTGCGCTGACGGCGGCGCCCGCCTTCGCCCAGAGTGCCCAGACCTTCGAAGAGACGGTGTTCTTCGGCGACAGCCTGACCGATGCCGGTTTCTTCCGGCCGCTGTTGCCGGCCTCCGCGCAGCCGGTGACCGGGCAGTTCACCACCAACCCGGGCCTGGTCTGGTCGCAATATCTCGCCGATTACTACGGCACCAGCGCATCGCCCGCATGGCTGGCGACAAGCCCTACCACCCCTCCACGCGCCGATACCGGCACCAACTACGCCGTGGGTGGCGCCCGCGTCGGCACGGACTCGACCGGCGCGTTGGGCTCCACGCCTTCGCTCAATTCGCAGGTCACGGCTTATCTGGCGCGTACCGGCGGCAAGGCGAACCCGAACGCGCTCTACACCGTCTGGGGCGGCGCGAATGATCTCTTCGCGATCGTCGCAGGTGCCCCGGTGCAAGCCACGCTGACCGGCGCGGTGACCACGCAGGTCGGCATCGTTGGTCGCCTGCAGGCGGCGGGCGCGCAGTACATCCTGGTGCCGACCATCCCGGATCTCGGCATCACACCGAGTTTCCGCGCGCAAGGCGCCGCGGCAGCCGCGCAAGGCACCGCCCTGGCCACCAACTACAACACCGCGCTGTTCACGGCCTTGTCGACGCAGAACCTGCGCGTCATTCCGCTCAACACCTTCACTTTCCTGCAGGAAATCGTCGCCAATCCCGGTGCCTACAACTTCCGCAACGTCACCGGCACCGCCTGCCAGCCGCAGATCACCGCGCAGTCGCTGACCTGCAACCCGACCAGCTACGTGACCCCGGACGCCGCATCGGCCTATGCCTTCGCCGACGGCGTGCACCCGACCACAGCCGCGCACAAGCTCCTGTCCGACTACGCGGTGGCGACCATCGAAGGGCCGCGCCAGATCGCCGTGTTGCCGCATTCGGCGGCCAGCATTGGCCGCGCGCGCGCCGACTTGCTGGCCGACCAACTGGATGCCCGCCAGGGCGTCGACGGCAGCCGGATCTGGGGTGATGTGCGCTACGACAACCAGCGTTACAAGCGCGGCATGGCGGGTGACGGCTTCGACGGCGACGGCGTGACCCTGACCGCCGGCTACGACCGCCGCTCCAACGCACTGGTGTACGGCGTGTTCGGCAACATCGGGCGCCAGGACATCGACTATGGCGCGCGTCGCGGCGACTACAAGCAGAAGGAAGCCGGCATCGGCGGCCACGTGGGCTGGCATGGCGCATCGGGCTGGGTTGATGGCCACATCGGCTGGACCCGGCTGGATTTCGACATCAATCGCGACGTCTGGCTGGGGCCGGCGATGCGCACGCATACCGGTTCGCCCGGCGGCGACAACCTGAGCGCGGGCATCAGCGGCGGCTGGCGCTTCCAGCACGGCAAGCTGAGCCACGGCCCGGTCGTGCGCGTGCTCTCGCAGCACATCGACATCGATGGCTACACCGAATCGCAGCCGGAGCTTTCCACCGCGCTGGCCTTCCCCGACCAGAAGTTCGACTCGCTGCAAGGCTCGCTGGGCTGGCAGGCCGACCTGCAGCTGGGCGAGCACGTCCAGGTGTTTGCCCGCGCGACGATGGACCGCGAGTTCGAGGACACGCCGGCGCAGGCCTACGCGCAAGTGACCTCGTTGCCGAACACGATGCCTTTCGCGGTGCCGGGCGTGAAGTTCGACGACAAATTCGTGACCCTGGCCTCCGGCGTGCGCAGCCAGGTATGGGGACTGGACGTGTCCGGCGGCAGTTCGGTGACGGTGGCCGACGTTGGTGGCAGCAATTTGTCGTTGTACGTATCGGTCGGCAAGCGGTTCTGAGCCAGGCCATGCCTTCGGCGCGTTTGCCAAGCGCGCCGGGGGCGGCATAGACTTTCGCCCTCGCGGGTGTAGCTCAATGGCAGAGCAGAAGCTTCCCAAGCTTACGACGAGGGTTCGATTCCCTTCACCC
>JACSSF010000130.1 GCA_014879375.1 Lysobacteraceae bacterium
GCCCTTCATGTCCATGTCCCAGGCGCTGGCGTGGCAGACCACGTCGCGGTCGCGCGGCTTGATGAACTGGGTGTTGTTCCAGTAGCTGGCGGGCAGCTTGGGCATGCCAAGCGAAGTGTAGAAGTCCTCGGCGCGCTTGGTCATGCTGACCGCGATGTCCATCTGCGCGGCATGCTCGATGTCGCCCGGGCTGCGGCCGGCGGGCTTGGCTTTTTCATCGGCCAGGTAGGACTGGTACTGCTTCTCCAGCGCGCCGGTGATGTCGAGGCTGCCGGCATCGGGGTAGGGCGCGAGCACGTCCCACAAGTTGCCCCAGTCCTGCTGCCACATGTTGCCCATCAGGTGCGCCGGCAACAGGCCGCCATCCACCTGCCCCTTGTCCTCACCGTACTTGGTCTTGAGTTTTTCGCGGGTGTAGCAGTGTAGTTCTTCGTACAGCGGCTCGACCTGCGCCCACAGGCGATCGGTCTCGCTGGCGATCTCGGCCGGGGTCATGTCGTAGCCCGAACGCCACAGCTCGCCAGTGTTGGCGAAGCCAAGATCGCGCGCGCCTTCGTTGGACAGCTCGACGAAGCGTTGGTAGTCCTTCTTCATCGGCACCGCGATGGTGTGCCAGCCCTGCCATGCATCCAGCTGCGCGTCGTAGTCGCGGTTGTTGCGTAGCACGTCTTCCAGCTCGCCCAGCTGGCGACAGTTCTTCGCGTCGCCTTCGCCCTTGCAGTAGGTGCCGGCACCGTACATGCCGCCCATCTTGCTGGCGATGCGGGTGAGCTCGGCCAGGTGCGCCGGGTTCTTCGGCGGCGGCATCGATGCGGACAGCTTGAGCAGCTGCAGCGTGCGCGCGCTCTCGGCCGACATCGGCTGGCCTTCGTAGGTCTTGGCTTGTTCGATCCACACATTGAGCAACGTCAGCCAGCGCTCGTCGCTCTTGGCCGCCAGCATCTGGGTGTCATCGCTGATGTAGGTCGCGGCCAGCCACTGCGGCACCGTGATCTGCGGATACATCTCCTTCAGCTCGCCATTGATGCGGGCAACGAACTGGTCGGCGGTTTCCCGGGCCGGGGTTTGTTGGGCCAGGGCGGGGGTCGATACGCAGGCCGCGATGGCGAGCGAAAGCAGGGCGTGGCGGAGTTTCACGTGGACCTCGGTCTATCAGGTGACAAGCCGCCAAGTGTAGGCGTTGTCTCTGCCCGGGGCATGTGGCGGCGCACTACACTGTCCGCCGGCCTCGGTGCAGGCATGAAATCAGTCGGGAAGGGACGGGATGACGAATGCCCATCGCGGGGTGTTGTTGGGGCTGGCGGCGTATGCGTCGTTCTCTTTCAGCGATGCCTTCATCAAATTGCTCGAGGGTCGGATTCCGGTCTTCCAGTTGATGTTCATGGGCGCGGCGCTCAGTCTGCTGGCCCTGCCGTTGGTCAAGCAGCCGGGCGAAAAATGGCGCTACCTGGTGCAGCCACGGCATCGCGGCATTTATGCCGCGCGGATGCTCTCGGGCGCGGTCAACAACCTGGGCGCGATTGTCGCGTTCACCCATTTGCCGATGGCCGAAGCCTTCGCGCTGATCTTCCTGATGCCGATCTTCGTCACCCTGCTGTCGGTGCTGGTGCTGGGCGAGCACGTGGGCTGGCGGCGCTGGTTGGCGGTGATCGCGGGTTTCGTCGGCGTGCTGGTGGTGCTCCGCCCGGGCTTTCGCGAGCTCAACATCGGGCATCTGGGCGGCATCGCGTGCGGGCTGGCGGGTGCCTGCAGCGTGGTGCTGATGCGCAAGGTGGGCGATGACGAACATCGCCTGACCCTGGTCGGGACCACGATCATCGGCAATCTGCTGGTGGCCGGCGCATTGATGTGGCCGGACCTGCGCGCACCGACCGGCATGCAGTGGTCCTACGCGGCAGGATTCGGCCTGCTGTCCGCGCTCGGCGTGGTGCTATTGATGTACGCCACGCTCGCCACCGCGGTCAATCGGGTCGCGCCCACGCAATACAGCCAGATGCTGTGGGCGGTGTGGCTGGGCTGGTGGCTGTTCGATGATTACGTGGATGCGTGGACGTGGCTCGGCATCGCGATCATCCTCGGCGCCGGCCTCTTCACCGTGTTGCGCGAGGAACGCGTCACCGGCTGGTGGCATCGGATGCGGATGTTGCTGCCTTGACGGCGTGGCTCAGGGCAGCAGCAGTCGATGCCGGTCGTCGATAAGACCGGCGTTCTGCAACCAATGCCACGCATCCTCTGCATCCTGCTCGACATAGGCGCGTGCACTGCCCAGCCGGAAGGTGTAGCCCCAGGCGTCCATGTCGGCGAACAGGCGCGCGCGACCATAGCCGGGGATCTCGTCGGCCAGCAGCGACTGCAGCACGCAGACCGCGTTTTCCTCGTCGATGGAATCGGTGGCGTCGGTATGCACCGCGCCGCGGCGATCATTGGGCAGCACGATCAGGTGACCGGCCTCGTGCAGCAGCGAATGCACCGGCGTGTCGTCGCGCGCGTAGACGTCATGGCCGATGATGCCGGCCTCGCATTCGCCCCAGTAGCTGCCGGGGATCGGCGTATCGAGATCGATGCGATGCAGGGTCAGGCCGTAGCGCGCAAGCAAGGACGCCGCGGCATCGAAGCCGACATCGCGCATCCGCATCACGTCAAATGAGGTCGCGTCATCCATCACGGAAAACCGGCGCCGTGATGACGCCGGGGAAAATCAGCCTTCGCCGACCGCGCGGTCCGGCAGCTCGATCGAGATGTCCAGCACGTCGTAGTCGCCGTGCTTTTCCTTCGAGACCTTGATCGCATCTTCCGGCACGTGCACGTACTTGCGGATCACGTCGAGGATCTCCTGACGCATGCGCGGGACGTAGTCGGGCGCACCGGCTTCGCTGCGCTGCTCGGCGATGATGACCTGCAGGCGGTTCTTGGCGGTGTTGGCGGATTGCTGCTTCGGTTTGAGGAAATCGAAAATGCCCACCATCAACCCCCGAACATCTTGCTGAAGAAGCCCTTCTTCTCGGGCATGGTGAAGCGCATCGGGCGCTCTTCGCCGAGCAGGCGGGCGACGGCGTCCTCGTATGCCGAGGCGGCATCGGAGTTCGCTTCGAGGATCACCGGCTCGCCCTTGTTGGAGGCATTGAGCACGTCGGTGGATTCGGGGATCACGCCGATCGCCTTCAGGCCCAGCACTTCCTCGACGTCGGTGACCGAGAGCATCTCGCCCTTTTCCACGCGCGCCGGGCTGTAGCGGGTCAGGAGCAGGTATTCCTGCACGCGCTCGCCGTCCTCGGCCTTCTTGGTCTTGGAGGCGAGCAGGCCCAGGATGCGATCGGAGTCGCGTACCGAGGACACTTCCGGATTCACCACGACCACCGCCTTGTCGGCGAAATACATGGCGAGGAACGCGCCTTTCTCGATGCCGGCCGGTGAGTCGGCGACGATGTAGTCGAAGCCGTCGGCGTCCAGGTCCTTCAGCACCTTCTCCACGCCTTCGGTGGTCAGCGCGTCCTTGTCGCGCGTCTGCGAGGCGGCCAGCACGTGCAGGTTGTCGAAGCGCTTGTCCTTGATCAGCGCCTGCTTGAGCGATGCCTCGCCGTTCACCACGTTG
>JACSSF010000073.1 GCA_014879375.1 Lysobacteraceae bacterium
GTGGTGGCGGCGCTCACCGTGGGCATGCGGCGCGCCGGCATCCTGCTGGCCTTGCTGGCCTTGCCGCTGTACGTGCCGGTGCTGGTGTTCGGCGCCGGTGCGGTCGCGGCCGATGCGCAAGGGCTGGATGCCTCCGGTGCGCTGCTGATGATGGGCGCGGGCCTCGCCGCAGGCGCGGTACTGGCGCCCCTGACCGCCGCCGCCGCGCTTCGCATCGCGATCAGCGGTGAATGACGTCCGTTCGTGACTGAACTGGCTGAACGGCCTAAATCGCCCGGCTTGAGCCAAGTCAACGCATCCTTAATGGCCCTTGCCCGACAATATGCGTCGGCGCCGCTCCCGGCGCGCCTGATTTTTCCTCATGGAGATTGAGATGAAACTGCATACCCCCCTGCTGGCAGCCGCCATCGTGTTGGCCCTGACCGCCTGCGGCAAGTCGTCCGAACCGGCTGCCACCCCCGATACCCTGGCCCCGGCCGAAGCCGCACCGGCGCCCGAAGCCGCGCCTGCCGTCGATGCCAGCGCCACCGCTGCCGCGACCGACGCCACGGCCGCCACTGCCGACCAGTGCACCTTCAACCTGGAAGGCAACGACGCCATGCAGTACAACGTCAAGAACATCGACGTGCCGAAGAGCTGCACCCAGTTCACCATCAACCTCAAACACACCGGCACCATGCCGGTCGCCGCGATGGGCCATAACGTCGTGATCGCCAAGACCTCCGACATGAACGGCGTGGCCGCCGATGGCGCGACCGTCCAGCCCGACCACGTCAAGGCCGGCGACACCCGCGTCGTTGCCCACAGCGGCATGGTGGGTGGCGGTCAGTCGACCTCGATCACCTTCGATGTCCCGAAGATCGCCGATGGCAGCTACTCGTTCTTCTGCACCTTCCCGGGCCACTCCACCATGATGCATGGCACCCTGACCCTGGTCTGAGGATCGTCATCGCGGACATGTCCGCAACGTGCACCGAACGCCCGCATTCGCGGGCGTTCGTCCGTTCCGAGGGTCGCATCCGCGATAGACAAGCGCTATGGAATGCGGTGGGCACGATGCAGCGCCCGGACTGCTATCCTTCACGACAGACCGCGCGGCGTCCGCGTGCCTTCGCCGGATTGCACCGGCCAGCTTGAACTCCGTAATGAATCCCCTCGTCCGCTGGTTCCACCAACTAGGCTCGCCTCCCTACTTCGACCGCTTCGCGGCGCGTTGGTCGCCGTGGTGCTACGGCGTCGGCTTGGCGATCATGCTCGTCGGCCTGTGGGGCGCACTGTTCAATGTGCCGGCCGATTACCAGCAGGGCGACAGCTTCCGCATCCTCTACATCCATGTGCCCTCTGCATGGATGAGCCTTGGCGTGTTCGCCGGCATGGCGATCTATTCGGCCATCGCGCTGATCTGGCGGATCAAGCTGTGCGAGATCCTCGCCATGGCCTGCGCCGCGCCCGGCGCCGCCTTCACCCTGGTCACGCTGATCACCGGCGCGATCTGGGGCAAGCCGATGTGGGGCACCTGGTGGGACTGGGATCCGCGCCTGACCACCGAACTCATTCTTTTATTCATGTACCTCGGCGTGATCGGCCTCTACCACGCCATCGAGGACCGCCGCGCCGCCGCGCGCGCCGCCGGTTTGCTTGCAATCGTCGGCGTGGTGCTGCTGCCGGTCATCCGCTATTCGGTCGTGTGGTGGAACTCGCTGCACCAGGGCCAGACGATCAAGATGTTCGGCCAATCCTCGATGGACCCGAGCATGATGATGCCGCTGTGGGCGATGGTGATCGGCGTCCACGTGTGGTTCGGCGGCTCGCTGCTGGCCCGCGCCCGCGCCGACAACCTGCGCCGCGAGGCCGGCAAGGACTGGGTGCAGCGTCAGGCGGGGGCGAAGGCATGAGCTATCGCGACTACGTCATCGCCGCCTACGCGGTCTTTGCCCTGATGCTGCTGTGGGACTGGCTGGCACCGAAACTGGCGATCTCGCGCGCGCTGCGCGCCGCCCTGCAACTGTCCAAACGCCGCGCCGCCCGCGACGGCCACACTGAGGCCCAACGATGAACCCCACCCGCAAGCGCCGCCTGTGGATCATCCTCTTGATTGTGGCTGCCGCAGCGCTCGCCATCACCCTGCTGTCGATGGCCCTGCAACGCAATGTCGCCTACCTCTACACGCCGAGCGAAGTGCTGCGCGGCGAGGCGGGCGACAAGGCGCGTTTCCGCCTCGGCGGGATGGTGGCCGAGCACTCGTTCAAGCGCGCAACTGGATCGATGGAAGCGCATTTCGAAGTCGATGACGGTGATGCGCGCATGCCGGTCGTCTATACCGGCATCCTGCCGGACCTGTTCCGCGAGAAGCAGGCGGTGATCGCCACGGGCTCGATGAAGGATGGCGTGTTCGTCGCCGACCAGGTGCTGGCCAAGCACGATGAGACTTACATGCCGAAGGAGGTCGCCGACAAGATGGGCGTCGCGCACAAGAAGCACAACGTGGACGACACACCCGCGGCGGCGGCCAACTGATGCTGGGTGAACTCGGCCATTACGCACTGAACCTGGCGCTGTGGGTGGCGGTGGTGCAAGTGGTGCTGCCGCTGATCGGCGCGCACAAGAACCGCGCGGACTGGATGGCGGTGGCGCGCCCGGCCGCGTTCGCGCAACTGGGGCTGATCGCCTTCGCCTTCGTCCTGCTCACCCATGCCTTCGTGGTGCAGGATCGCTCGCTGCAATACGTGGCCGACAACAGCAACTCGCTGCTGCCGATGATCTATCGCTTCACCGCCGTGTGGGGCGCGCACGAAGGCTCGTTGTTGCTGTGGCTGCTGGTCCTCGCTGGCTGGACGGCCGCCGTCGCCGCGTTCTCGCGCCACCTGCCGCTGCAGGTGGTGGCGCGCGTGCTGGCGGTGATGGGCATCGTGTCGATCGGCTTCATGGCGCTGCTCCTGTTCACCAGCGATCCGTTCGAGCGCCTGCTGCCGGCCGCTGCCGAAGGCCGCGATCTCAACCCGCTGCTGCAAGACCCGGGCATGATCATCCACCCGCCGATGCTCTATCTCGGCTATGTCGGCTTCTCGGTGCCGTTCGCCTTCGCCATCGCGGCGCTGCTCGACGGCAAGGTGGACGTGCGCTGGCAGCGCTGGACGCGCCCGTGGACGAACGTCGCCTGGGGCTTCCTCACCCTTGGCATCGGCCTCGGCAGCTGGTGGGCGTATTACGAGCTCGGCTGGGGCGGCTGGTGGTTCTGGGACCCGGTCGAGAACGCCAGCTTCATGCCGTGGCTGGTCGGCACCGCGCTGATCCACTCGCAGGCCGTCACCGAAAAGCGCGGCAGCTTCACCAGCTGGACGCTGCTGCTGGCGATCGCCGCGTTCTCGCTGTCCTTGCTCGGCACCTTCCTGGTGCGCTCGGGCGCGATCACCAGCGTGCACGCGTTCGCCGCGGATCCGGAGCGCGGCATGTTCATCCTCGCCTATCTGGCCGTGGTCGTCGGCGGCTCGCTGCTGCTCTACGCACTGCGGGCGCCCGGCATCACCCGCGAGGCACGCTCGTTCGCGCCGGTCTCCCGCGAGACGCTGCTGTTGGTCAACAACCTGCTGCTGACCACCGCCGGCGCCATGGTCCTGCTCGGCACGCTGTACCCGATGCTGGCCGACGCGCTGGAGCTCGGCAAGGTATCGGTCGGGCCGCCGTATTTCTCGCTGATGTTCGCCATCCTGATGACCCCGGTGGCGATGCTGCTGCCATTCGGCCCGTTGGTGCGCTGGCAGCGTGAGCAAGTCCACCCGGTGGTCGCGATATTGCTGCCATGGGCCGCGCTGGCGCTGCTCGCGGGCACGATCGCCTGGTGGATGGCGCCGCAGGGCGCGGTCAAGACCGGCGTCGGCATCGCGGCATCGCTGTGGATTGCCTGCGGCACGCTGGTCTTCGTCTGGCAGCGCGTGCGCAAGTCCGGGCGGATGACCCGCGAGATGAGCGGCATGGTGCTGGCGCACGCCGGCGTGTCGCTGTTCGTCATCGGCGCGCTGCTCAACGGCGCGCTCAACGAGCAACGCGAGGTCGCGCTCGCCCCCGGCCAGACGCTCAGCCTGCACGGCGACGATTACCGTTTCGATGGCGTCGAGCACCGCGCCGGCCCCAACTACACCAGCGACATCGGCACGGTCACGTTGAGCCGCGACGGCCGCGACATCGCCATCCTCCATCCCGAGAAGCGCACCTACGCCAGCGGCGGCCAGGTGATGACCGAGGCGGCGGTGGACTGGGGCGTCTTGCGTGACCGTTATGTCGCGCTGGGCGAATCGCTGGGCAATGGCAGCTGGGCGGTGCGCGTGCACAGCAAGCCGATGATGGGCTTCATCTGGCTGGCCGTGGTGCTGATCGCGCTGGGCGGCTTCATCACCGCTGCCGACCGCCGCTTCCGCCGCTACCAGGAGGAAAAACCCGCATGAGTCGCAATCGCTGGATCCCGCTCGCCGTCTTCATCGCCCTCGCCGCCTTGCTGGCCGCCGGTGTGTGGATGAGCCGCCGTCCCGATCGCGATGCACTGCCCTCGCCGCTCATCGGCAAGCCGGCGCCGGCGTTCTCCCTGCCCGAATTGTTCGATCCCAGCCGCACCGTGACCCTGGCCGAGCTCAAGGGCGCGCCGTTCGTGATGAATGTCTGGGGCAGCTGGTGCGTGGCCTGCCGCGACGAGCACCCCGCGCTGACCGCGTTCGCCGAGACCAAGCGCGTGCGCATGATCGGCTACAACTGGAAGGACGAGCCGGCCGACGCCAAACGCTGGCTGGAGCAGCTCGGCAACCCGTACTTCCTGATCCTGCAGGACATCGAAGGCCGCACCGCACTCGACTTCGGCATCTACGGCGCACCGGAAACCTTCCTGATCGATGCCAACGGGATGATCGTGTGGAAGCACGTCGGGGTGCTCACGCCCGAACTCATCAAGGGCGAGCTGGAACCTCTGCTCGCCAAGCTGGAGGCCACACGCTGATGCGCAAGGCACTCGCCATCGTGTTGCTCGGCCTGTGGTTGCCGCTGGCGGCGCTGGCCCAGGTCAAGGGCGATGTCGCCCCGCCGGTGTTCCGTGACGGCTTCGAGGAACAACGCTTCCGCACCCTCACCCACGAGCTGCGCTGCGTGATGTGCCAGAACCAGTCGCTGGCCGATTCCAACGCCGAGATCGCCCGCGACCTGCGCAATGAAGTGCTGGTGCTGATGCGTCAGGGCAAGACCGATGCCGAGATCCGCGATTTCATGGTCGCGCGCTACGGCGAGTTCGTGCTGTACAAGCCGCGCCTGGGCGGCGGCACCTTGCTGCTCTGGTTCGGCCCGCTGGTGCTGGTGCTCGCTGGCGGCGCGCTGGTATACGTGCTGGTCAAGCGTGGCGGCAAGCGCGAGGCCATCCCCGTCGACGACAAGCAGGAGTGGTGACCATGGTGATGTTCCTGATCGCCGCGGTGATCCTCCTCATCCTCACCCTGCACGCGGTCCTGCGCCCGCTATGGGCCCACAGCCGGAAACTCGCGGTCGGCATCGCCACGGCGATGGTCGTTGCCAGCGGCGCGCTTTACCTGCACTTCGGCACGCCCGACGCGCTCGACCCGGCCATGGTGCGCGCGCCGACCACGCTCGCCGAGGCCCGCATCCAGCTGGAGCGCAAGCTCGCCAAGAGCCCGGACGATGCCGAAGGCTGGCGCCTGCTCGGTCGCGCCTACACCGCGGAAGAGAATGCCGGCGAGGCCGCGCGCGCCTTCGCCAAGGCCGCCCAGCTCGCCCCGCGCGATCCCGAGGTGCTGACCGAGGCCGCCGAAGCCCGCGCGCTGGCCCGCGAAGATCGCCGCTTCGACGAAGCCGCCATCACCCAGTTGAACCAGGCGCTCGCCATCGATCCGCTGCATCAGCGCGCGCGCTGGTTCCTCGGCATCAGCCAGCGCCAGGCCGGCCAGCCCGCCAAGGCCGCCGAGACCTGGGCGCCGTTGCTGACCCGCGTGGACGCCGACACCGCCGCCACGTTACTGGTGCAAATCAACGAGGCGCGCGCCACTGCCGGCCTCGCAGCGATGCCCTCGCCTACGCCGGCGCCTGCATCGCCCAGCGCGGCGGCAACCGGCACCAAGCTGCCGGTCGAGGTCGCGTTCGCGCGCGGCATCGACACCAGCCACCTGCCTGCCGAGGCCCGCGTGTTCGTGCTTGCGCGCGCCGTCGGTGGGCCGCCGATGCCGGTCGCCGTGCAGAAGCACGAGCTCGGCGCGTTGCCGCTGTCGATCACCCTGAGTGATGCCGACAGCCTGATGCCGACCGCCAGGCTGTCGGGGCTTGGCGAAGTCGAAGTCCTCGCCCGCCTGTCAATGAGCGGCACCGCCAACAAACAGGAAGGCGATGTCGAATCCCGTCCCGTGCGGGTGAGCTTGCCGGCCAAGGAGCCGGTCAGGCTGGTCATCGGCATCGAATAAACGCGGCGGACAACAGCCTTTCCATGAGCGAATTCATCCCGCCGGCAACCCGCTTCATCGACCTGCCCTCGCCCTTCCAGATGAAGGACGGCGGCGCGCTGCACGGTGCGCGCATGGCCTTCGAGACCTGGGGCCGGCTGGATGCGCGCGGCAACAATGCCATCCTCATCCACACCGGCCTGTCGCCCGACGCGCACGCCGCCAGCCGCGTGGACGACCCGAGCGACGGCTGGTGGGAGCGGATGATCGGCCCCGGCAGGCCCATCGACACCGATCGTTGGTTCGTGGTGTGCGTCAATACGCTGGGCAGCTGCAAGGGCTCGACCGGCGCGGCCTCGACCAACCCCGCCAGCGGCGAGCCCTATCGCCTCGACTTCCCCGAGCTCTCCATCGAGGACTGCGCCGATGCCGGTGCGCATGTCGTGCGCGAACTCGGCGTCCGGCAACTCGCCTGCGTGATCGGCAATTCCATGGGCGGGATGACCGCGCTGTCGATGGTCGCGCGGCATCCTGGCCTCGCCAGCAACCTGATCGACATCTCCGGCGCGGCGCGCGCACTGCCGTTCTCCATCGCGATCCGCTCGCTGCAGCGCGAGGCGATCCGCCTTGATCCGCTGTGGAACGAAGGCCGCTACGACGAAGACAGCTATCCGGAATCGGGCATGCGCATCGCACGCAAGCTGGGTGTCATCACCTATCGCTCTGCGATGGAATGGGATGGCCGCTTCGGCCGCATCCGCCTGGACCCGGAAGCACGCGAGGACGACATCCCCTTCGCCGCCGAATTCGAGGTGGAAGGCTATCTGGAGAACCATGCGCGTCGCTTCGTGCGCCGCTTCGACCCCAACTGCTATCTCTACCTCGGCCGCGCGATGGATCGCTTCGACATCGGCGAATCCAACCAGCAGCCGTGCGGAGATCGCCACATCGATGCACTCGATGCGCTGGCCGCGTTGAAGCTCGACAAGGCGCTGGTCATCGGTGTGGAAACCGACCTGCTGTTCCCGCTGGAGCAGCAGCAGGAAATCGCCGAAGGCCTGCGACGTGGCGGCGTGGATGCGACGTTCGTGGCGATGCCATCGCCGCAGGGCCACGATGCGTTCCTGGTCGATATCGAACGCTTCGGGCCGGCCGTGGGCGACTTTCTGAATGCGCTTGCCGCGCTGCCAGATGACCACGCGGCATGAGCAGGTAAAATGAAAGCATGAACAACCCTGACAGCCACGCCCTGCGCGATTTCCCCGGCCGCGAACGCTTGATCGAGGCGGTGGACCAGGCCGTGTCCAACGGTGAATGTTGCGCCATCGCCCAGGACCTGCGCCGCAACCTGTGCGCGCTCATGCGCGAAGGCGACGTGCAACTGCCCGCCTGCGTGTTCGAGGCCGTCGATGGCCATTACGCCCGCCGCGAGATCCATCGCAGCGAGCAGCACGGCTACGCCATCATCGCGATGACCTGGGGGCCCAACCAGGGCACACCCATCCACGACCATTCCGGCATGTGGTGCGTCGAAGGCGTCTGGGCCGGCCAACTGGAAATCACCCAGTACGACCTTGCCGAACGCACCGGCGAAGAATTCCGTTTCGTCGAGGTCGGCACGCTGATCGCCGGCACCGGCTCGGCCGGTAGCCTGATCCCGCCGCACGAGTACCACGCCATCCGCAACGCTAGTGACAAGGACGTGGCCGTCTCGATCCACATCTATGCAGAACCGATGACCTGCTGCGGCGTGTTCTCTGAAGCCAAGGAACAAGGTGATGGCTGGCACCGGTATATCGAGAAGCAGTTGGCGTTGGATGCCGCGGCTTGAGGGTTGCTCAATAACTAATGAATGAAGAAGCCGCCTTTGGGCGGCTTTTTTTGTTGGCAGCTGACCATGCCCAGCATCGCCCAGCATCATCTGCGAAATTCGCTGCATCCAAATGCGGCCGATGCTGCATCCAACCTGTCGAGATCAATACCCACCGCCGCAAGGCACCCACAGGGATTTCGACAATGAAGTTATCAACCCGGCCCAGACTGCTCGCAGCATCGCTGCTGGCCCCAATCCTCGCGCTCACCACTGCCCTCGTCAGCCCACCCGCGCACGCCAGTTCCATCAGCACCACGATGCCGGACACCGCTGCAGGCCAGATCGGCAGCACAGTGATAGCGCATATCAATGCCGACAGCCCTGCGAGTATCCAACAATGGGCAGCGACGATCCTGTCTCCAACAGTCGACGCCGATGCACGCGAAGCCTTTCTCAAGCAGCTTGCCTTCGCCGTGCGCGACAGCGGCGGCGTCGATTTTGTCGATGCGCGAATCCAAGGGCCGCCGGGAATGCTCGTCGTGACCCTCAAAGGACGACGGACCGGACAACGGGCTGTGCTCGTCCTGCTCCCGGATCCGCAGCAACCCGGCAAGCTGGCCATGGCCGACTTGGTCGCGGTCGATGACCCCGCGCTGTTTGCCGCCTGGCCCAAGACCAGCGTGTCGCCAGCTGAGATCGCACGGCTGGCGAAGGCCACATTGGATCAACTGGTGCGCACCCAGGATTTTTCCGGCTGCGTGACAGTGACCGACGGCACTCGAACAATCGTCGATGAATGTCGCGGCCTTGCCGAGCGCCGCTTCAACATTCCAGTGAATCAACAGACGAAATTCCACATCGCCTCGATGAACAAGATGTTCACCGCCGTCGCCGTCGCGCAGTTGGTGGAGGCCGGCAAATTGGCGTGGGACGACACCTTGGCGCTGCGCGTGCCGGAATATCCGGACCAGGCCGCGGCGAAGCACATCACCGTATGGCAGCTCCTACATCACACCTCAGGGTTAGGTGATTTTCTGGTGCCCGAACTCTTCGAGCAACGGGAAAAATTCGTCAACCCTGCAGATTATCTCGGGCTGGTCGCTCGGCAACCCAAGGTGGGCGAACCCGGTGGCGATTGGAACTACAGCAACGCGGGCTATCTGCTCTTGGGCCGCATCATCGAGAACGTGTCAGGCGAGCATTACGAGGACTACATCCAACGTCACGTGTTCGCACCTGCGGGCATGGATGCCAGCGGCTTCGATAGTGTGGACGATGTCGTGCCCAACCTCGCCGTGGGTTATTTCCGCGAAGGGCCGTTCTCCGATGCCTGGAAAGCAGACTGGCTCAAGATTCCCTATCGCAGCAGCCCGGCGGGCGGCGGGTATTCCACCAACGCCGACCTGTTGCGTTTCTCTGAGGCGCTGCGTGCTGGCAAGTTGGTCAAACCGGCCACGCTTGCGAAAATGTTTGACGGTGCCGTGCCTGCAGGGCCCGGCAGCTATGCCGCCGGATTCGGCTTGCGCACCTCACACGGTCGCCAGCTTCGTGGTCACGCAGGTGGCATCGAGGGCACCGATGCCAATTTTCTGATGGTCTGGGAAACCGGCGCGACGGTAGCCCTGACCAGCAACCAAGGGCCGGGGCAGTACTGGTACCTCGCCGAACGCATCGCCGACTTGCTCGCCGCCCTCGAAGAAAAGCCATGATGCTGGGCTATGAGCATCTGACACCCAAGACAATTTTTCAGGAGTGACCCCAATGAACGCTTCCATGCTGTTTATCCCCTTCGTCGTGATGCTGACACCGGTCGCCATCCTGCTCATCTTTCTGCGCTACCGCTCGGAGCTGACGAAAGAACGCTACCGCACCTTGTTGCAACTTGCCGAGAAAGGCGTCGACTTGCCGCATGATTTGTTGGTACAGCCGCACGCCGCCGATGCCGACCGTCGCCGGGCGCTGGTACTGGTCAGCGGCGGACTCGGACTCATCGCGATGTTTCTTGCACTCCCATTCGAGCTTCACAACGGACAGCGCATCGCCAGTCTTTGGGGACTCGGTCTGCTGCCGCTAATGACAGGCCTTGGCTACTTCGCCAGCTGGTGGCTTAACCGGCGCGATGCCATCCGTGGTTGACCCGATTGGCGAGGCACAAATCGATCATGCGCTGGTAGCCCGCGTGCTGCTGGCGGATGATCGGCACGCGTTTGAACAAATCGTGCGACGCCATCAAGGCATGGTCCGCGCGCAATTGCGCCGCCTGCTGCAAGGCGATCATGCCGAGGCCGACGATCTCGCACAGGAGACATTCCTCACGGCATGGCGAAAATTGCACCAGTTTCGCGGCGAGGCGCGATTTTCCACTTGGCTCTACCGCATCGCCTATTCCTGCTTTCTCCAGGCCCACCGCAAACGGTCATCGGCCAAGGAGCACATGGATGGCGATGCCATCGACCAGCACACATCGCCACGTGTGACGCCCGATCTGCGGTTCGATATCGAGCGCGCGATGCAAAAGCTATCCGCACCCGAGCAAACAGTGCTGCTGCATGTCGTGCAACTCGGGTTGAGCCATGAGGAAGCCGCCTACGTGCTGGCCATGCCACTCGGCACCGTGAAATCCCATGCCAAACGCGGCAAAGCCAAACTGCGTGAGCTGCTGGCGGACTGGCAAGGAATTCCTCAAGAGGAACGCAACTCATGAACGAAAATATGGATGACCTGATCGATACCATGCTGCGTGAACGGTTTGAAGGCCCCGTACGGGCCGATGGCTTTTGCGAACGCGTGATGGATAAGCTGCCCACTCGACGACGTCGTAGTGCGTGGCCCTTGGTTGCCGGCGTGATTGCGGGAGCTGCGGCGTGCGGGGTCAGTCTGTGGTCTGCCCCGATTACCCAGACTGGTTGGCGGGATTGGTTCTCCGGGGAGCTGTCTGCATCAGGCGTCGCATTGTTAATCACGATGATGGGGATGACGATGTTGGCGTTGGCTTGGGCGATTGCGGAGATGGATGATGGATGTGAGTCATCGGCCCGATAGATGATGCATTGAGGCCGAAAACTATTCGGGAGCCTGATTCACTAGCTCAGTGACTGCTTTCGGCCAGAACCAGACGTTAAAGCTTTCGTGGTCAACACCCGCGCGTTCAGTTCGCGGAAGACTCAGGTTCTGCCCGTTGGCAGCGCATCAAGCGTCCCCTTCATCGGCCCACGGCGTGTCTTGATTCTCGGCCGGTTTCTGCCTGAAGCACTCAATGGCGTGCCCATCTCCTGCGCCAAGGCAACACGCTTTTCCGACAGGAAATCGATCAAGGCCCGCATCTTGGCCGGCATCTGGGCGCGCGACGGCACGTACAGGTAAAACCCCGGAAATGGCGGGCACCAATCGCTTAGCACTCGTACCAATGACCCATCGGCCAGATGCTGACGCACGCACAGATCCAGGTACTTGATCAGGCCCACGCCCTGCAGCGCCGCCTGCAGCATGCTGGCGTCGTCATTGAACACGGCGTTGCCCTGCGGCTCGAACACCACGGTGCGCCGCTCGGCGTCGGGCGATGTGAACGACCAGTGGTCGATCGCGCCGCTGGATGCGAACCGATACGCCAGGCAGTTGTGCTGCATCAGGTCGCTGGGCGTGGAGGGCGTTCCGTGGCGCTCGAAGTAGGCCGGTGATGCCACGATGGCCATGTGCAGCGGCGACGTGATCGGCACCGCCACCATGTGCTCGGACAAACTTTCACCCAGACGAATGCCCGCATCCAGACCCTCGGCCACGATATTGGAAAAGCCGTCGTCCATCACCAGTTCCAGCCGCAAGCGTGGGTAGCGCGCGAGCAGTTCGCCCATGTGCGGCTCGATCAACATGCGCGCGGCGATGCGCGAAGAATTCATGCGAATCAGGCCCGAGGGTTCGTCATGCGATTCGCCGACCTCGGCCACCGCCCGCTCGATGGCGGTCAATGCAGGCTGAAGCACATCCAGCAGACGCCGTCCTTCCTCGGTCAGGGACATGTCGCGCGTCGTGCGGTTCAGCAACCGCATCCCCAAGCGCTGCTCCAACGCTTTCAGGTGCTGCGACAGCGCGGCGCGCGTTACCTCCATCTCTGCCGCGGCCTGCGTGAAGCTGCCATTGCGAGCGATGTGGGCGAACCAGGTCAGCGATGCAATCAGGGAGGGCTCGATCGGCATTTGGTTAGTTTATCTAAACACTCATGTCTCTGAAAGACGGTTTATTCCACCCAAAGATCTCCCTAACATTCTCTCCTGTCGGCACCGCATCGATGCCGAACCAGCCAACCGCACAGGAGATCGTCCATGTCCAACGTCACCTTCAAGAACCACAACGGCCAAGGCATCACCATGGCCGCCGTCATCAATTTCCCCGCCGGCTTCGACGAATCGAAGAAGTATCCCGCCGTCGTCGTCTCCCACCCGGGCGGCGGCGTCAAGGAGCAGACCGCCGGTCTGTACGCAAAGAAGCTCGCCGAGCAAGGCTTGATCACCATCGCGTTCGATCGCTCGTACCAAGGCGAAAGCACCGGCGAGCCGCGCCAGTTGGAAAACCCCTACATCAGCACCGAGGATGTGAGCGCGGTCATCGACTACCTGACCACGCTGCCTTATGTCGATCAGGACAAGATCGGTGCGATGGGTGTGTGCGCTGGCGCCGGCTACAGCGCCAACGCGGCCATAAACGACCGC
Source organism: Lysobacteraceae bacterium (assembly GCA_014879375.1). GTDB lineage: Bacteria > Pseudomonadota > Gammaproteobacteria > Xanthomonadales > Xanthomonadaceae > Solilutibacter. The sequence continues at coordinate 12,945 of JACSSF010000073.1, forward strand.
CGCATCAAGGCCTTGGGCATGGTCAGCGCCGTGAACATTGGCCAGATGTTCCGCAATGGCTGGGAAAACACCGTCAAGGATGCCGATGCCGTGGGCCTGCTGGACTTCGGCTCCAACGCACGCACCACCGATGCGAAGAATCGGGGCGAAAAAGATGAAACCCTGCCGCTGGCTCCGATGCGGGAAGAAGACGCACCGAATGCCGAACTGCGCGGCGCCTGGGAGTACTACCACACGCCCCGCTGCCAACACCCGAATGCACCGGGCTTCACGCTGGCGCGGTGCCTGAACCAGATCATCACCTACGACGCCTACAACAAGGCCGAGGCCTTCCTGACGCAGCCGGTGCTGGCCGTCGCGGGCAGCAAGGCCGGCAGCAAGTGGATGAGCGATGACCTCATCGCCCGTGCGGCCAGCAAGGACAAGATGCTCCATGTCGTCGAAGGCGCCGATCACATGGACCTGTACGACGTGCCCAATTATGTGGACGAAGCGGTTTCCAAGTTGGCGCCGTTCTTTCAAGCCAAGCTGAAGTAAATCCGAACGTTCAAGCAAGGAGAAGACCATGAGCAATTCCAAGTCCGTCAACGTGGAGCGCGTCAGCTTCCGCAACCCAGACATGGCGTGGGACATCGCCGCCCTGATCCTGCAACCGCCAGGATTCGACGCCGGGAAAAGGTACCCCACCATCGTCAGCGTCCACCCCTTCGGCAGTTGCAAGGAACAAACGTCGAGCGCCGTGTATGGCAAGGCGCTGGCCGAACAGGGCTTCGTCGTGATCGCCTACGACGCCAGTTACCAGGGCGAGTCGGGCGGTGCGCCGCGCTGGGTAGAAAGTCCGTCGCAACGCGTGGCGGATGTCAGCCACGTCATCGACTACGCCGTCACGCTGCCGTATGTCGATGCGGACCGCATTGGCGGCATCGGCATCTGCGGCGGGGGCGGCTACATCCTCAATGCCACGCTGACCGAAAAGCGCATCAAGGCCGTTGTCGGCATCACGCCGGTCAACATTGGTCGCTTGTTCCGCGAGGGATTCAGCCAGTACGACCCGTTGGGCGCCCTGAACGCGATGGCCGCGCAGCGCACGAAGGAGGCAAACGGCGGTGAGCTGCAAGTCAACGAACTGCTGCCCGCAAGCCCGGACGCTGCGAAGGCGGCTGGCCTGACCGAGCGCGACGTGTGGGAAGCCACCGACTACTACAAGACGCCGCGCGGCCAGCAGCCCGGTGGCTGGACGCGCATGTTGTTCAGCCATGCGCAGCAGACGCTGGCCTGGGACGCCTTCAACTTCTCCGAAACGCTGATGACGCAACCCATGATGGTCGTGATCGGCCAGAAGGTCGGCGCCTTCGGTGCGTACTGCGACGGCATGGAGGCCTACGGCCGCGCCACGGCATCGAAGGATCGCCAGCTGGTGTCGCTGAAGGACTGGTCGCACTACGACATCTACGACAAGCCGGAGCCGGTCGCGCTGGCGATGGAGCGGATGCTGCCGTTCCTGAAGCGGCATGTTGCGGGCGAATAAGCGCTCGCGCTGCTGGCATTGAGGGTCATGCGCGAGTTGATCGCCATGACCCTATCCAACCATCTTCACAGAGATCAGCCATGAAGCCATTACTCCACGCAAAGACCGCCATCGTGACGGGTGCCAGCAAGGGCATCGGCTTGGCGACCGCGCAGTTGTTCGCCCGCGAGGGCGCCCGCGTGGTGCTGACCGCGCGCAAGCAGGCCGAGTTGGACGAGGCCGTCCAGTCCATCCGGGCCGCTGGTGGTGAGGCCGTCGGCGTTGCGGCCGATTCGGCCGACCCGAAGGCCCCCGGGCAGGTGTTCGGCGCCGCCATTGAAGCCTTCGGTCAGGTCGACATCCTCGTCAACAACGCCGGCTACGGCGACATGATGTCGATCGAGGAGTACACCGACGAACACTTCGACGAAGTCGTGCAAGTCAACTACGCGGGCGTGTTCCGGTTTTGCCGCGAAGCGGTTCAGCACTTCATGCCGCGCAACGAAGGCGTGATCGTCAATGTCACATCGGTCAACGGATCACTTCCGCTGGGGGGATTGGCGTACACCTCGACCAAGGCGGCCGTGAATGCCATGACCGTGAACATCGCCGTGCGTTTTGCCGGCACCCGCATCCGCTGTAACGCCGTGGCGCCGGGCAACACCGACACGCCAATGGCGCGCGACTGGGCCGAGGGCAAGCTCACCGGCGGCTCCACCATGGTGCCTTTCATCGCCAAGTACTCCAACCAGTCACTGCCCTACACCCAGCCCGAAGATCAGGCCAACGCCATTTTGTATCTGGCCAGCGACATGGGCAAAGCCGTCACAGGTCGCGTGCTGGTGGTGGATGGCGGCGCCTACATCGGCGCGTAAGGGGTGGAATGCGCTCCCCGAGCGTGACATCGCGCCCATCCAGTAAGCACTCACAAAGAAATGGAACTCCACATGAAGAACATCCTCATCCTCGGTGCCAGCGGCCAGATCGCTCGCTGGGTCGTCAAAGCACTGGCGGAAGACCAGAACGTGCGCCAGACGCTGCTGGTGCGTGACGCCAAGAAGCTCTCCGGTCAGGAGCCCGGCAACGCGCAAGTCGTGATCGGCAACGTGCTGGACAAGAAACTGCTCAGGAGCGCCGTTGCCGGCAAGGACATCGTTTATGCCAATCTCACGGGCGAAGACCTCGACAAGCAAGCGCAGGCGGTGATCGCTGCCATGAAATCCGAAGGCGTCAAACGCCTGATCTTCGTGCTGTCACTGGGCATCTATGATGAAGTGCCGGGCAAATTTGGCGATTGGAATAACGCCATCATCGGTGAAGACCTCAAGCCATTCCGCCGCGCAGCCGATGCCATCGAAGCCTCCGGGCTCGACTACACCATCCTGCGCCCCGCGTGGTTGATGGATGAGGACGAAGTTGATTACGAGACCACCGCCAAAGGCCAACCCTTCGAGGGCACCGTGGTCTCCCGCAAGAGCGTGGGTGCGCTGATCGCTGATGCGATTGCAAACCCGGCGTTGCATGTTGGCGAAAACCTGGGTGTGCACAAGCCTGGCACCGACGGCGACAAGCCATATTTCATGTAGCCCCGAACCCTGCCGCGACCAGAAAAGAGGCCGACCATGTCCGTTGAATCAAAAGGCAACACGAACCAGCGCCCGCACATCATTTGCCACATGGAGACTTCCATCAATGGCAAGAGCATGGGCCCCTTCATGGGCATGCCACAGCGGGCCGCATTGGCGCGGGCCTACGACGAAACCTTCCTGAGCCTGGGCAGTCAGGCCTGGCTTTGCGGTCGCGTCACGATGGCGCACTTTGCCGGTAGCGGTGAACCGGTATTCGACGCGGAAGCACCTCGGGTACCACGCGAAGATTTTGTCGCGGATACGGCAGCAAGGGACTTCGTTGTTGCAGTCGATCCCTCCGGCAAGCTTCCCTGGCGACAGAATTCGGTGCGGTTTCACTTGCGTCCGCGTGCGCACCTGATCGAGGTGCTCACGGATCGAGCGTCGGATGATTACGTCGCCTATTTGAACCAACGCGGGATTTCCTACGTGTTCGCGGGCAGCGATGTGCTGGATCTGCCGCTGGCGGCGCGCAAACTGCACGATCTCTTCGGCATCCAAGTGCTCACGGTCTCGGGCGGTCCGACGATCAATGGGAGTTTCCTGCATGCCGGACTGATCGATGAGATCAGCTTGGTGATGGCGCCACTTATGGACGACGCTACGGACACGCCCACGGCTTTTCTTCGTGCGCCCGATTTGCCGTCACAGCCGCCTCGTCAGTACGAGCTCAAGTCCGCACAAGCGCTGCCCAATGACATCCTGTGGGTGCGCTACGGTGCCAATTCATGAAAAGGCTTCGGAATATGTCTCTGATGCAGTGGTTCCTGGTGATCATCGCCATGGCTGGCCTTGCGGTGGTTGGGTTCTTCGTAGGTGTGACGTTGATCGAACGCACGCAGGCACGACGCGTAGCACCCATGGAGCCCTATGCTGCACCGATGGCGCCGGTATCGAAGACGGTCCGGACTCGTGCCGCTGTGATCTATTTCTCGCGCTCGGGCAATACGGCTTTGGCAGCGCGCCATGTTGCCCGACGGCTTGATGCGGACATTTACTCGCTGCAAGTCCCGGAGTACGAGCTGGGCCTGACCGGGCTTGCCCAATCGGCCTTGGGTGCCAACGCCCGTCGCAACGATCCGGCCAAGCTACCGAATGTCACGCCGCGCACCATCGACCTCACGCCTTTTTCTACAGTCTGGCTCGGCTCGCCGGTGTGGTTCTACAGCCCGGCGCCACCGCTGTGGGCATTCGTCGAAAACAATCGGTTTGATGGCCAGCACGTTGTGCTGTTCAATACGTTCAACAGCAACTTCGGCGACGACCAGATCGCTGCGTTCCGATCCAAGGTGATGGAGCGCGGGGCGACGTCGTTCGAGCACAAGCATGTTCTGCGAGGACGCATGACCCAGCAGTTGACGCCCGAGGAGATGCTGCAGGCAATCGATGCTGATTGGTTCGGCACGCCGAGTGGGAATTGATGTGGCGTGCCGGATCGCGCCTTGTGATCGCACCTCAAAGTTCCCGAGACCGTCCGTTCTCCACAGGTCACCAGTCCGTCAAAGGGCCAGCGCGAACGGCGGCAATGGGTCGGAAGCCGACAATCGACGCCCAACAAAAAACCGCCACTAGGGCGGTTTTTCGTCTGGTGCCGGGGGTGGGACTCGAACCCACACGGTTTTAAGGCCGGCGGATTTTGAATCCGCTGCGTCT
>JACSSF010000124.1 GCA_014879375.1 Lysobacteraceae bacterium
GCACACCGACCTCAACTGCCTGTCGGTGATCCAGTTCGCGGTGGACGTGCTGAAGGTCGAGCACATCCTCGTCGTCGGCCATTACGGCTGCGGCGGTGTGCATGCGGCGCTGAACAACACCCGCGTCGGTCTCGCAGACAACTGGATCCGCCACGTCGGCGATGTCGCCGACATGCATTTCAAGATCCTCGAGCCGCTGGATGCCACCCTCGCCCACGACCGCCTGTGCGAGCTCAACGCGCTGGAGCAAGCGGTGAACGTATGTCGTTCCACCATCATCCAGGACGCATGGACGCGTGGGCAAAAAGTCGCCGTGCATGCGTGGGTGTACACGCTGCGCGATGGTCTTGCGCACGATCTCGGCTTGAACGTGGCCTCGTCCACGGATCTGGACATCCAGTATCCGGAAGCCCTCGCCCGCATTCGCGATGATCGGGAGGATCGCTGATGGCCGATGTCATCCAGAGTGCCAGCGCGCCCAGGCCGGTCGGCCACTACCCACATGCGCGACGCGTCGGCAACCAGTTGTTCCTTTCCGGCGTGGGCCCGCGCGATCCCGCCAGCAACGGCGTGCCGGGCAACGTGCACGCGGAGGACGGCAGTCTGCTCGCCTACGACATCGATGCGCAGACCCGCTCGGTCTTCGCCAATGTGCGTGCGGTGCTGGAATCCAGCGGCGCGAGGTGGGAAGACCTGGTCGATGTCACCGTGTACCTGACCAACATGGCACGCGACTTCAAGCCCTACAACGCGATCTGGGCCGAATACTTTCCCGATGCCGCGAACGCGCCTTGTCGCACCACGCTCGGCATCACCGCGCTGCCGACGCCGATCGCGATCGAACTCAAGTGCATCGCCATCGTCAAGGAGTAAGCATGCCCCTGCCCGCCGCCTTCAACCTGCAAGCCTGGATCGACGAACATCGCCACCTGCTCAAACCCCCGGTCGGCAACAAGTGCATCGTGCAGGAAGATTTCGTGGTGATGGTGGTCGGCGGCCCGAATGCACGCACCGACTACCACTTCGAGGAAGGCCCGGAGTGGTTCTACCAGCTCGAAGGCGAGATGGTGCTGAAGGTGCAAGAGGACGGCGCGGTTCGTGACATCCCGATCAAGGCCGGCGAGATGTTCTACCTGCCGCCGCGCGTGCCGCATTCGCCGCAACGCATGGCCGAATCGGTCGGGCTGGTGATCGAACGCAAGCGCCTGCCGCACGAGGAGGACGCGCTGATGTGGTTCTGCGTGTCATGCAACCACCAGTTGTTCGAGGAATTCTTCCACCTCAACGACATCGAGCAGGATTTCTTCCGCATCTTCGAGGTGTTCTACCGCAGCGACGAACTGCGCACCTGCACCCAATGCGGCACTCTCAATCCCCGGCCCTCGCGTTACGAGATGCAGGCCGACTCGCGCGCGGACATCACCTGACGCCATGCTCAAGATCGACGTCCACGCGCATTACCTGCCGCGCAACTGGCCGGACCTGGCGAAGAAATACGGCGACGCGCGCTTCCCAGTGATCCACCACGGCGAGGATGGCCGCTCGCGCATCTATCGCGACGGCAAATTCTTCCGCGAGATCTGGCCCAAGACCTGGGACCCGCAGATCCGCATCGACGAATACGCCGAGTTCGGCGTGCAGGTGCAAGTGCTCTCCACGGTCCCGGTGATGTTCAGCTACTGGGCCAAGGCCAATCACGCGCTGGAACTGCACCAGTCACTCAACGACCACATGGCGCAGACGGTGCGCGACTACCCGCGCCACTACGCCGGCATCGGCACGGTGCCGCTGCAATCGCCACAACTGGCGATCCGCGAGCTGGAGCGCTGCATGGACCAGCTCGGCCTGCAGGGCGTGCAGATCGGTTCGCACCTGCACCTGGCCGATGGTGGCCACTGGAACCTTGACGCGCCCGAACTCTTCCCCTTCTTCGAGGCCGCCGCAGATCTGGGCGCTGCGATTCTCGTGCATCCCTGGGACATGATGGGCACCGACACCATGCCCAAATACTGGCTGCCGTGGCTGGTCGGGATGCCGGCGGAACAATCACGCGCTGCCTGTTGCCTGGTGTTCGGCGGCGTACTGGAGCGCCTGCCCAAGCTGCGCGTGTGCATGGCGCATGGTGGTGGCAGCTTCCCCTACACGATCGGCCGGATCGAGCACGGCTTCCGCATGCGTCCGGACCTTGTCGCCACCGACAATTTCCGCAACCCGCGCGAGTACCTGAAACGCCTGTACTTCGATTCCTGGGTGGCCGATGACGCTGCCCTGCGTTACCTGCTGGAGGTCTGCGGCAGCGATCGGGTGATGCTGGGCACCGACTACCCCTTCCCGCTCGGCGAACAGACCCCGGGCGAAGGCATCGACCGCCTCGCATTGAACGACAGGGAACAGGCGCGCCTGTTCCACGGTACCGCGCTGGAATGGCTGGACCTGCCCGCATCGAGGTTTGCATGAGCAACGACATCTTCGACATCGACTACGCCCGCGCACAGGACGCCGCCGATCCGCTGCGCGGCTTCCGCGATGAATTCCTGATCCCGCTGCATGAGGGCCGGCAGCAGGCCTATTTCTGCGGCAACTCGCTGGGACTGCAGCCGCGCGGCGCCCGTGCGCATGTCGAGGAAGTGCTCGACAAGTGGGCGACCGAGGCGGTCGAAGGCCACTTCACCGGGCAGGCGCAATGGATGCCTTACCACGAGCTGGTGCGCGAGCCGCTCGCCGATATCGTCGGCGCCAGGCCGCATGAAGTGGTGGCGATGAATTCGCTCACCGCCAACCTGCACCTGATGATGGTGAGCTTCTACCAGCCGCGCAACGAGCGCAGCGCCATCCTGATCGAAGCCGGCAGCTTTCCGTCCGATCGCTACGCGGTCGAGTCGCAGGTCAGGTTCCATGGCCTCTCACCTGATACCAACCTCATCGAGGTCGAGCCGGACCTGCCCGGCGGCGTGTTCTCGATGGACGCGATTACCAAGGCGATCCGCGACAATGCAGCGCGGCTTGCGCTGGTGATCTGGCCGGGCGTGCAATATCGCACTGGGCAAGCCTTCGATCTGGATGCCATCGCGCGGCTCGCGCACGAGGCCGGCGCACTGGTCGGTTTCGACCTCGCCCATGCGGTAGGCAACCTGGACCTCGGCCTGCATGAAAGCGGCGCGGATTTCGCGGTCTGGTGCCACTACAAGTACATGAATGCCGGGCCGGGTGCGGTCGCCGGTTGTTTCGTGCACGAACGCCATGCCGAGACCACGCGTCCGCGCTTCGCTGGCTGGTGGGGCAACAACAAGGGCGTGCGCTTCAAGATGGGCACCGAGTTCCACGCCACCCCCGGCGCCGATGGCTGGCAGCTGTCCAATCCGCCGATCCTCGGCCTGGCGCCTCTGCGCGCGTCGGTCGAGCAGTTCCAGCGCGCGGGCATGACCGCATTGCGGGAGAAATCGCGGGCGCTGACCGGCTATCTCGAACAGTTGATCGATGCGCATCTGGCGGATGCCATCGACATCCTCACCCCGCGCGACATCACCCAGCGCGGCGCGCAGCTCTCGCTGCGGGTCAAGGCGGGGCGCGATGCCGGGCGCAGCCTGTTCGACCACCTGCAATCGCGCGGCGTGCTGGGTGACTGGCGCGAACCCGACGTGATCCGCATTTCGCCCGCACCGCTCTACAACAACTTTGATGACGTGCTGCGCTTCGCCCGCGCGGCCAGGGAATGGACCGATGGCCGCTGATCGACACTTCACGCTGGTAGGTGCTGGCCTCGCCGGCGCATTGCTGGCGACGCTGCTGGCGCAACGCGGCTTCAAGGTCGAGGTGTTCGAGCGCCGCGGCGATCCACGCATCGACGGCTACGCGGGTGGCCGCTCTATCAACCTCGCACTGGCCGAACGCGGCCTGCACGCATTGCGCCAGGCCGGTGCAGACGCCGATGTGCTGCGACAGGCGGTGATGATGCGCGGCCGCATGGTGCACCCGTTGGGCGGGGAGCCGCAATTGCAACGCTACGGCCGCGATGATTCCGAGGTGATCTGGTCGATCAGCCGCGGTGAACTCAACATCACCCTGCTCAATGCCGCCGAGGCCGCGGGCGCGATCCTGCACTTCGATCAGGGGCTTGCGAGCGTGGATTTCGAGGCCGGCATCGCGATCTTCCACGACGTGCACGGCAATGATCACCGCCACGCCTTCAATGCATTGATCGGTTGCGATGGCGCCGGCTCCACCTTGCGCGGCGAAATGGAGAAAGTCACTTCGCTCGGCGAACGCACCGAGTGGCTTGGCCATGGCTACAAGGAACTGGAAATCCCGCCGGCTTTCGATGGCGGCTTCCAGATCGAGCCCAATGCCCTGCACATCTGGCCACGCGGCCGCTACATGTGCATCGCATTGCCCAATGACGAGCGTACTTTCACCGTGACCTTGTTCATGCCCAACGAAGGCGAGCCGCCCAGTTTCGCCGACGTGCGCGATGGTGAGGATGCCGTCGCCCTGTTCGCGCGCGACTTCCCCGATGCCTTGCCGCTGATCCCGAACCTCGCCCGCGACTTTGATCGCAACCCGGTCGGCACGCTGGCGACGCTGTACCTGGATCGCTGGGGCCTGCACGGCCAGGCCGTGCTGGTGGGCGACGCAGCACATGCGATGGTGCCCTTTCACGGGCAGGGCATGAACTGCGCGTTCGAGGACTGCGTGGCACTGGCCGATGAACTGGAACGCACCGACGACATCGCCTCCGCCTTCATCGCCTACGAGAAACTGCGCGCCCCGAATGCGTTGGCGATCCAGACCATGGCGCTGGAGAACTACCTCGAGATGCGCGACCGGGTCGATGACGACGATTACCTCCTGCAACGCCAGTTGGAATTGCAATTGGCCGGCCGCCATCCGGATCGTTTCGTGCCACGCTACAGCATGGTCAGCTTCATGCGCATGCCCTACGCCACCGCGTTCGAGCGCGGGCGCGTGCAGCGCGAGTTGCTGGTCGAGGCCACGCGCGGGAAATCCACGCTCGACGACATCGATTGGGACTGGCTGGATGCCGAAGTCGCCAAGCGATTGGCGCCGCTGCCCGCTGAAACCTGATGGCCGCCAGCTTCCTCTTCTACGACCTGGAGACCTTCGGCAGCGATCCGCGTCGCACCCGCATCGCGCAATTCGCGGCGATCCGCACCGATGCCGAGCTCAACATCATCGACGAGCCGATCAGTTTCTTCGTGCAGCCGGCCGATGACCTGCTGCCCGCGCCCGCCGCGACGATGGTGACCGGGATCACCCCGCAACAGGCATTGCGCGACGGCGTGATCGAAGCCGAGGCGATGGCGCGCATCTTCGACGAGATGTCGCGGCCGGAAACCTGCTCGGTCGGCTACAACTCGCTGCGCTTCGACGATGAATTCGTCCGTTACGGGCTGTGGCGCAATTTCTTCGATCCCTACGAGCGCGAATGGCGCGGCGGCAATTCGCGCTGGGACCTGCTGGACGTCATGCGCCTGGCCCATGCCCTGCGTCCCGAAGGCATCACCTGGCGGCAGCGTGACGACGGCAAGGGCACCAGCTTCAAGCTGGAGCACCTGGCCGAGGACAACGGCCTGCGCGAAGGCATGGCGCACGAGGCATTGTCCGACGTACGCGCGTTGATCGGGTTGGCCAAGCGTCTGCGTGATGCGCAACCGCGTCTGTGGGACTACGCGCTGACCCTGCGTGACAAGAAAGTGGCGATGCGGATGCTCGATGCCTTTGCCATGCAGCCGGTGTTGCATGTGTCGCAGCGTTTTCCGGCCTCGCGCCTGTGCGCCGCGCCGGTGGTGCCGCTGACCCGTCATCCGCGCATCGACAGCCGCGTGGTCGTGTTCGACCTGATGCAGGACGTGGAGCCGCTGCTGGGCTTGAGCACCGAGGAGATCGCGGGCCGCCTCTACGTCGCCCAGAGCGACCTGCCCGAAGGCGTGCAACGCATTGCGCTCAAGGAAGTCCATGCCAATCGCTGCCCGGCGTTGGTCGAGTGGAGCCATTTGCGCGAAGCCGATTTCGAACGCCTCGGCATCGATCCGCTCGTCGTCGAGCAACGCGCCGAACGACTGCGCAAGGCGGGTCCGGCGCTGGCCGAGAAGATTCGCCAAGTGTATGCCGCAGCCCCGGACTTTCCGCTCTCCGATGCCGATGGCGCGCTCTACGACGGTTTCATCCCCGAGAGCGACAAGCGACTCGCCGCACAGGTTCGGGCAACGCCGCCGGACAAGATGGCATCGGCTGGCTTCAGTTTCCGCGACCCGCGCATGCAGGAATTGCTGTTCCGCTACCGTGCACGCAACTGGCCGGGCACGCTGGATTTTGACGATCAGGTGCGCTGGCGCGACTATCTGCGCCTGCGGCTGCGCGACGAGGAAGGCCTCGGTGAAATCACCCTGCCGCGTTATCGTGCGCAGATCGAAGCGCTGCGCCAGGCCCATGCGGGCGATGAAGCCAAGCTCGGCCTGCTGGACCGGCTCAGCTTGTGGGGCGATGAACGCGAAGCCGACATCGAATGACGATCTACTTCGCCAATGCCAGCCTGAAGTTCCTGCGCGGTCTGGCACGGCACAACGAACGCGAGTGGTTCCTCGCCCACAAGGCGGATTATGAGGATCATGTTCGTGCGCCGTTCCAGCAGTTGTTGACCGACCTGCAACCCGCCGTCGCCGCGATCAGTCCGCATTACCGCAGCGATCCGAAGACCGTCGGCGGATCGATGTTCCGGATTCAGCGCGACACCCGCTTCGCCAGCGACAAGACGCCCTACAAGCCGTGGCAAGGGGCGCGCATCTTCCACGAGCGGCGCAAGCAGGTCGCGGCGCCCTCGTTCTACTTGCACCTGCAGCCTGGCGCGAGCTTCATCGGTGCCGGACTGTGGCACCCGGAGACGCATACGCAGCGCCGCGTGCGCCAGTTCATCTTTGACAACCCCGGGGCATGGGCGCGGGTCGCGCACGACAAGAAGCTGCGCAGGCGCTTCGACCTTGCATCGAGCGACATGCTGGTGCGGCCACCGCCGGGGTTCCCGGCCGATTTCGCCTACCTCGACGATTTGCGCCATCGCAATTTCGCCTTGATGGCCGGTTTGTCGGATGAGGAGATCACCTCGGCCAGGCTGTTCAACCGGATCGAGAAGAACTTGCTGCAACTGGCACCATTCGTGGATTATCTGTGCGCGGCACTCGACTTGGAGTTCTGAAATGAACAAGACCGCCAAATGTGTATTGATCATTGCGGCGATCGTGCTGCTGGCGTTGGCGGGCTGGATCGCCGCCGGCCCGTACATGGCGATCCACGGCATCCGCCAAGCCGTGGAATCGCAGGACATCCGCGCGCTGGAGCGTCACGTGGACTATCCGAAGCTGCGTGCCAACATCAAGGCGCAGATCGAGGACCGCATCGCCCGCGAGATCGGCCAGCGTTTCGGTACGCAGGTCACGGGCAGCGCGGCATCAAGCGTGGCCGGCATGCTCTCGGACAGCGCGGTCGATGCGATGGTGTCCCCGGCCGGCATCGCGATCCTGTTGCAGGGGCACTCTCTGGTCGAGCGTGCACGCGGCAATGTCGCGCCGGGCGGCGGCCTCACATCCGGCCCCGCGCCCTACGACCCGCTCAAGGGCGCGAAGACGCGGTTCGTGTCACCCTCGCGCTTCATCGCCACGGTGCAGAGTGCCGACGGCAAGTCGGTGGACTTCGTTTTCGAGCGCCAGGGCCTGCGTTGGCGACTGACCGACATCCTGCTGCCCAAGCTGTCCTAGGCCTGCCCGGCATCATCGTTGGCGACGCCATGCGGGACATGCCCCGCGGCGACATGACGTCGCGCGGAATCGATGTTGTGCAGCGAATCATCGAAGAAGATGTCGGCGCCAAACGCTTCCAGGAATTCTCCCTTGTCGCGGCCGCCGAGGAACAGCGCCTCGTCCAGCCGCACGCCCCATTCGCGCAAGGTGCGAATCACTCGCTCGTGCGCCGGCGCCGAACGTGCCGTCACGAGCGCGGTCCGGATCGGTGCACCCTCACCCACCGGAAAGGCCTCCTGCAGATCATGCAAGGCTTGCAGGAACCCCCGGAACGGCCCGCCTGACAATGGCTCGCGGGCACGTTCGCGTTCGTGGATACCGAAGGCTTCGATGCCCTGCTCGCGGGAGACGCGCTCGCTCTCGTCGCCGAAGATCACTGCATCACCATCGAACGCGATGCGCAACTGGTCGTGCCGGGACTCGGCTGCGCCCGACGGGAGGATGGTCGCCGCGCCCACGCCCGCCTCCAGCGCGCGTCGCACCGACTCGGGGTTGGCCGACAGGAACAACTGCGCACCGAAGGGCCTGATGTAGGGCCAGACCGGCGCCCCCGAGGTGAACGTCGCACGGCGGATGTCGAGGCCGTGGTGCTGGATGGAATTGAAGATGCGCAGGCCGGTATCGGCGGAATTGCGCGAGAGCAGGATCACCTCCACCCGTGGCGCATCCGCCGGCGCCTGCCGATTCAACGCCAGCAGCTTGCGCACCAGCGGGAAGGCGATGCCCGGTGACAGCGGCTCGTCCTCACGTACACGCTGGTAGGCGCTGAAGGCCTCCACGCCCTCGCGCTCGAACAGGTCGTGGCTGTCCTCCATGTCGAACAGCGCGCGTGCGGTGATGGCGATGACCAGGGGCGGATGGTTCTGCATGAGGACAAGGATGCCGCATCCGCGTCGCAGGTGACGAGACGGCGCTCCGCATCAACGCAGGAACAAGGCCAGCTCCGGCGAATGGATGCCGAAACCTTGGGCATAATCCACGCCGATCTCGGTCAGGACGCCCACTTGCTCGGCATTCGCCACCCACTCGGCGATCACGTCCAGGCCATGCTGGTGACCGATTTCGGTGATCGCGCGGACGATGGAGTGGGACACGGCATCGCTCTCGATGTCGAGCACGAAGGCCCCGTCGATCTTGATCGTGTCGATGCCGAGGGTCTTGAGATAGCCGAACGAGGACATGCCGGCGCCGAAGTCATCCAGCGCGATGTGGCAGCCGATGGCGCGCAATTCCGTCACCAGGCGCGAGACCTGGCCAAGGTCCCGCACGGCGGTGGTCTCGGTGATCTCGAACATCACCCGCCGCGGATCGACCTGCTGGCGATCGAAGGCCGTCAGCACGAATCGAATGAAGTCCTCCTCGTCCAGAGTCGAGGCCGACAGGTTGATCGAGCACATCGCCAGCCTGTCGCCGGACGGATGTATCCGGTCGAAATTCGCCAGCGCCGTGTCGATCACCCAACGATCGATGCGCGACATCAACCCGTAGCGCTCGGCCGCCGGCAGGAATGCGCCCGGCAATACCAGCCTGCCTTCCTCGTCGACCAGGCGCAGCAGCAACTCCACGCGAGGGCCGCTTGCATCGGCGCGTGCCGACAAGGGCATGAATTCCTGGTAGGCCAGCACCAGCCGCGATTCGTCCAGCGCCAGTCGGATGCGATTGACCCAATCCATCTCGCCGCGACGCCGCAAGGTGGCCGCATCGTCATCGGAATAGAAATGGACGCGATTGCGTCCGGCGTCTTTCGCCGTGTAGCAAGCGGTATCGACTTGCGCGAGCAATTCCTTCAGCGACTCGCCACGGCCTTCGATCATCGTCCCGCCGATGCTGGCGCTGCTGATGTAGCTGCGCCGGTCCCAGACGAAGGCATAGCCGTCGATGGCGATCCTGAGCCGCTCGGCCACCATCATCGCGGCATCGCGGCCGGCCACGTCCATCAGCACCACGCCGAATTCATCGCCACCCAATCGGGCCAGCACGTCTTCCTCGCGCAACTGCTCGCGCATCGCCATCGCCAGCTGCACCAGCAACTGGTCGCCGGCAATGTGCCCGGAGGTGTCGTTGATCAGCTTGAACTGGTCCAGGTCGATAAACAGCAGGGCCATCTGGCCGGCATGACTCGACGCCAAGGCACGACGCAGGCGCGCCTCGAATTCCTGCCGGTTCGGCAGACCGGTCAGCGCATCGTGGCTGGCCTGATAGCTCAATCGCTCGGTCAGCCGCCGTTGCTCGGACACGTCACTCGCCACCATCAACCACTTGGTGCGTCCCTCGATCTCGATCTCGCTGGCAACGATGCTGGCCCAGAAGTCCTGCCCGTCCGCTGCCTTGAGCTGCTCCTGGAGCGTCACCGAGTGCCCGGGCACGGCATTCTGCAACTGCTCGACCACGCTCTTCGGCGCCACCTCGGCGAGCGGAATGCCTTCGTCAGGAATGCCCATGCGCCGGCGTGCAACCTGGTTGGCATAGGTGATCATCCCTGTTTCGCCGTCATAGAGCAGCACCAACGTGGGCAGGAGCTCGTTGAGCTTGCGGAAACGTTGCTCACTGGTGCGCACGCGCTCGCCCATCGTGCTGGCCAACGCGACTGCACGCACGCGCGTGCCGACCATCGACCACACCAGCGCACCAAACAGCAGGCTGCAAAGCACGCCATAGAGCAGGAACTGCGCCCACGAGGGCCAGGCTTGTTCAGGGCTCAGATCGACCAGCTCCAGTCGCCAGATGCGATGGCCGAATTCGATCTGCTTGTCGATGGCCGGCGCGTCCTGCCGCGCGCCACGCTCGTCATTGTCGTAAAGCAGTTGCCGCCTGCCGTCGGTGACATCGAACAAGGCGATGGACATGTTCTCGCCGATGCCGTCGCTGAGCGCATCCTCGACCAACGTCTGCAGCATGAAGGAAGCCCCCAGGCTGCCCAGCATGCGCTCGCGCCGCGCCTCCACCGTTCGCGGCACGTCGCCCGGCGAGAACGCAGGTAGGCGCATCACGATACCGCTGGTCTCGGACGCGGTTGTCGGCGCCTGCCGCAGGCGCAAGGGCGCGGACATCACCACCTCATTGAGGTCACGTGACAACTCGATCGCGCGCAGGCTCTGCGGCTGGGTGTTGATGTCGACGCCGAGCAGATGCGCATTGGGCGCGTCCTCCGGCTGCACGACGGTGACGATGTAGTGCGTGCCATCCGCATGCTCGACGGGTCTGGCTAGTGACAGCGCCTGCAGGCTGCCGAGATGGCGAAGCGCCTGCAGCCCCTCGAAGGCGGCCTTGAACTCGCGGGCATCCACGTCGCGGGATGCCAGGTAAACCGACTGCATCGACCGCAGCAGCATCTCGCAGGACTGGAGTTCGCCACGCAGCGCGGTCTCCACGTCCCGGGCCGCGATGCCGAGGCCCCGCTGGCTATCGGTATGCTCGCGCCCCCACTCCAGATGGCTGATCCACACCGTCAAGACCAGGCCGAACAACAACGCGAGGACACCAAGCGCCCATGCCTGGAATCCGCCGGACAAGCGCGAACGCAGCATCGCCATGCCGCCGCGTGCGGCTGCTTTCGCTTGACCCCGATGTTCGCCCGGGCTGCTCATGGCGGCTGCACGCAAGGCATGTCTGGCCTAGGCAATGAATTGCTCGCTGAGGACGCGTTCCTCGAGATTGTGTTCGGGATCGAACAGCAGCGTCACCGTGTGCGTGCCGGATTCGCGGATGGTGACTTCCACGACATCGCGCACTTCATGCGAGTCGGCCGTCGCGCTGACCGGCCGCTTGTAGGGATCGAGCACGCGGAACTTCACTTCGGTCGAAGCCTTGAGCACCGCGCCCCGCCAGCGGCGCGGCCGGAATGGCGCGATCGGCGTCAGCGCCATCACGTTCGCGCCCAGCGGCAGGATCGGCCCCCCGGCGGAGAAGTTGTAGGCGGTGCTGCCTGCGGGCGTCGCCGCCATGACGCCATCGCAGATCAATTCGTCCAGCCGGTTCTCCCCGTTGAGGTCGATGGCGATGTGCGCGGCCTGCCGTGTCTGTCGCAGCAGCGAGACTTCGTTGTAGGCCAGCGAATTCACCCGCACGCCGGATTCCGTCAAAGCGGTCATTTCAAGTGGTTTCAGTACCGCGGGCTCGGCGGCCTGCAGACGTTCCATCAGCCCATCCACGCGATACTGGTTCATCAGGAAACCCACCGTGCCCAGTTTCATGCCGTACACCGGCAAGGCCAAGTCGCCATGTCGATGTAAGGTCTGCAGCATGAAGCCGTCGCCGCCCAGCGCCACCAGCATGTCGGCCTCGGCAGGCGCATGCTGGCCATGCGCGTCGGTCAGGGTGCGCAACGCATCCTGCGCATCATCGGCAGGGCTGGCGAGGAAGGCGATGCGGGATCCGGGCATACCACGAGGATAACGCGAACATCGCCGCGGCTGCATGCAGGCCACATAAAAGCCGGGGCTTGTCGGCCCCGGTTTGTCATTATCCTGAATTACCTGCCTGTGATCAGCCGCGGTTGGCCAGCTGAGCCAGGCGCTGCACCGCGACCGAGACGGTCGGGTAATCCAGCGTCTTTTGCGTGGCCAACTCGTTGAGCATCGCCAGGGTGAAGCGCAACATCGAATCGTCGCGTCCCAGCCAGGCCGACACCTTGGCCTCGGCGTCCTTGCCCGGCATCGCCAGCGCCTGCTCGGTGAGCTTGCGCATCTGCGTAGCCAGCTCGTCGCGCAGCACGCCACGCGCCACGGCATGCCAGCGCCCATCCACTTTCAACGCCTCGATCTGCTCGCGCAGCCACGGCTCGCGCAGCGCATCGGCGATGCGGAAGTAGACCTTCGCGACCTCGATAGGACGCAGCTTGCGCTCGCGTGCCAGCTCGATGATGTTCGGGCTGGGTTCGAGGTAAGGCAGCGCGGCCAGCTGGTCTGCCAGCGTCGCCGGCACGCCCTTGGCACGCCATTCCTTGCGGCTGGCCTCGTAGGCCGGACGCTGCGAATCCGGCAGGATGCCGTCGCCTGCGCGGATGTCGCGGAAGCCATCGTGATAGCGATCCACCGCCTGCTGGATGGCCGGGATCGCACCCGGGCGCGAGAGGAGCCAGCGGGTGAAGCTGCGCTGCACTTCCCAGATCACCTGCAAGGCATCGACCTGCGTCGCATCTGCCACCTTGCCGTCGAGCGCGTCGATCTGCGTCCACAGCTCGCGTGCATCCAGCGTCTCGCGGGTGATGGTATAGGCCTTGGCGATGTCGCCGATGCTGCGACCGCTGTCTTCCTGCATGCGCATCAGGAAGGTCGCGCCCATCCGGTTGATGGTGGAGTTGGTCACTGCCGTGGCGATGATCTCGCGCTTCAGGCGGTGGTGTTCCATCGCCTTCGCGTACTTCTTCTGCAGCGGCTCGGGGAAGTAGCGCACCAGTTCCTTGGACAGGTACGGGTCCTCCGGCACGTCGCTCTTGAGCAGTTCCGGATACGCCACCAGCTTGGAGTACGACAGCAGCACCGACAACTCCGGCCGCGTCAGGCTCTGGCCCCTGGCCTTGCGTTCGGCGACTTCCGCATCGCTCGGCAGGTCCTCGATCTGGCGATCCAGCAGGCCCAGTGCCTCCAGCGAACGGATGAAGTGCATCTTCGAGCCCAGGCGCGTCTGGGTCATGCGCTCCATCAGCGACAGCGTCTGGTTCTGGCGGTAGTTGTCGTTGAGGACGAGCGCGGCCACTTCGTTGGTCATCGACGCCAGCAGCTTGTTGCGCGCAGGCAGCGTCAGCCTGTCCTTTTGCACCTCGCCGTTGAGCAGGATCTTGATGTTCACCTCGTGGTCGGAGGTATCCACGCCCGCGGAGTTGTCGATGAAGTCGGTGTTGAGCAGCGCGCCATTGTGCGCGGCCTCGACACGACCCAACTGGGTGAAGCCGAGGTTGCCGCCCTCGCCGATCACCTTGCAGCGCAGCTCGTTGCCGTTGACCCGCAATGCGTTGTTGGTGCGGTCACCGACATCGGCGTTGCTCTGCTGGCTGGACTTGACGTAGGTGCCGATGCCGCCGTTCCACAACAGGTCCACCGGCGACCGCAGGATGGCCGAGATCAGCTCAGTCGGGCTCAGCGCCTCGATGTCGGGTTCGATGCCCAGCGCAGCCTTGATCTCGCGGTTGAGCGGGATCGATTTTTCCGCGCGCGAGAACACGCCGCCGCCCTTGCTGATCAGCTTGGCGTCGTAGTCCATCCACGAGGAGCGCGCCAGCTTGAACAGCCGCTGGCGTTCCTTGAACGAACTGGCCGCGTCGGGGTTCGGGTCGATGAAGATGTGGCGATGATCGAACGCCGCGACCAGGCGGATGTGCTTGGACAGCATCATGCCGTTGCCGAACACGTCGCCCGACATGTCGCCGATGCCGACGCAGGTGAAGTCTTCCTTCTGGCAATCGCGGCCCAGCGCGCGGAAATGGCGCTTGACCGACTCCCACGCGCCACGCGCGGTGATGCCCATGCCCTTGTGGTCGTAACCGACCGAGCCGCCGGAGGCGAATGCATCGTCCAGCCAGAACTTGTGCGCCTGGGCGATGCCGTTGGCGATGTCGGAGAACGTCGCCGTGCCCTTGTCGGCAGCGACCACCAGGTACGGGTCATCGCCATCGTGGCGCACCACGCCCGCCGGCGGCAGAATCTTGCCGCTGATCGACAGGTTGTCGGTGATGTCGAGCATGCCGTTGATGAAGCGCTTGTAGCAGGCCACGCCTTCGTTGAACCACGCATCGCGGTCCACTGCCGGATCGGGCAGCTGCTTGGCGTAGAAGCCGCCCTTGGAACCAACCGGGACGATGACCGTGTTCTTCACCATCTGTGCCTTGACCAGGCCCAGCACCTCGGTACGGAAGTCCTCGCGGCGGTCCGACCAACGCAGGCCACCACGTGCCACCGGGCCGTAGCGCAGGTGGATGCCTTCCACGCGCGGGCCGCAGACCCATATCTCGCGATACGGCTTGGGCTTGGGAAGATCGGGCACCTTGGCGCAGTCCAGCTTGAAGCTGAGATAGTCGGCAGGGCCGCCATCCACCCGCTTGCCGCCCGGATATTCGATGTAATAGTTGGTGCGCAGGGTCGCATCGATGACGCCCATGAAACTGCGCAGGATGCGATCCTCGTCCAGGCTCTTGACGCGGTCCAGCAGCGACAACAGTGCAGTGCGCACTGCCTCGCCCTGTGCCTCGCGCGATCCGTTGCGCGCGGCGATCACCGGCTTCAGCGCCTGGGTCGCGGCATCGTCATGGGCCAGCATGCCCAGTTGCGCGGCGAAGACCTCGGCACCGGCCACGATCTCGGCCTTGGTTTCCTTGCCGGTCGTCGGGTCGAAGCGTGCCTCGAAGTATTCGACCATCAAGCGCGCCAAGAGCGGATAGCGGGCGAAGGTCGCCTCGACATAGCTCTGCGAGAACGGCACGCCCAACTGCATCAGGTACTTGCAGTAGGACCGCAGCATCTGCACCTGCTTCCAGCGCAGGCCTGCCCCGAGCACCAGGCGGTTGAAGCCATCGTTCTCGAGGTCACCGCTCCACACCCGGCTGAAGGCCTCGACGAAGAACGCGATGCCCTCGGCGGACGGCACCATGCCATCGGGCGGACGCACTTCCAGGTCCTGGATCGAATACGCCTGGCCATCAGCCTCGATGTCGTACGGATATTCCGTTATCACCTGCAGGCCCATGTTTTCCAGCATCGGCAGCACTTCCGACAACGGCAGGCTGTCGCCGCGGCGGAACAGCTTGACCTCGATGCAGTTGGCGCAATGGCTGGCCGCAGGATCGGTGCGCATGGTGATGCCGATGCTGCTGTCGTCGGCCAGCGCCGCCAGCTGGGCGACGTCATCCGCCGCGGCCTCGGGGCTGGCTTGCTCGATGTAAGCCGAGCTCAACGCGCGGCCGAAACGCTTGGCCAGCAACAGGCCTTCGGTCTCGCCATGGCGGGTGATCAACAGGTCGTTGAGGTTGTCGTGCCAGTTGCGCACGATCTCGGCCAACGCGTCACTCAGCTTGGCCAGGTCGATGTCGACGTCGGTGGACTCGCTGCGCGGCCGCGCGATCATGTGCAGCTGCGCCAACGGCGAATCGCCCATCAGCACGTGACTTTCGATGTGGTCTGCCGACAACGCCTCCTTCAGCATCTGCTCGATCCGCAGGCGCATGTCGGTGTTGAAACGCTCGCGCGGCACGAACACCAGCACGGAATAGAAGCGGCCATAGCGGTCGCGGCGGATGAACAGCTTGCTGTCGACGCGCTCCTGCAGGCCCAGCACGCCGCTGCCGAGTTCCAGCAGCTCGGCATCGCTGGACTGGAACAGCTCGTCGCGCGGCAACGTCTCCAGGATGTGGCGCAGCGCCTTGGCGCTATGGCCGCTCGCCGGCAGGCCGGATTCGTGCATCACCCGGTCGAAGCGCGCACGCACCACCGGGATCTCCCACGGGCGGCGGTTGTAGGCGCTGGAGGTGAACAGGCCGATGAAGCGCTTCTCGCTCAACGGGTGACCCTTGTCGTCGTAGCTCACCACGCCGATGTAATCCATGTACCCGCGGCGATGCACGTGCGAACGCGCATTGGTCTTGGACAGGATCAGCGGATCGAACACGCCTGCCTGCTGCACCTGGTGCGCATCCATCGACTTCAGCGGGCGTGGCTTGCTGGCGTCGTCGTCGCGCAACAGGCCAAGGCCGCTGCCATCGACCGCCACCAGCATGTCCTCGCGGCCACGTTTCTCGACGCGGTATTCGCGGTAACCGAGGAAGGTGAAGTGGTTGTCGGCTGCCCAGCGCAGGAATTCGCGGGCTTCTTCCAGGGTCGCCACCGGCACCGGACCCGGATGCTCCAGTAGCCCGTCGGCCGCCGCTTCCATCTTCTCGCGCATCTTCGGCCAGTCGGTGATGCTGGCGCGTACGTCCTCCAGCACGCGTGCGATCGTCTTTTCCAGCGCCTTGGCATCTGCGCTGTCGAGGCGGTCGATCTCGATGTGCATCACCGATTCGTCGACGCCCTTGCCCAGCGCCGTCATCCGCCCGGCCTTGTCACGGGTGACCGCGATGACCGGATGGATCAGCGCGTGCACGCCGATGCCCTTCTCGACCAGCGCGTTGCTGACCGAATCGACCAGGAACGGCATGTCGTCATTGACGACCTGCAGCACGCTGCGCGGGCTGTCCCAGCCGTTCTTCCTGACATCGGGGTTGAACACGCGGATCAATGCGCGCCCCGGCTTGCGGGTCTCGGCGAAGGCCAGCGTGTCCTTGGCGACGGCCGCCCAGTGCTTGGGCGAATGCATCGCGATTTCACCGGGCGAAAGGCGCTCGAACAACGTGGCTGCGAACTCGCGGGCATGGGCGTCCTTGCCGACGGCGTCGAGCACGGGCTTGATGACAGGCGCAGGAGCACGCACGGCGACATCCGTGCGTGATGGGGTTTTCTTCGAAGTCATGGGTTCGACCTTTACGGACGTAAGCGGTGTGGGGGAGTGGGCCTAGCGCAGCCCGGTTTCGTTGCGGGCAATTACCAGCCGCTGGATCTCGCTGGTGCCTTCGTAGATCTCGGTGATCTTGGCGTCGCGGAAATAACGCTCGACTGGCATCTCCTTCGAATAGCCCATGCCGGCGTGGATCTGCACGGTCTGGTGGGCGATCCACATGCAGGCCTCGGACGCGGTCAGCTTGGCAACCGAGGCTTCGGTCGTGAATCGCTTGCCCTGGCCCTTCACCCACGCGGCGCGCAGCGTCAGCAGCAGGGAGGCATCCAGTTTGCACTTCATGTCGGCGATCTTGGCCTGGGTCATCTGGAAGGCGCCGATCGGCTGGCCGAAGGCCTTGCGCTCG
>JACSSF010000128.1 GCA_014879375.1 Lysobacteraceae bacterium
CAACACGCGCCTGTCCGGCAAGAACTCCATCACCACCGGCAAGATCTACGACTCGGTGATCCGCAAGGAACGCCGCGGCGACTACCTTGGCGGCACCGTGCAGGTGATCCCGCACATCACCGACGAGATCAAGCGCCGCATCGACGAGGCCACGACAGGCTTCGACGTCGCCCTGGTCGAGATCGGCGGCACCGTGGGCGACATCGAATCGCTGCCGTTCCTGGAGGCGATCCGCCAGATCCGCACCGAGCGCGGCCCGCAATCCGCGATGTTCATGCACCTCACCCTGGTGCCGTTCATCGCCGCCGCGGGCGAGCTGAAGACCAAGCCGACCCAGCATTCGGTCAAGGAGCTGCGCTCGATCGGCATCCAGCCGGACGTGCTGATCTGCCGCAGCGAGCAGCCGCTGCCCGAAGGCGAGCGCCGCAAGATCGCGCTGTTCACCAACGTGCCGGAGCGCGCGGTCATCAACGCGCTGGACCTGGACAACATCTACAAGATCCCGGCATGGCTGCACGAGCAGCAGCTCGACCAGCTGGTCGTCGAGCAGCTGCACCTTGAAGGCAAGGCGGCGCCCGACGCCGACCTGTCCGAGTGGGCAGCCGTGGTCGATGCGACACAAAACCCGGTGGACGAAGTCACGATTGCCGTGGTCGGCAAGTACATCGACCACAAGGATGCGTACAAGTCGGTCGCCGAGGCGCTCAAGCACGGCGGCATCCGCCAGCGCACCCGCGTCAACCTGAAGTGGCTGGAATCGCAGGATGTCGAGCGCGATGGCGCGGCGGCACTGGCCGACGTCGACGGCATCCTGGTGCCCGGCGGCTTCGGTGATCGCGGTTTCGAGGGCAAGGTGATGTCCGCCCAGCACGCGCGCGAGCAGGGCATCCCGTATTTCGGCATCTGTTACGGCATGCAGGCGGCGGTGGTGGATGCCGCGCGCAACCTTGCCGGCCTGGAGGGCGCCAACAGCACCGAGAACGATCGCGAGGCCAGGCATCCGGTCATCGGCCTGATCACCGAATGGCGCACGTCCGCCGGCGATGTCGAGCGCCGCAGCGAAGAAAGCGATCTCGGCGGCACGATGCGCCTGGGCCTGCAGCAGCAGCGGGTGAAGCCGGGCACGCTGGCGCACCGGCTCTACGGCAGCGATGTCGTGGGCGAGCGCCATCGCCATCGCTACGAATTCAACAACCACTACCGCACCCAGCTGGAAGACGTGGGTCTGGTGTTCTCGGCGAAGTCGATGGACGACACCCTGGTCGAGATGATCGAGTGGCCGACGCATCCGTGGTTCCTGGCCTGCCAGGCGCATCCGGAGTTCCTCTCCACGCCGCGCGGCGGCCATCCGCTGTTCATCGGCTTCATTCGCGCCGCGCGTGAACGTAAAGCCGGCGGCAAACTATTGAGCGAGGCAGCAGCATGAAATTGCTTGACTTCGAAATCGGCCTCGACAAGCCGTTCTTCCTGATCGCCGGCCCGTGCGTGGTCGAATCGATGGAATTGCAGATCGAAACCGCCGGCAAGCTGAAGGAAATCACCGGCGAGCTCGGCATCCCCTTCATCTTCAAGTCCAGCTTCGACAAGGCCAACCGCACGTCGCTGGGCAGTTTCCGCGGCCCCGGCATGGAAGAAGGCCTGAAGGTGCTGGCCGAGGTGAAGCGCCAGCTCGGCGTGCCGCTGCTCACCGACGTGCATGAATACACGCCGATGGACGAGGTCGCTTCGGTCGTCGATGTGCTGCAGACGCCGGCCTTCCTGGTGCGCCAGACCGACTTCATCACCAAGGTCTGCAGCGCAGGCAAGCCGGTCAACATCAAGAAGGGTCAGTTCCTCGCGCCGTGGGACATGAAGCCGGTGGTGGAGAAAGCCAAGGCGACCGGCAACCAGGACATCATGGTCTGCGAGCGCGGCGCAAGCTTCGGCTACAACAATCTGGTCTCCGACATGCGCTCGCTCAGCGTGATGCGCGACACCGGCTGCCCGGTGGTGTTCGATGCCACGCATTCGGTGCAGTTGCCGGGCGGGCAGGGCGGCTCCAGCGGCGGCCAGCGCGAGTTCGTCCCCGTGCTGTCACGCGCGGCGATGGCGGTCGGCATCAGCGGCATCTTCATGGAAACCCATCCCGATCCCGCCAAGGCGCTCAGCGACGGCCCGAATGCCTGGCCGCTCGACAAGATGCGTCCGCTGCTGGAAACGCTGATGGAAATCGATGCGATCACCAAGCGCAACGGCTTCATCGAATCCACCCTCTGAAACGACTGAAAAACCTGCACATGACCACGATCAGCCACGTCCACGCCCGCGAAATCCTCGACAGTCGCGGCAATCCCACGCTTGAAGCCGAGATCACCCTCGTCGATGGCAGCTTCGGCCGCGCGATGGTGCCCTCGGGCGCATCGACCGGGGCCAAGGAGGCCGTTGAGCTGCGCGACGGCGACAAGACGCGGTATCTCGGCAAGGGCGTGTCGCGGGCGGTCGATAACGTCAACACGACGATCGCGGATGCGATCAAGGGCATGGACGCAGCCGACCAGCAAGGCGTCGATGCACGTCTGATCGATCTCGACGGCACCGAGAACAAGGGTCGCCTGGGTGCCAACGCGCTGCTGGGCGTGTCGATGGCGGTCGCGCATGCCGAGGCGGCATCGCGCAAGGAGCCGCTGTGGAAGTACCTGGCCAACGGCCGTGCGCCGGTATTGCCGGTGCCGATGATGAACATCATCAACGGCGGTGCGCATGCCGACAACAATGTCGACCTGCAGGAATTCATGATCCTGCCGGTGGGCTTCGATCGTTTCTCCGAAGCGCTGCGTGCGGGTACCGAAGTCTTCCATGCGCTGAAGTCGGTGCTGAAGGGCCGCGGCCTGTCCACCGCGGTGGGCGATGAAGGCGGCTTCGCGCCCGACCTGCGCAGCAATGCCGAGGCGCTCGACACGATTCTCGAAGCCATCGGCAAGGCCGGCTACAAGGCGGGCGACGACATCCTGCTGGGCCTGGATGTCGCATCGAGCGAATTCCATGAGAACGGCAAGTACAACCTGACCGGCGAAGGCAAGCGCCTGACCAGCGAGCAGTTCGTCGATTTCCTCGCCGACTGGTGCGACCAGTACCCGATCATCACCATCGAAGACGGCATGGGCGAGCACGATTGGGAAGGCTGGAAGCTGCTGACCCAGCGCATCGGTGATCGCGTGCAGCTGGTCGGCGACGATCTGTTCGTCACCAACCCGCGCATCTTCAGGCAGGGCATCGACGAGCACGTCGCCAACGCGATCCTGATCAAGGTCAACCAGATCGGCACGTTGTCGGAAACGCTGGAAGCCATCGCGATGGCCGATGCAGCGAAGTACGCCGCCATCATTTCCCACCGCTCGGGCGAAACCGAGGACACGACGATCGCCGACATCTCGGTGGCGACGACCGCGACCCAGATCAAGACCGGCTCGCTGTGCCGCAGCGACCGCGTGGCCAAGTACAACCAGCTGCTG
>JACSSF010000199.1 GCA_014879375.1 Lysobacteraceae bacterium
GACAACCTGCCGGCGGAACTGCTCAACGATTGCGTGCGCAGCCTCTCCCAACACGGCACCGATGCGCCGCAGCAGCTCGCCGTCGCGATCGACGTGCGCAGCCATGGCGACCTCGGGCGAATGCCGGAGTGGCTGTCGGCGCTCGGTCGCGAAGGCCATGATCCAAGGCTGCTCTTCATCGACTCCGCCGACGAGGTCCTGCTGCGTCGTTACGCGGACACGCGCCGTCGCCATCCGTTGAGCCATCTCGGCCTCGCCTTGGCCGATGCGATTTCGCTCGAACGCCAGGCGCTGAAACCGCTGCGCGCGCTGGCCGACCACGTGATCGACAGCAGCGCGATGAACGTGCACCAGCTGCGCCGCGAGGTGGGCAAGACGCTGGACGTCGGCCGCGACACGCCGCCGACGCTGCTGTTCCAGTCCTTCGCCTACAAGCGCGGCGTGCCGGCCGACGCGGACTTCGTGCTGGATGCGCGCGTGCTGCCCAACCCGCACTGGGAACCGGAGCTGCGTCCGCTATCGGGCCGCGATGCCGACGTACAGGCATATCTCGACGCACAACCCGAGGCGCAACGCTACGTCGCCCAGGTCGGCGAGTTCCTCGACACCTGGCTGCCGCGCCTGCGCGATGACACCCGCAGTTACGTCACCATCGCCTTCGGTTGCACGGGCGGGCGCCATCGCTCGGTCTATCTCGCGGAGAAGTTCGCCGAGGCCGCGCGCAACAAGGGCTGGCCGGATGCTGCCACCTTCCACCGCGAACTGGATTGACGGCATCGACGCATCGCGCCGTGCAACATCCGCCCGCGGCCGCGCGAGTTTGGTTATCTTGATCGCATCCCGCAGCGATCCAAGCCCATGAGCGTCGGCATCCTCCTCATCACCCATAGCGGCATCGGCCCGTCCCTGCTGGCCTCGGCGCAACGCGTGCTGCCGCGCCTGCCATTGAAAGCGGAGGCCTTCGAGGTGCCGTTCGATGCGGACCTCGGCGCGCTGCTACCGGATGCCAGCGGCGCGATGCGGCGCGTGGACGAAGGCGACGGCGTGCTGGTGCTGGTCGACATGTACGGCGCCAGCCCGAGCAACCTCGCGGCACAGCTCTCGCGCCTGGGCACGCCGGTCAAGCGCGTGGCCGGCGCCAACCTGCCGATGCTGCTGCGGGTGATGAACTACCCCGAGCAATCCCTGTCCGAGTTGCAGTCGACCGCATCGGTGGGCGGACGCAACGCGGTGCAACTGGACGACCCGAGTTGAGGCCCGCCAGATGATCGAGCGCGACATCACCGTCACCAACAAGCTCGGGCTGCACGCGCGGGCCAGTGCCAAGCTGGTGCAGACGATGGCCGGCTTCCGCAGCAGCGCCAAGCTCTGCGCGAAGGGGCGCGAAGTGGATGCCAAGAGCATCATGGGCGTGATGATGCTGGCCGCGGGCCAAGGCACGCTGGTGACGGTGCGCACCGATGGCGAGGACGAGGCGGCGGCGATGGACGCCGCAGTGGACCTGTTCACCCGCAACTTCGACGAGGGCGGCTGATGCGGCGCGACCTGTCCGGCATCGGGGCATCACGCGGCGCGGCGCTCGGTCGCGCCCGCGTGCGCCTGCCGCATGCGCTGGAGGTCGAACAGGCCTATATCGACGCATCGGAAGTCGAGAACGAGCTCGCGCGCGTGCATCGCGCCATCGAGCAGGTCCGCGACGAAATGCACCAGCTGCGCGAACGCCTGCATGGCGCACTGGCGCACGAGGTCGGTGAGTTCCTCGACCTGCACGCGTTGTTGCTGGACGATCCGGAACTGCTGCAGGGGCTCGACCGCTACATCCGCCTCAAGCGCTACACGGCCGATTACGCGCTGCGCCAGCAACGCGATCGCATCGCCAACGTGTTCCTGGGGATGGACGATCCCTACCTGCGCAGCCGCATCGACGACATCGACCAGGTCATCGGCCGCATCCACGCTGCCCTGCACCAGCACGAGGCCGAACTGCAGGGCGTGGCAGGCGACATCCTGGTCACCGACGTGATCGCGCCGGCCGAAGTCGCGCAGCTGCAGGCGCAGGGCGTGCTCGCCGTGGTCACCACCACCGGCAGCATGTTCTCGCACAGCGCGATCCTGGCCCGCAGCCTGCACCTGCCGCTGATCATCGGCGCCACCCATGCGCTGCAATGGCTCAACGACGGCGACGTGATGGTGGTCGATGGCGGCACCGGCACCGTCATCCGCGAACCCGATGCCGCCGATCTCAAGGCCCACCAGCAACGCGTCAGCGCCTACAAGCGCGAGCACAAGCAGCTCAATCGCCTGCGCCGCGAGCCGACCCGCACGCTGGACGGCATCGACATCAGGCTGTGGGCGAACGCCGAATCGCGGGAAGACGTGGCCGAGGCGCATGCGCTCGGCGCGGCGGGCGTCGGCCTGTACCGCACCGAGTTCCTGTTCCTCGGCACCCATGAACTGCCGGACGAGGAAGCCCAGTTCCGCGCATATCGCGACCTGGTGCTGGGCCTGACCGGACGCACCGCGACGATCCGCACGCTGGACCTGGGCGCCGACAAGGCCGACGACACCGGGCTGGCACTGCGCAACGAGGACAACCCGGCGCTGGGCCTGCGCGGCATCCGCCTGTCGCTCGCGCGCCGCGACGTCTTCCGCACGCAGCTTCGCGCGATCCTGCGTGCATCCGGCTACGGGCCGCTGCGCGTGCTGCTGCCGATGATCAGCGGACGCGAGGAAATCCGCGCCGCGCGCGCGCTGATGGACGAGGTCGCGATCGAACTGCGCGCGCAAGGCCATGCCATCGCATCGCACATCCCGGTCGGCGCGATGATCGAGATACCTTCGGCAGCGATCGCGCTGACCACCTTCATCCGCGAAATCGACTTCCTCTCGATCGGCACCAACGACCTGGTGCAGTACCTGCTGGCCGCCGATCGCAACAACGAATACCTGGGCGACCTGTATTCGCCGCTTCATCCGGC
The DNA here is from genome assembly GCA_014879375.1 of Lysobacteraceae bacterium. Taxonomy (GTDB): domain Bacteria; phylum Pseudomonadota; class Gammaproteobacteria; order Xanthomonadales; family Xanthomonadaceae; genus Solilutibacter. The sequence goes on from JACSSF010000199.1 coordinate 2,979, forward strand.
GTTGCTGCGACTGCTGCATGACGTGCTGCGCACCGGCGCGCGCCACGACAAGCCGGTCGCCGTATGTGGCGAAATGGCCGGCGACCCCGGCTTCACCCCGCTGCTGCTCGCATTGGGGCTGGAAGAATTCAGCCTGCATCCGGGCACCTTGTTGGAGGTGCGTCGCGCGATCCGCGGGGTGGCACTTGCCGAACTGCGCGCACAGGCACGCTCGCTGCTGCGCGCAGGCGACCGTGGCGGCATCGAGCGCTGGATGCGCGCCAACGCGCCCTGAGCACCTGGATTTGCGCGGGGTTCCAAGCGCGGCGCCAGCGCGCGATAATGCCCGAATCATGAACGCCTGATCCCCGTCGTGCCTGCAGGCGCGACATCGCCCTGCAGTCGCGCCGCCACGCACGACCGCGCCACCGGAACCGTGCCATGGCCGAAGCCATCCGCCACGACAAGACCGTGCGCCAGCTG
>JACSSF010000105.1 GCA_014879375.1 Lysobacteraceae bacterium
CGAGCGCAGCAAGCGCGCGCACGAAGGCAACGACGCGGCGCTGTTCGGCATCGTGCAGGGCGGGGTGCATCGCGACCTGCGCAGCCGCTCGGCGCAGGGGCTGAAGGACATCGGTTTCGATGGCTATGCGATCGGCGGCCTCGCGGTCGGCGAAACCGAGGCCGAGCGCAACGCGATGCTGGACCACACGGCGCCGCAGCTGCCGGAGGATCGCCCGCGCTACCTGATGGGCGTGGGCCGGCCGGAGGACCTGGTGGAAGCCGTCGCCCGCGGCATCGACATGTTCGATTGCGTCATGCCGACCCGCAACGCGCGCAACGGCCACTTCTTCACCAGCGACGGCACCGTGCGCATCCGCAACGCCAAGTACGAGCACGACCTCGGGGTGATCGAGGAAGGCTGCGACTGCTATGCCTGCGCCAACGGGTTCAGCCGCGCCTACATCCGCCATCTGGACCGCTGCAACGAGATGCTGGCGCCGATGCTGGGCACGCTGCACAACCTGCGGCACTACCAGCGGCTCATGGCCGGCATGCGCGAGGCCATCACGGCGGGGCGTTTTGCCGAGTTCCGGGCCGCCTTCTACGCCCAACGCGGGATGGATGCGCCTGCGTGACCGCGTGGGCCTTGGAAACCGGCCCGGCCGGCCACATGGCATAATTCCCCGTTGATTTTCTGATCGGATGGAAAGATGAACCTTCTGGACCTGTTGATTCCCGCCGCCTACGCGCAGGCAGCCGCCCCCGCACCGCAAGGTGGCGGTCTGGGCATGATGTTGATGCCGCTGATCCTGATCGCGGTGATGTACTTCCTGATGATCCGCCCGCAGATGAAGCGCGCCAAGGAGCATCGCTCCATGCTGTCGGCGCTCAGCCGCGGCGACGAGGTCATCACCAACGGCGGCCTGGCCGGCGTGGTCACCGACATCGGCGACAACTTCGTCACCGTCGAGATCGCCGACAACGTGCGCGTGCGCGTGCAGAAGTCCGCGGTCGGCAACGTGCTGCCCAAGGGCTCGCTGAAGGCCTCCTGATCCATCCATTCCTTAGCGCGTGGCCCCAGGCGGGTCGCGCGGGTGATTGCCATGCTTGAGTTTCCGCGCTGGAAATACGTCGTCATCCTGCTGGTGCTGCTGGTCAGCATCGTCTACTCGCTGCCCAACCTGTATCCGAAGGATCCTTCGGTCCAGATCACCGCCAACCGCGGGGCCGCGACCGGCATCACCTTGCGCCAGAAGGTGGAGGCCGGCGTCGCCGCCTCGGGTCTGACGCCCAAGGCGATCGAGATGCCCAAGGACGACACGGTGATGGTGCGGCTGTCGTCGCCCGACCAGCAGACCCAGCTGCAGGACGCCCTGCGCGGCACGCTGGGCCAGGATTATTCGGTGGCGCTCAACCTGTTGCCGACGGTGCCGAAGTGGCTGGAAAGCATCGGCGCCAAGCCGATGTCGCTGGGCCTGGACTTGCAGGGCGGCATCAGCTTCCTGATGCAGGTGGAGCAGAACGAGGCGATCCAGAAGCGCATGGAGGCCTACGCGGAGAACATGCGTGGCATCCTGCGTGATGCCCGCATCCAGTACCGCTCGGTGGACGTGCGGCCGGACCACAGCCTGATCGTGATGCTGCCGCCAGGCGCCAATGCCGACGCGGCGCAGGCCGCGCTGGTCAAGGGCCTGGGCACGCCCGCCGCGGGTGGCCCCGGCTTCACCTGGTCGGTGGACAACGGCAGCATCACCGCCCGCCTGTCGGACACGGAGATCAACAAGATCGCGATCGACGCGGTCGACCAGAACCGCACCGTCATCGCCGAGCGCATCAACGCGCTGGGCGTGGCCGAGCCGGTACTGCAGCGCCAGGGCGCCGACCGTCTGGTCATCCAGCTACCGGGCCTGCAGGACACCGCCGAGGCCAAGCGCCAGATCGGCGCGACCGCGACGCTGGAGTTTCGCGCCGTCACCGGCGACGAAGCCACTGCCGCCGCCGCGCAGGCCAGCGGGCAGGTGCCGCCGGATTCGCGCATCTACACCAAGCAGGACGGCCAGCTGATCCTGCTCTCCAAGCGCGTGCTGGTCTCCGGTGACCAGTTGCTCTCGGCCGTGCCGGGCGTCGATCCGCAATCGGGTACGCCCGACGTCAGCATCACGCTCAACGCCGCAGGCGGCAAGCGCATGCTCGACCACACCATCGAGAACGTCGGCAAGCGCCTCGGCATCGTCTACATCGAGCGCATCCCGACCCTCACCATGGTCGACGGCAAGGAAGTACAGAGCTCGCGCGTGGAAGAGCGCGTGATCAGCGCCTCCACCATCCAGAGCCCGTTCGGCAACCAGTTCCATACCACCGGCCTGTCGCAGGAAGAGGCGCAGAGCCTTGCCAAGCAGCTGAAGTCGGGCGCGCTCGCGGCGCCGATGTTCTTCGCCGACCAGCGCACCATCGGCCCGAGCCTCGGCAAAGAGAACGTGGAGCGCGGCACCAAGGCGGTGGCCTTCGCGTTCCTGTTCACCCTTGGCTTCTTCCTGATCTACTACCGCATGTTCGGCCTCGTCACCAGCCTGGCGCTGTTGATGAACCTGCTGATGGTGGTCGCCGTGCTGTCGCTGTTCGGCGCGACGATGACGCTGCCCGGGTTCGCCGGCCTTGCGTTGACGGTGGCGATGTCGGTGGACGCCAACGTGCTGATCAACGAACGAATACGCGAGGAGCTAAGGGCCGGGATGCCGCCCAAGGCGGCCATCGCGACCGGTTACGACAAGGCATCGGGGACCATCTTCGACGCCAACATGACCGCGATGCTTGCCGGCATCGCCCTGTATGCCTTCGGCACCGGCCCGCTCAAGGGCTTCGCGGTGACGATGGTGGTCGGCATCCTGACCTCGGTGTTCACCGCCGTCACGGTGTCGCGCGCACTTGCCACGCTGATTTACGGCGGCCGCAAGAAGCTGAAGTCGATCGCGATCTGAGGAAGCACACGACATGAAGATTTTCCCGCTGACCCTGATCCCGAACGACACCAACATCGACTTCATGCGCATGCGCGTGGCGTCGCTTGTGGTCGCGACGCTGCTGGCGCTGGCCGCCATCGGTGCCATCGCCTACAACCATTTCACCAAGGGAGCCGCCTTCAACTACGCGCTGGACTTCACCGGCGGCGTGGGCGTCGAGCTGCACTTCCCTCGGGCACCCGGTGTGGACGCGGTACGCGATCGCCTGGCCGCGGCCGGATTCGAAGACGCGCAGGTGCAGACCTACGGCACCGGCAGCGACCTGCTGGTGCGCCTGCAGGACAGCGGCGAGCACGCGGCCAAGACCGGCACCGTGGGCAACCCGGCCGAGGCCGATGAATCCACCGCGGCGGGCATCGCCCAGGACATCGCGAAGGCGGCTTCGACGCCTGACAACGTGGCCGAAGTCCGCAGCAGCTCGGTGATCAGCGCGCAGGTGGGCCGCGACCTCGCCAGGAACGCGGCGATGGCGATGGCCTTCGTGATCATCGGCTTCATGGCCTACATCGCGTTCCGCTTCGAATGGAAGTTCGCGGTCGCCGCCATCCTGACCACCTTGCACGACGTGCTGGTGGTGGCCGGCTTCTTCGCCTTCACCCAGCGCGAGTTCGACCTCACGCTGCTGGCCGGCCTGCTGACGGTGATGGGGTTCTCCATCAACGACACCATCGTGGTGTTCGACCGCGTGCGCGAGAACTTCCGCACCATGCGCGCCGACCCGTTGACGGTGCTCAATACCTCGATCAACCAGACGCTCTCGCGCACGATCATCACCTCGTTCGTGGCGTTCCTGACCGGCCTCGCGCTCTACATCTACGGTGGCGGGTCGCTGGAGGGCATGGCGGTGTCGCAGATGCTCGGCATCGTGATCGGCACCATATCGTCGATCTTCGTCGCCTGTACGCTGCTGACCTACGGCCCGCTGAAGGTCACCAAGCAGGACCTGCTGCCGAAGGCGAAGGACGAGGCGGCGCTGGCGCGTCGCCCGTAAGGCCCGGCGAATGCCGAAAAGCAAAAGGCCCGCTTGAAGCGGGCCTTTTGTTTGCGCGATGTCGAATCGCCGGCCGCGCGGGAGCTCAGGCGCGGAAGGTTGCCGCGTAGCCGCTGTCCGCCACGACCTTCTGCAACGCTTCGGCCACGCGCACGTTCCCGGCGATGAGGAAACGGCTGTCGATGCCGCGCGCGTCCATCGGCCCGGTCGGTGCCCCTTTCTGGTCGCACACCTTGCCGCCGGCCTCGCGCACCATCAGCACGCCCGCGGCGATGTCCCAGGGCTTCACGCCGCCCTCGAAATACGCATCAAGGCGGCCGGCGGCGACATAGGCCAGGTCGAGCGCGGCGGAGCCGGCACGACGGATGTCCTCGGCCTGCGTCATCAGCTGGCGCGTGCATTCCAGCTGCGCGCCGATGCGCTCGCGTTCGCGCGGGTGGAAGCCGGTGCCGATCAGCGTGCCTTCCAGCGTCTTGCGTTCGGCCACGCGGATGCGTTTGTCGTTGAGCACGGCGCCGTAACCCTTGCTGGCGGTGAACAGCTCGTTGCGGATCGGGTCGAAGATGACGCCGTGGATCGGCTCGCCGTTCTCCACCAACGCGATCGACACGCACCAGTGGGGCAGGCCGCGCAGATAGTTGCTGGTGCCATCGAGCGGATCGATCACCCAGGTGTTGCGGCCCTTGCCCTTCAGCCCGCCTTCCTCGCCCAGGATGGCGTAGTCGGGCGCGGCGCGACGCAGTTCGCGCACGGCGGCTTCCTCGGCCTGTGCATCGACCTCGCTGGCGTAATCCTGGCGGCCCTTTTCGACCACGTTGAGGGCATCCAGGCGACTGAGGTTGCGCAGGAGCACGTTGCCGGCGGAACGGGCCGCCTTGACCATGAGGGTGACTGCAGGTTTCTGCATGGGAGCCGCCTGGATTGAAGAAAGAACGAAGTCCGGCCTCGAAACCGGGCGCGCAGTTTAACATTCGCCGGATGAGCCATGTCCCTGTTTCACTCGCCGACCGCATCCGGATTGTCTTGGTCGGGACCCAGCACCCCGGCAACCTCGGGTCCGCCGCCCGCGCGATGCGCACCATGGGCCTGACCCGGATGGTGCTGGTGGCGCCGGAGAAGGCGCCGAACCTGGACACCGCCTCGATGGCCGCCGGCGCCGAGGCCTTGGTGTTCGATGCCCCGGTCTTTCCCACCCTGGAAGCTGCGGTGGCCGACTGCCGGCTGGTGCTGGGCTGCACCGCGCGCAGCCGCCGCATCGCGTTGGAGGAGCTCTCGCCAAGCGAGGCGGCCGCTCGCGCGGTCACGGCGGCAGCGGCAGATGCGGATGTCGCCCTGGTATTCGGCCGTGAGCGCACCGGCCTGGACAACCACGAACTGCAACTCTGCCACGCCGCCGTGCATATCCCGTCGGACCCGGCGTTCAGCTCGCTCAATCTCGCCGCGGCGGTACAGGTGTTGGCCTACGAGGCGCGCGTGGCGCTCTTGGCGACAGCTCAGGATGCCGCGCCCGAGCCGGACGAACCGACGGAGCCGCCGGCCTCGCATGCCGAACTGGAGGGCTTCTTCGCCCAGCTCTCCGACACTCTGGCCGCCATCGACTTCCACAAGGGGCGCACGCCCGAGTCGGCGGAGCGCAAGCTGCGGCGGATTTTCCTGCGCGCGCAGATGAATGCACGCGAGGTGCGATTGATGCGAGGGGTGTTGGCCGATGCGCAGCGCATGGCGCGACTGGCAGGCAGTTCCGATTCGTGAATCAGTGCGCAGGCCCGGGCTTTTCGGTAGTCTGCATGCTGTTTTCAGCCCGACATCAACTACACGTGTCCGGATTGTTTCGCGCCTCAGCATTGTGCCTGCTGTTGTATTTGATGCCCACGGTGGCGCGTGCCGACGGGGAAACATTGGTGCTCGGGCAGATCAGCGACGACCCGAAATCGCATTATCAGCGCCTCAAGCCCCTGCTCGATTACGTGGTGCCGCGCATGGCGGATGTCGGCATCCGCCATGGCCGCATCCTGATGGCCAAGAACGACCGCCAGATGGCCAGCTACCTGCACAGCGGGCGCGTCGACTGGGTCAGCGAGACCGCGGCCAGCGGCATCCTGCTGCGCCAGCGCGCCGGGGCCGTGCCGTTGCTGCGCACCGACCGCAGCGGCGCGTCCACTTACAGGACGATGTTCTTCGTGCGCCGGGACAGTCCGATCAAGTCGCTGACCGACCTGCGCGGCGGCAGCATCGCCTTCCAGAACCCGGCCTCGACCAGCGCGTATTACGTGCCCGCGTACGAGTTGCTCTCGCGCGGGCTGCAACTGGAGATACAGATATCGCCGATGGATCGGCCCAACGACGATGCGGTCGGCTACGTGTTCGCGCGCACCGAGCGCAACATCGCCACCTGGGTGGTGAAGGGACTGGTCGATGCGGGCGTGATGAGCGACCTGGACTGGAACGATCCGGCGCGGATGCCGCCGAACTATCGGGCCGAGCTGCGAATCCTGCATGTGAGCGCGGAATTCCCGCGCGCACTGGAACTGGTCAGCGCCAAGATGAAGCCGGCAGTGCGCGAGCGCCTGAAGCAGGTCTTGCTCGATGCCGAGCATGATCCGGCCGCGACTAAGGCGCTCGAGGCATTCTTCGGCACCACCGGATTCGAGCCCATCGACGCACGGATGCGCCACGAGCTGGACTACATCGACAACGCGGTGACGCAAGTGCGCAAGGACGTCGAGTGATGCGCTTGCCACGGATGGGCGTGCAGACCCAATTGCTGGTGGTGCTGGCCATCCTGCTGGCGGGGGTGGCCTTGTTGGTCGGCCTGCTGTTGCAACGGCAGGCGCAGATGCATCGCGAGGTCACCGAATTCAGTCGCACCGCGATGCAGGAAATGATCAAGGAGCGCATTCGAAGCCGCGCCGAGAGCCGCATCCAGCAGCTCAGCGATGCCCTGACCAACCCGGTCTACTACTTCGACCTGGAGACCATCGGCGCGCTGGCCAACAGTGCCAAGCGCGAGCCGGACGTCGATTACGTGATGGTCTATGACGCGGACGGGCGGGTGCTGCACGACGGCAGCGGCGAGATATCGACCTACGGCCAGTTGATGCAGGACCCGCTTGCGGCCAAGGTGATCAAGGCCAATGAAAGCCTGATCCAGCTTGCGCCCAAGGTGCTTGACGTTTCCGCGCCGATCCGGGTGGGCGACCAGCGCCTGGGCGGCGTGCGCATCGGCTATTCGCTGGCGTCGGCGCGGGATACCGAGGCGCGCAACATCGCCGAGCTGGACCGCAAGGTGGGCGAGGTGGCCAACCGCAATCGCCTGCCGATCTACGCGCTGGTGGGCCTGTTGATGTTGCTCGGGGTGATGAGCGCCTGGGCGGTGCAGCGCTGGATGGTGGGGCCGATCGTGCGCCTGTCCCGATACGCGCAGGAGATCGAGGCCGGCCACTACGACATCAACGTGCCGTCGTCGCGTCGCAGGGACGAGGTGGGCGAGCTGGAGCGCGCCTTCGCCAAGATGAGCTCGAGCGTGCGCGTGCATGACAGCGAGATCCGCCAGATCGCCTTCACCGATTCACTGACCCGGTTGCCGAACCGGCGCGATTTCCGCGAGCGCCTCGACCAGCGCCTGCAGACGCAGGGGGGGGAGGATGCACTGGCCCTGCTGTTCATCGACCTGGACGATTTCAAGCGAGTCAACGACACCTTGGGCCACGAGACCGGTGATCGCGTGTTGGTGGAAGTCGCCAACCGCATCCGCCGGCTGGTCGAGGAGACGGACTTGCGCAATGCCGAGCTCTCGCGCTTTGGCGGCGACGAGTTCGTGATTCTGGTGGAATCGCGCGAGCCAGGCGTGCGCGGCGTGTCCAGCAGCGCGGCCAAGCTGGCGCAGGCGCTGGTGAACGAGCTGGCCCAGCCGGTGCAGCTGGATGACGAAGACCGCGTGTTCCTTGGCGCATCGATCGGCATCACCCTGTTCCCGAGCGACGCGGCGAGCGCGGTCACGTTGATCAAGAACGGTGATATCGCGATGTACCAGGCCAAGACGGCCGGCAAGCATTGCTACCGCTTCTACCATCCCAACATGGAGCAGATGGTCGAGCGGCGCGTGCGCATGGAGAAGGAGTTGCGCCTGGCGTGGGAGCGCGGCGAGCTGACGATGTTCTACCAGCCGGTGTTCCGGATGAGCGACCGCCAGATCGTCGGCGCCGAGGCGCTGCTGCGCTGGCAGCATCCGGAGTACGGCGTGGTGGCGCCTTCGGTGTTCATCGCGGTGGCCGAGGAAACCGGGCTGATCGAGCAGCTTGGCCCGCACGTGATCCGCAAGGCCTGCACCGATGCGATGACGTGGCGCGCGAGCTCGTCGAAGTTCGCCGACCTGTTCGTGTCGGTGAACCTGTCGGTGCGCCAGTTGCGCGACGCCTGGTTGCCGGAGCAGGTGGGCGAGATCCTGAAGTCCACCGGCTTGCCGCCCGATGGCCTGCACCTGGAGCTGACCGAAACGGTGGTGCTGGACGATGACATCGACAGCCGTGGCCTGATGCGGCGCCTGCGCGATGCCGGCGTCAAGCTGTGGCTGGACGACTTCGGCACCGGGTTCTCGGGCCTCAGCCACCTGCGCCGCCTGCCGGTGGACGGGGTGAAGATCGACCGCACCTTCGTGTCCGACATCCTGCAGGACGCCGATGATCTCGCGCTGACCCGCGCCATCATCGGCATGGCGCAATCGCTCGACATCGTGGTGATCGCCGAGGGCATCGAGGAGCAGGGGCAGTACGAGTTGCTGCGTGAAACCGGCTGTGACCTTGGCCAGGGCTATTGGCTGGGCAAGCCGATGGACCAGCAGTCCTTCCTCAAGCTGCTGCGCTGAACCGCGGCGACATCGCTCAGAACACCGAGTGCTCCAGCCACCAGGCCGCGCGTCGGGCCAGCTCGCCCGACAGCACGCCGAAGAACAGCACCGCGACGGTCCCGGCCAGCCACGACACCAGCAGCAGGCGGCCATCGCGCTCCAGCAGCGCCAACGCGATCAACAGCAGCAGCAGCGCGAACAGGACGTTGGTGAACGGGATCGGCAGCGCCAGCAGGAAGCCCAGCAGCACCAGCAGCAGCCCGGTGTAGATGCCGGCCAGCGGGTGGTCGATCAGGCCTTGCCAGCGCGGCTTGACCCAGCGCTCCAGGCGCTTGAGCCACGGGTCGAAGCGGCGTTCGAAGCGGATGATGAGTTCGCGGTGCGGGCCGCGGCGCTTGAGGAAGCCCGGTAGCCAGACGTGCGGGCGACAGCACAGCATGTGCAGGCCGACCAGGATCACCACCGGGCTGCCGATGAGCGCGGCCACCCCGGGAAAGAACGCGGGCGGGATGGCGAGGAACAGCAGCACGCCGAAGCCGCGCTGGCCGAGGCCATCCAGCAGGTCGCCTAGTGCAAGCAGGTCGCCCGGGTCGCCTTCGGCCAGTTCGTCGAGCAGCGCGCGGGTACTGGTGCCGCGCGCCGGGTCACTCGCCATGGTCGGGCGTTTCCGCGGCCAACCGCACCAGCAGCAGCTTGTCGATGCGCGGCCCGTCCAGGTCCACGACCTCGATGCGCCAGCCGGACCAGTCGAAGGACTCGCCCACGTGCGGGATGCGCCCGAACTGCGCGATCAGCATGCCCGCCGCGGTGTGGTAGTCGTGCTCGTCCTCGTCGGGCAGACGCGAGATGCCGAGGATCTCACGCAGGTCGTCCACCGGCAGGCTGCCATCGACCAGCAGCGAGCCGTCCGCGCGCTGCACCACCATCGGCTCCTGATCCGGGTGCTCGCTGGTCTGCAGGCGGCCGAGCACCGCGCCCATCACGTCGGTGATGGTGACAAGGCCAGTGATGTCGCCGTACTCGTCCACCACCATCGCCAGTGACTGCTGCTCTTCGCGGAAGATTTCCAGGAGCTTCATCGCATGGGTCGATTCGGACACGAACACCGCCTCGCGCAGGTCGTGGAACAGGTCGAGGCGGGTCTGGTCGAGTTCGTCCAGCAGCGACTTCACCTCCAGCACGCCGAGCACGTTCTGGTCGTTGCCGCGATAGACCGGGTAGCGCGAGAACGGCGTCGCACGCATCGTCTCGAGGTTCTCCTCGAAGCTGGATTCCGCGTCCAGCCAGACGATGCGCATGCGCGGGGTCATCAGGCTTTCGGCATCGCGATCGCCCAGGCGCATGACCCGGTTCATCATGTTGCGTTCGTCGTCGTCGATCACGCCCTGCTCGTGGCTTTCGGTCACCAGCAGCTGGATTTCCTCTTCGGTGATCGCGCCGCGCGCGTCATCCTTGATGCCGAGCATGCGCAACACGCCGCGGTTGATCGCACCGAGCCCCATCACGATGGGCTTGGCAATGGTCGCCAGCGCATTGAGCGGAATGGCGACCGTCGCGGCGATCACTTCCGGATTGGTGAGCGCCAGGCGTTTGGGGATGAGTTCGCCGAAGATCACCGAGCCGGCGGTGATCAGCGTGACCGCGGTGCCGATGCCGATCGGGCGGGCGTATTCGTCCAGCCCCGGCCAGAGGCCGTCCAGCCAGCCGGCGATCTGCAGGCCGATGGCCTCGCCGCCGAACACGCCGGTCAGCACGCCGATCAGGGTGATGCCGATCTGCACCGTCGAGAGCAGGTTGTCCGGATGTTCGGCCAGCGCCAGCGCCTTGGCCGCGCCCTTCGAGGTCTCGGCCATCTGCTTCAAGCGGATCTTGCGCGAGGTGACCAGCGCCATCTCCGACATCGCGAAGAAGCCGTTGAGCGCGATCAGGGCAACGACGACGAGCAGCTCAAGCATGGTGCATCCACGGGCCTGGAATCAGGGGCAGGGCGTGCCGCAAATGGCACCTGCACGGGAGAGGGTCGTCGTCCATGGGCGTCGGGTTTGATGCGACCGGCATCATAGCAGTCAGGCGCCCGCAGGCCCGGCGGACCGCTCACCTCGTCACCAATCCGTCATAATAGGCGGGCGCGACGGGCGTTCATCGAGTCACTACCCATGTTCTCATTGCAGACGATCTTCGGTTCCGGCAAGCAGTTCTACGACCTGCTGGACGAGGCCGCCGTAGCCGCCCACGACAGCACCGAAGCACTGTACGAGATGCTGAAGTCGCCCGAGAACTACCACGGGCTGGATGCCTTCAAGCTGGCGCGCCAGCGCGAGCGCGCCGCATCGGACAAGATCAGCCATGCGCTGGTGGACAACTTCATCACCCCGATCGAGCGCGAGGACATCGAGGCGCTGAGCAGCGCGCTGTACAAGATACCCAAGCAGGTCGAGCGCTTTGCCGACCGTTTCGAGCTGGCCAAGCACCGCCTGGAAGGCGTTGATTTCGCCCCGCGCGCGGCGATGCTGGAACAAGCCGCGGCGGTGGTGGCGCAGATGGTGCACGAGCTGCGCCACATGCGCCTTGAGCCGATGAGCAAGCTCAACGATCGCCTGCGCGCGATCGAGACCGAGGCTGACCGCCTGATCCTGGAAATGCATCGCGATATCTATTCCGGCCGGATGGAAGCGGCCGACATGTTCCTGCTGAAAGAGTTCTTCGAGATTCTGGAGAAGGCCATCGACCGCTGCCGCGAGGCGGGCGTGGTGGCCTACCAGATCGTCCTCAAGAACAGCTGACGGGAGCCGCTCATGCTCACCCTCGTGCTGCTGGTGATCTTCACCGCGCTGGTTTTCGAGTTCATCAACGGCTTCCACGACACCGCGAACTCCATCGCCACGGTCGTCGCGACCAAGGTGCTTTCGCCGATGAAGGCGGTGATGCTGGCCGCCGGCATGAACCTGGTCGGCGCGCTGATGGGCACCGCGGTCGCCAAGACGATCGCCAGCGGCCTGATCGACACCAACGTGGTCGAGGTCACCTCGCAGGTGATCCTGTGCGCGCTGCTCGGCGGCATCATCTGGAACCTCATCACCTGGTGGAAGGGCCTGCCGTCCTCGTCCTCGCATGCGCTGATCGGCGGCCTCTGCGGCGCCGCGCTGGCCGCCGCGCACAACAATTTCGATGCGCTGATCTGGTCGGAGACGGTCGGCGACTGGACCAAGAACAAGGGCCTGCTGTGGAAGGTGGTGTTGCCGATGGTGACCTCGCCGCTGGCGGGCTTCCTGCTGGGCATGCTGATCATGGTGCTGCTGTGGGCGATCATCGCGGGGATGGCCAAGGCGGGCGGCAAGCTGGCGCGCCTGGCACGCCCGCGCTGGGTCAATGCGTTCTTCGGCAAGGCGCAGGTCTTCTCGGCGGCGTACATGGGCTATGCGCACGGCCACAACGACGCGCAGAAGACCATGGGCATCATCGCCCTGACGTTGTTCGCGGCCGAAGCCAACGGCTCGCTGGACGAGTTGCCGACATGGGCGGGTTTCCTGCATCCGGCCGGCAGCGAGCAGGACATCGCGACCTGGATCGTGGTCACCTGCGCCATCGTGATGGCGATCGGCACCGCGGCGGGCGGCTGGAAGATCATCAAGACGCTCGGCCACAAGATGGTGAAGCTGCATCCGATCAACGGGTTTGCCGCCGAGACCGCATCGGCCACCATCCTGACCACCGCGGCCCATTTCGGCATGCCGGTCTCGACCACCCACAGCATCTCCACCGCGATCATGGGCGTGGGCTTCGCCAAGAACCCGCGCGCGCTCAAGTTCACCGTGATCGAGCGCATCCTGTGGGCGTGGATCCTGACCATCCCGGCCGCCGGCAGCGTCGCCTACGGCCTGCTGTGGGCCGCGCAGGAACTGGGCTGGGCCTGACCGCCGATGCGCTCGCGGGCTTGACGCCCGCGGCCGGTGGCCCAAGGCTGTGGCCGATGACGACATCGGCGGCTGATTCAAGGGAACGCATCCTCCGCGTCGTGCGGTCCATCCCGCGCGGGCAGGTGCTGGGCTATGGCGAGGTCGCACGCCGCGCCGGCCTGCCAGGCCGGGCGCGACTGGCGGCCCGAGTGCTGTCGGAGAACGATGACCCGAAGTTGCCATGGCACCGGGTGCTGCGCAGCGACGGACGGATCGCGTTGCCGGCCGGCTCGCCCGGCTTCGACCTGCAGGTGGCCCGCCTGCGTGCGGAGGGCGTGACGGTGATCGAGGGCCGCGTGCGCGGTGCCCGACCCGCCGCCGACCTTGACGAGCTGGTCTGGGGGCCGCCACGCTAGCGTTCATCCGGCATGGAAGCCGGCGGCTATCATGGCCGACTCCTGATGGAGTCCACATGTTCCAGCGTATTCCCCCGGTCACCCGCGCGCTGCTGATCGCCAACGTCGCCGTTTTCCTGCTGCAGTGGCTGTTGGGCGATGCGCGCATGAGCCCGTTCATGCTGTGGCCGCTCGGCCACCAGCCCGGTGCCGAGCCTTTCATGCCGTGGCAGCTGCTGACCTATGGCTTCATGCACGGCGGCCTGATGCACCTGCTGTTCAACATGCTGGTGCTCTTCATGTTCGGCGCGCCGCTGGAGCACGTGTGGGGGCAGCGCCGCTTCCTGTTCTATTACCTGGCCTGCGTGGTCGGCGCGGGCCTGTGCCAGCTCGCGGTCGGCTGGTGGATGGTGAGCGAGGGCGGGGCGGCCTACCCGACGGTCGGGGCCTCGGGCGGCGTGCTGGGGCTGGTGCTGGGCTATGGCCTGCTGTTCCCGCAGCAGAAGGTGATGATCTTCCCGATCCCGTTCTTCATCCCGGCCAAGGTCGCGGTGGTGCTGGTCGGCCTGTTTGCCCTGTTCGCGGGCGTGACCAACACGATGCCGGGCATCGCCCACTTCGCCCACCTGGGCGGGATGCTGACCGGCTGGCTGATCATCCGCTACTGGCGCGGGCAGCCGCCTTTCGGCAGCGGCGGCAAGCGCAAGCGCCACCTGCGCAGCGTCTGACCGCGCGAACGACGCCGCATCGCCCAACAAAGACGGCGCGTCCTTCGACGCGCCGTTTCCATGTCACCCGGACGGATCGCCCGGGTCGAATCACCAGACCTTGATGCGGGCAGTGTCGGGCAGCGACATCGGGCCAGGCACCTTGCACTTGTAGGCCAGCGCGAAGCCCGGCAGGTTGGCCAGGGTCGCGTTGCCGCGCCACTGGCCCGGCGGCTGGCTGGCGGTGGTGGACAGATAGGCCGCCGCTTCCTCGCTCATCTGCTGCGCCCACAGGTGCGACCAGCCCTCGTAGAAGGCCTTGCGGTTGTCGGCGGTGGCGCCGGCCAATGCCTTGGCCATCGCGGTCTCCGCCAGCTCCATGCCGGCGATGTCGCCCAAACCCTGGTCGCGCACCAGCCGTCCGTTGACCTTGATGCCGGTCAGCTTGGGATAGGGCAGGCCGTCGTACTGCGCGCCGGTACGGGCCAAGAGGCCCTCCCATGCGGCGACATCCACCGGGGTCCACCAATCGCGTACCTGGCCGCTGGCATCGACCATGCGGCCACGGTCGTCCACGGCGTGGGTGAGTTCGTGCCCGACCAGCGCGCCAAAGCTGCCGTAATGCGCGGCCATGTCGCGGGTCATGTCCAGCACCGGCGCCTGCAACACCGCGGCGGTGACGAGCAGGCGGTTGTGGGCGATGTCGTAGGCCAGCGCGGGTTGCTGCGGCAGCACGTCCCAGCGGCGCTCGGCGTTGCCGCGGCCGATCTGGCGCATCTCCTCGCGGTGGCGCCAGGTGGAGGCGATCAGCATGTTGCCGCCAAAGCTGCCGCGTCCCATCGGCTGCACGGTGTAGTCGAGGTCGCGCTTGGGCGTGCCGATCTCGATGCTGGTGCGGGCCAGCTTGGCGCGCGCTTCGGTCTTGGCGGCCGGGCTCATCCAGGTGTTGGCATCGATGGCGGCGACCAGCGCGTCGCGGATTTCACCGGCGACAGTCTCGGCGCGCGCGCGATTGGCATCGGGCAGGTAGCGGGCGGCGTATTCGCGGCCCAGCATCGGCCCAGCGGCCAGGTTGATCGCGTCCAGCGTCTGCTTCCACCACGGCAGCGGATCGGTCAGGCCGCGCAGGACCTGGCCGCGGAACTGGAAGTCGGCCTCGCGGAAACTCTTCGACAGGTAGGGCGCCATCGCGCCGCCGACCTGGTAGCGCAGGTAGGCCTTCCACTGGTCGGCCTTGAGCCCGCCGATCATCCCGTCGAGCTGCTGGAACAGCGCCGGGTTGGCGAGCGACACGACATCGTCCTGCACGCCCTGGGCCTGGATGAACTCGGCCAATTGCAGGTTGCGATATTGCTTCTTGAGATCGGCGATCGGCACCGGGGCGTAGTTGCCGCGCGGGTCACGCAGGGTCGACAGCGGGCGCGAGGCGGTGGCGATGCGGGTCTCCAGGTCGATGACGGCCTGGGTCTCGGCCTCCAGCTTGTTGGCCGGGGTACCGGTCAGGGTCAGGATCTTGCCGACGTAGTTGCGGTAGCGCGCCATCAGCGCCTGGGTGTCGGCGTCATGGCGGGTGTAGAAGGCCGGATCGGGCAGGCTGGTGCCGCCCTGGCTGAAGTAGCCGATGTGGCGGTTCAGGTCATTGAGGTCCACGTCCGCGCTGAAGTTGAACGCGACCGGGATGCCGACCTGGTGCAGCGCGGCGATGGCCGCCGGCACGTCCTTGCCGCGCCGGATGCCGTTGATGCGGGTCAGCAGCGGCGCGATGGAGTTGGCGCCATCAGCCTCCACCGCGGCCTGGTCGAGGCCGCTGGCCCAGAAGTCGCCGAGCAGTTTCTGCACGTTGTGCTGCGGCGCGGCCATCGCGGCATCTAGCAGGTCGCGCTGCTGCTGCTCGCTAGTCGCGCGTAGGGTGCCGAGCGCGGTGATGGTGGCAGTGCCGGCAGGCGCCTGGATCGAGGAGAGCCAGGTGTCGTTGGTGGCGGCGTAGAAGTCGCTGCATTCGGCGCTGATGGCCGGTGCCTTGGCCTTGCGGGTCGATTTCTTCTTCTGCGCGAAGGCATCGGGGGCGGTCGCGGTGGCGGTCAGCGCCACCAACAGGGCGAGGGCAAGCGGCTTGGCTCGGGACATCATGCAATCCGTGTGGGAAACCGCTGGGAGTCTATCAAGCCGGCGCCGCCGGGACGTGCCGCTTCGTGAACAAAACGGGAAACAGGCCGCGGATTTGCCAGGCAAAAGAAAGCCCGGCGCTTGGCCGGGCTTTCACAGGGTGGCGCGATGACGCGGGGCTTACCAGATCACGACCTGCTGGTCCCCCGAGCGCACCATCTTGTCGCCGGCCTTGCAGCTCCAGGCCGCTGCGAAGGACGGCAGGTTGCTCGGCGCGCCGATCGCCCGGAAGTTGGCCGGCGCGTGCGGGTCGGTGGTCAGGCGCACGGCGAGCTCGTCCGGAGTGAAGTTGCGACGCCACACCGTGGCCCAGTTGGCGTAGAAGCGCTGGTCGCCGGACAGGCCTTCCAGGATATTGGCCGGCTTGCCGCCCAGTGCGCGCTGGTAGGCGTCGTAGGCGATGGCGAGGCCACCCAGGTCGGCGATGTTCTCGCCCAGGGTCAGCTTGCCGTTGACGTACTTGCCCGGCAGCGCCTCGTAGCCATCGAACTGCTGCACCAGCTTGTTGGTCAGCGACTTGAAGCCCTTGGCATCTTCTTCCGACCACCAGTTCTCGAAGTTGCCGTTCGGCCCGAAGCGGCTGCCTTGGTCGTCGAAGCCGTGGGTCATCTCGTGGCCGATCACCGCGCCGATCCCGCCATAGTTCATCGCGTCGTCCGCATTGCCGTCGAAGAACGGCGGCTGCAGGATCGCCGCCGGGAACACGATCTCGTTCTGCAGCGGGTTGTAGTAGGCGTTGACCGTCTGCGGGCTCATGCCCCATTCGCTGCGGTCCACCGGCTTGCCGATCTTCGACAACGCCCACTTGTAGTTGAACTCGTTGGCGGCCAGCACGTTGCCGATGTAGCTGTCGCGGTTGGTGGACAGGCCCGACCAGTCGCGCCACTTGTCGGGATAGCCGATCTTCGGAGTGAAGGCGGCCATCTTCTCCAGCGCCTTCTTCTTGGTGTCGGCCGACATCCATGCCAGGTTCTCGATGCGCACCTTGAACGCCTCGCGCAGGTTCTGCACCAGCGTCTCCATGCGCACCTTGGACTCGGCCGGGAAGGCGACCTTCACGTAGATCTGGCCGAAGGCCTCGCCGGCCTCGTTCTCGATGGTGCCGAGCACGCGCTTCCAGCGGTCCTTGATCTCCTTCTGGCCGCGCATCGCCTTGCCGTAGAAATTGAAGTTCTCCTGCACGAACGCATCCGACAGGTAGGGCGATGCACCATCCACCAGATGGAAGCGCAGATAGCTCTTCCACTGGTCGGCCGGCACGTCCGCCAGCATCTTGCTCACTTCCTGGTGGAAGGCCGGCATCGCCAGCGAGAACATCTCCGGCTGGGCGAGGCCCTG
>JACSSF010000085.1 GCA_014879375.1 Lysobacteraceae bacterium
GGGTGCGGGGTGATCTACACCCCGGATTTTTCGATGTGGATGCCCTTCGAAACCCCGGTTGGCTACTACTCATGACCAAGGCCAACGGAAGGATCGTGAGCCGCGTGGAGCTGGCGGGCGTGTTCGGCGTCTCGCTCACGGCGGTCGACGCCTGGGTGCGGCGCGGCTGCCCATGTGAACGCCGTGGTCGGGGCGTGGAGTCCGAATTCAACACTGCGGCCGTGGCGGATTGGCTGGCGGATCGGGCGAAAGGCCGGCGAAGCGCGCGCCAAAGCGAAGAAATGGACGCCGCCACTTTGCGCAGATTGCGCGCGCAGGCCATCGCATTGGAAATGGAGCTGAAGAAAAAGATGAACAAGTTCGCCCCCGTTGAGGAAGTGACACAAGTGCTATCGCGCGCGCGCGAAGTCACTCAGCAGCACCTGGAACGCGCCGCCGGCGAGGCTGCTCACTTGCTGGTCGGTGAAACCGATGAGGCCCGGTTCGACCGCGTGCTGCGCGACGTGTTGACCGACGCCCTGAACGCGGCCGCCGACGCAATCGCGGACGTGGAAGCGGCATCGCCGCCGCCCGAAACTTGCCGGGCAATAGAAAAACCAAAAAACGGAACCCCGACGCATGCCCAACACCGCAAACAACGAACCGTTACCCGGTAAAAACTTGAACCGCAGCGACGAAATGTTCGACATGCTGGTGGGCGCCAAGGTGGAAGCCCGGCGCCGATCGATGGATGAGCGTTCGGCGCGATCCGAGGCGCAACTCGCTGCGAAGCTGGAAATCCTGGACATCCAAGCGGAGCGCGCGAAGTCCCACGAGTTGAAGTTTGACCAGATGGGCGACGTCACCCGATCGCATCGGGTGTCGACTGCTCGATCGGCCTCCGTGGTGTTGTCGGATACCTACCTGCCGTCACTGTTCAAGAAGAACGGCGAACTCTCTCACGTTCCCAAAGGTTCCCCGACCGTCGAGCCGGTTCGCATGGATTCCGCGATCATCGCGGCGTCTCGCGTGGCCGCGGCGGGTGCGCAGGTCATCATCATGCCCGAGCGCGTAAACACTCACGTAGTGCCTGGCGCCGCGGCATCGGAACTGCTGCCGACGTTTTTCCGCTTCACGGAACCCGCGCCCTTCGCCCATGTCCCTCTCGGTGCGGCCGAAAACGAAGGCAATGCGCCGACGGTTGCGCTGCCGATCAAGTCGGCCAACGTCGACTTCGCCGAGGCCAAATCTTACGGCGTGCGCTTCGCGTTCGGGCGCAAGGATTGGCGCGATGTGACGAAAGAAGTCCTGATGCGCGAGATTGGACAGTCGCTGACCGCGGGCATCGCTCGCGTGGCTGACCATGCGCTGCTGAATGCGATCGCCGAAGCCGCGCCGGCGGGCGATTTTTCACCGCACGCTGCCGCTGCGCAGGGGCTGGCGTTCGATGAGCTGCGCGCGCTGGTGGGTACGGGCGCCACGTCGGGTGTCGACATCGAAGCCGACACGCTGCGGCTGCGCGGCATCCCCGCCGAACTGACCGCCGAACATGCAAAGAGCTTCATCGGAGCCTTTCCGACCTCTGCCGTGGCGATCCGTGATCATGTCCAAGTCGTGTTCGAACGTGCCAACCTCAATGGCGGCATGAACGTGACGGCCTGGGTGTTCGTGCTGCCTTTGTTGCCGGACATCAACAAGTTTTGGACGATGCCGCCGCTGTGATTCGGCGAATCGTCTCCCTTTTCACGGCCGGCCGGCGTGACTTCGCGGTCACTCGGGCGTCGTCTCCCGATCGAGGTCGGCCGGCCGTGAAATCAAACTCCGTCGCCGGCCGGCGCCCCACTGATCATGCTGGCGCAGGGTCGGCGACGGATTCCCTCTCGCTTGCGGAAATGCAAGCGGCAATTCAGGCGGTGAGTTTCACCGCCCGCGAGCATGACGAAGACGGTCCGCGCATCTACATCCTGCCAGGTGCGCTGGGCGGAACATTTCAGTTCACCCGCGAGCGCGCCGAAAAGCGGCTGCGCGACCGATTCCCCGAGCTGACCGACGCCGAGGTTCGCCGCGGCGTGCGCTATCTGGAATCGCGGCTGAAAGAACACCTCACTCCCGAAAAATCCGCAGAAGAGCCGAAGTGGATGGATTGGCGACACGAACCCGACAAACTCTTTCCCAACTACTGAGCCGCATGAAAAAGCACACCATCGAACTGGAAATTCCTCACCGCTACGTCCGCATGACCGGCACGGTCATCTTCCCGGCAGCACCGAATGGCGTCACGCGCGACGGCATGATCGTCTGCGTGTCTCCGCACGAAGCTGCCGACCTGGTACATCGTCGCAAGGCCGTCGCGCTGACGGACGCCGAACTGGAAGGTATTGACCTGGATTCGATTCCGGCGTCGGGCACCGTCGACGACCCGAGCGAACTCCGTCGCCAGGTCCGCGAACGATGAAAGTGAAGCGCGTGATGCCGGTGCGCAAGCGCATCAAGCTCCCCAAGCTCCCCAAGCCGGATCCGCGCAAGCGCCTCCGGCATCTGGATTCCGCGGCGCCGATCCTGCCGCAGCTGCGATAACAAGGGCCGCCGATGGCTACCAAGTCGATCAAGACCAATATCGTCATCGGCGGCGCCATGTCGTCGGCGTTCAAGTCGGCGCTGTCCGGCACCGAGGGCGGACTGAAGCGCATCGGCACGGCCATCGCCGACGTCGAGCGCCGCCAGCGCCTGCTGGCCCGTGGAATCGACACGTTCGGCAAGATGGGGCGCAACGTTGACGGGCTGCGTGCGCAGTATGCGGCGGCGGCCAAGAACGTCGACACGCTGCGACGTGCGCAGGAACGGCTGGCGAATGTGCAGGCGCGAATCGAGGCGAACAACGCGCGACGCGCCGAGCTGGGCGGCAAGGTGCGCGGCGCGGCCGCGACGGTCGGCGCCATCGGCGCGGCCGTGTTCTTCCCGGTACGCCAGGCGGTCGCGTTCGAAGACGCGATGCTGGGCGTGGCGAAACAGGTGGAGGGCGCGCGCGACAAGGGCGGCAAGCTGACCGCCGTTTATTACGCGATGCGGCGCGAGATTCAGGGGCTGGGTCGCGAACTGCCGCTGCCGACGAATCAGATCGCCGACATGGTCACGGCCGGCGCGCGCATGGGCATCGTCCGCGATGAGCTGACGGGATTCGTGCGCGACACGGCCAAGATGGCGACGGCGTTCGAAATTGAACCCGGCGAGATCGCCGACAGCATGGGCAAGGTCGCGAAGATTTTCCGCATCCCGATCCCCGCGATCGGTGAGCTGGGCGACGCGATCAACTATCTGGACGATAACGCGATTTCGAAGGGTTCCGACATCATCCGCGTGATGCAGGGCGACCTGGCCGGCGCGGCGTCGACGATGGGCCTGTCGGCGAAGAACGCGGCTGCACTGGCGTCCACCTTCCTGACCTTGGGCGAATCGGCCGATCGCGCGGACACGGCGGCGTCGGGCATGCTGCGCCAGCTGCAGATCGCCAAGATGAACCCGAAGCGTTTCCAGGTCGGCGTCGAAATGATCGGCATGACGGCCCAGCAGCTGCAGACCGGCATGATCAAGGACACGCAGGGCACCATCCTGGACGTGTTGTCGCGGATCAAGCGTCTGCCGCAGGAACAACAGATGGAAGCCGTGACGCGGCTGTTCGGCAAGGATTGGGGCGGCGCGATCGCCAAGCTGGCGAACGGCGTCGACGAATACCGCAAGCAGCTGGAACTGGCGAACGGCGCCGCGAACCGCGGGAGCATGTCGAAGGAATTCCAGGCGCGGATGCAGACCACCACGGCGCAGTGGCAGGTCATGAAAAACCGGATCGGTGAAGCGGCCATTGCCATCGGCAACGCCCTGCTGCCGGCGATCCAGCGAACGATGGAAGTCGCCGGCCCGATGGTGTCGGCGTTCGCGAAGTTCGCTGCGGCGAATCCCGGCATGATCCGGGGCGTGGTCGGCGCGGCGCTGGCGCTGTCGACCCTGCGGCTGGCTGGCTTGGCCGTCGCCTATGCCTTCACCGCGGTTAAGGCGCCCGTGCTGGCCGTGCAGGGGTTCTTCGCGCGCTTCCGTGCCGAGGGCGCGATCAAGGCGTTGGGCAAGGCCGGGCCGGGCTTGCTGCGCCTGGGTGGCGCGCTGCGCACCGTCGGCGCGGTCATCGCCGGCATCGGCGGCGGCCCCATCGCGGCTATCGTCGCGGGCCTGACGGTCGCGGCGCTGGTGGTGCGGAAATACTGGCAGCCGATCGGCGCGTTCCTGCATGGCATGTTCGGCGGCATCGGCGCGGCGGTGGGCAGCGCATTCCGTGAGCTGGTCGCCGCTGCGGCGCCGCTTCGTCCGCTGTGGACGGCCATCGGCGGCGCCGTGTCGTCGGTCTGGAATTGGTTCATGCGCCTGCTGACGCCAGTGAACATGACGTCGGAGCAGCTGAAGGCGGCCGGCGGCGCGGGCGCGACGTTCGGGCGGGTGCTGACGACGAACGTCGTCGCTGCGATCAAGGTCGTGACCTGGCTGGTTAAGGGCGTGGTCGCCATTGGTTCGGCGATCGGCACCGTCGCCGGCATGCTGCGGACGGCGTTCGTCAGCGCGTGGTCGCAGGTGAAGGCCATCGTCGGCCCGATCGTGACGTGGATCCACGAGCGCATCGGCGTCATGGCGAAGCTATTGGCAGGCATCGGCAACGTGGCCCGCAACCTGACGCCTGGAAGCGGTGCCGCCGCGGTGCCGCCGGTGGCCAGGCGCGCGCCGCCGGCGATCCCGCCGATGGCGACGGCACGGGGCGGCCGCACGGCATCCCGCACGAACAACACGACGATTCACGTCACGCAGCAGCCGGGCGAAGATGGCGAGGCGCTGGCGCGCCGCGTGGCCGCGCATATCGACCGGCGCAACGCCGCGCGTGAGCGGGGCCGATTCGTGGAAGCGTACCCGTGAGGCAGTGATGCCGCGAAAGTGATTCAAGTGACTTATTTTTGAGTGCTTTCCCGCATTCTGAACATCCCTGCCTAGGGCACTTGCGCACCGCCGAAATCGCCGGCAATGATCGCCCCGCCTGCACCGTCGCAGGCCCAAACGAGGGGACATCATGAGCGCCGATTCAACGATTCAGGGGATCCGTCAGCAGCTGGAAGCCGCGCGCAGAGCGGCGAGCGAACTGCTCGTCGACGTGCAGGACTACTTTGACCGTCAATGCCATCACCTTTCGACGCTGGGCGACCTGGACGGCATGGCCGCGGTTGATCAGGCCAATCCCCAGCAATGGATCGACGCCGCCCGGCTGCAGCTGCAGACCGGCTTCATGATGGCCGAACGCGCCATCGAACAACGCAGCGAATTCTGACGTGCAAGTGCGAGCCGGGCCTACGTCTACCAGGGCTCGCATTGGCAACGATTGACCCGTCCCGCACCGCCGCCTCTGTGCCTGTCATCGCGGGCTACGCGGCACGCGGGGCGCAGCATGGGTATGAACATGGGTCGATTGCCGAAATTTATAGATAACCTTTATTTTTCAGCATCTTAGGATTGTATTTGGCGGAGAGAGTGGGATTCGAACCCACGGAAGGTTTGACCCTTCGCCGGTTTTCAAGACCGGTGCCTTAAACCGCTCGGCCATCTCTCCGTGTTGCGGGTGCCTATTCTGACATGCCGGGCTGCGCGGCCTGAACAATCCGCAGCGAGCGCAACGCGATCGGCACGTTCTCGGCCAGGTGATCGATGAACACGCGCACCGCCGGCAGCATCCCGCGGCGCGAGGCAAACACCGCGTGCACGATCCCCTGCGACAAATGCCAGTCGGGCAACACGACTTCTAGGTCGCCATTGCGCACGGCTTCGGCGCAGACCATTTCGGGCAACATGGTGATCCCGATGTGGCTCATCGCGAGGCGCTTGAGCAAGGGAAAGTCGAAGCCGACCATGCGCGGCCGCAGTTCGACGTTCTCCACCGCACCATGGGGACCATGCAGCTCCCAACGCTGGTGGAATTCGTCCTCGTTCACCATCAGGATCGCGTGGTCCTTCAGCTCGGCAGGCGTCTCCGGCCGACCGCGGCGGTCAAGATAACCGGGGCTGGCGAGCAGCAATTCGCGTGATTCGCCAAAGCCGCGCAGCACCAGGTTGCCGTCTTCGTCCAGCTTCGCGCGCACGCGCAGGGCGATGTCGAAGCCTTCGTTGATGAGATCAATGCGCCGGTTGCTGACGTGGACCTGCACGCGCACATCCGGATATCGCTCAAGGAACGAGGGCAACACCTTCGGCATCACTTCCTGCGCGATGGTCACGGGCATGCTGACCCGGACCAGGCCACGCGGCGACGACGAGACGCGATCCACCGTGTCGCGCGCTGCTTGCGCCGAAGCCAGCATCGCCTGCGCATGGCGGAACACGCTGTGACCGATGTCGGTGACGGCAAAACGGCGGGTGGAACGCTGCAACAGGCGCACACCGAGGTCGTTCTCCAGCTGTGCAATGCGCCGCGACAGGCGCGACTTGGGGATGCCGAGCGCACGCTCCGCTGCCGCATAGCCGCCGTGTTCGACCACGGCGGAAAAATAGTAGAGGTCGTTGAGATCCTGCATCGCCCTCCCCTGAGGCATCAGTCGATTCGCTTCGCGCCGCCCATGTACGGCTGCAACACGGCCGGCACGTCGATGCTGCCGTCGGCGTTCTGCCCATTCTCCATCACCGCGATCAGCGCGCGCCCCACCGCCACGCCCGATCCGTTCAAGGTATGCACCAGCTCCGGCTTGCCGCTGGCCGGGTTGCGCCAACGCGCCTGCATCCGCCGCGCCTGGAAGTCGCCGCAGTTGGAGCACGAGGAAATCTCGCGATACGTGCCCTGCGAGGGCAACCAGACCTCCAGGTCGTAGGTCTTGCGCGCCGAGAAGCCCATGTCGCCGGTGCACAGCAGCACCTTGCGATACGGCAGGCCCAGCTTCTCCAGCACCGTTTCCGCGCTGCGCGTCATGCGCTCGTGCTCGGCATCGGACTCGTCCGGCTTGGCGATGCTGACCAGCTCGACCTTCTCGAACTGGTGCTGGCGGATCATCCCGCGGGTGTCGCGGCCGTGGCTGCCGGCCTCGGCGCGGAAGCACATCGAATGCGCGGTCATGCGCATCGGCAACGCATCGGCATCGACGATCTCGTCACGCACGATATTGGTCAGCGGCACTTCGCTGGTCGGGATGAGGTAGCGCTTGGAGGCCGCCTCGCCCTCGCCCACCACGGTCGAGAACAGGTCGTCCTCGAACTTCGGCAACTGCCCGGTGCCGCGCATCGAATCCGCGTTCACCAGCAGCGGCACGTTGGTCTCCTGGTAGCCGTGCTCGTCGGTGTGCAGGTCCAGCATGAATTGCGCCAGCGCGCGATGCAGGCGCGCCAGTTCACCGCGCAGCACGGTGAAGCGCGCACCGGACAATTTGGCTGCGGTCTCGCCATCCAGCCAGCCCTTGTGCTCGCCCAGCGCGACGTGGTCCTTGACCTCGAAATCGAACGTGCGCGGCGTGCCCCAGCGCGAGACCTCGACGTTGTCGGCTTCGTCCTTGCCGTTCGGTACCGAATCGTCAGGGATGTTCGGCAGACCGAGCGCGATGGCGTCGAGCTCGGCCTTGATCGCATCCAGACGCACTTCGCTCGCCTTCAATTCATCGCCAAGGCCGGCGACTTCGGCCAGCAACGGGGCGACATCCTCTCCCTTCGCCTTGGCCATGCCGATCGCCTTGCTGCGCGTGTTGCGCAGGTTCTGCAGCTCCTGGGTGCGCACCTGCAGCGATTTGCGCTCGGCCTCCAGCGCGCCAAGGGTGTCGATGTCGAGCACTAAGCCGCGGCGCGCGAGTTCATCGCGGGCGGTTTCAGGGGCATTTCGTAGCAGTTGCGGATCCAGCATGCGGGGTTCGAATCATGTAGGCCAGCGCACATTATCGCATTGCGCGTTTAGCGGAATGCTCACGAGGTGGATGCCAGAATCAGGCTTGGTTCCCGACCTCGCCCATCATGACCGACGCGATGAACAGCAGCGTGACGCCGCCCCAGCCCCCCGCACGCGCCCCGCTGCCCAAGCGGCGCCTGCTCTGGATCGTGCTGGCCGCGATGGCGCTGGGGCTGCTGATGTTCCTGATCCTGATGATGACCCAGCGCGGGCAGCAGCCTTTCTTCAGTGCAGGGCCGGGCGATGGGACGGTCGATGAAAACGGCCAGGTGCAGGTGTTCGAGCCCCTGCCTGCGCCGCTGCCCGCCGGCGCGGCCGGCGATGGCAGCCTCCTGCCCGGCATGGCCGATGTTGGCGAAGACCGCGCGCAGCCACGGATCATCGAACAACCGCGTCGCGCGCCCACCCCTGCCGCCAAGCCGAGTGCGCCCACGCGCACCCCCGCTGCGGCTGCACCTTCGCGCAGCGCCGCCACTTCCGCGCCGGTACCGACCAATCAGCCCGCGCCACGCTACCCGCGCAACGCCTTGCGTTCGGGCATCGAAGGCACGGTGCAGGTGCAGGTCGAGGTCGGTGCGGATGGCGTGCCGACCTCGGTGTCGCTTGCCTCCGGCAGCGGCAGCCGCGAGCTGGATCGCGCGGCGATGGATGCGGTGCGTCGCTGGCGTTTCAGCCCGGCGATGGCCAACGGCCAGCCCACGGCAGGCCGCGTGACCGTGCCGATCAAGTTCACCGTGAACAACTGAGGGGCCACGCCAACGGCGCCCCTGCAAAACGGGCCACGAAAAGCGCGATGCCGGCCGTGACCACGACGATCCTTGTCACGCCCTAGCAGTCCTGCAATAAGCGCCTAGTCGATTGCTTCCAGACCCAGGCCCAGACCGCGCATCTGCGCATCGAAACCGGGGTATGAAGTGGCGACGTTGTCGATGTCACGGATTCGCACCGCGCCGCCTGCCCGCTGCGCCAGCACCGCGAATGCCATCGCGATGCGATGGTCGCCCAGGCTGTCCACGTCGCCCCCCTGCACCACGCCACCGATGATGTCCGCGCCGTCCTCGGTCTCGTGCACGGTGACGCCGAGTCCGCGCAAGCCCTCCGCCATCGCGGTGATGCGATCGGATTCCTTGACCCGCAACTCCGCCGCGCCCCGCACGCGGGTGACTCCTTCGGCGCAGGCGGCCGCCGCAAACAACACCGGAAATTCGTCGATCATGTCGGGCACCAGCGTCGCCGGGACATCGATGCCGCGCAGAGGCGCGTGGCTGACAACGAGGGTCGCGATGTCGCCAGTCGGCCCCGAACGCACGTCCTGGACGTCGATGCGCGCGCCCATCAGGCGCAGGGCTTCGATCAGGCCGGTGCGTCGTGGATCGATGCCGACGTTCTCGATCACCAACGCCGAATCCGGCACCAGTGTCGCCGCGACGATCGGGAATGCCGCGGAAGAGAAATCCCCCGGCACCAGCACGGCCGTCGCTCGCAGGCGCTGGCCACCGATTAGGCGTGCAAAGCCGGGCCCGTAATCGATGTCGATGCCGAACGCGCGCAGCATGCGCTCGGTGTAGTCGCGCGTTGGGTGCGGCTCGGTGACGGACGTCATGCCTCGCGCCCGCAGGCCGGCCAGCAATACCGCGGATTTCACCTGCGCGCTTGCCACCGGACTGCCGTAATCGATGCCCTCGAGCGATGCCGCCGGGCTGATGTGCAGTGGCGGCGTGCCATCGGCATCGGTGTCAATTAGTGCGCCCATCAAACGCAGCGGGTCGGTGACCCGGCGCATCGGGCGCCTGGACAGTGAGCCATCGCCCACCAGCGTCGAGGCGAAGAATTGCGCTGCCAGCAAGCCGGACAGCAGTCGCATCGCGGTGCCGGAATTGCCGCAATCAAGGGCATTGTCCGGCGCCTGCAAGCCATCGATGCCCACGCCGTGGACGATCCGCGTTCCATCCGATGGCGCTTCGATGCGCACGCCCAACTGGCCGAAGATGCGCGCGGTGGCGCGCGTGTCCTCGCCTTCCAGGAAGCCGTCGATGCGGGACACGCCATCGGCGATCGACGCCAGCATGATCGCGCGATGCGAGACCGACTTGTCGCCGGGCACGTGGATGCGTCCACGCACCGGATCGGCCGCATGGGCGATCCAGTCAGCCACCGGCTGGCCCCGTGATGGCGTCCAGCGCTGCCAACAGGCGCGCATTCTCGATGGATGTGCCGACGGTGATGCGCAAGCATTGCGGCAAGCCGTAACCGCCCATCGGCCGCAACACGACGCCCTGCGCCAACAGTCGCCGTTCAACATCGGCCGTTTCGGCACCAAATTCGACCAGCAAAAAATTGGTCTGTGACGGCCAGACCTTCCAGCCGCGCCTGGCGAGCGCATCGCGCAGTGCATCGCGCTCGCGACGGGTGGCGTCCACGCTTTCGCGCAAGTGCGATGCATCCGCCAACGAGGCCACGGCAGCCGCAAGGCCGGGCCCGTTGACGTTGAAGCTCTCGCGTACGCGCTCCATCACCGCGATCGCATCCACGTGGCCAAGCGCATAACCCACGCGCAATCCGGCCAGTGCATGGGCCTTGCTGAAGGTGCAGGTGACGATCAGGTTGGGATATGCCGCCAACCAATCGAAGGCGCTGCGCCATTCCGGCGCATCGACGTATTCCGCATACGCCTCGTCTACCACCACAATCACGTTGTCCGGCACACGCTGGATGAACGCGTCGAACGCAGCAGCATCGAACCAGGTGCCGGTCGGGTTGTTGGGGTTGGCGATGTAGATCAGCCGGGTGCGCTCGGTGATCGCCGCCGCCATCGCCGTCAGATCGTGACCGAGCGGCATCGCGGCATCGCGCGGCAAGCTGTCGGCGAGTACCAAGCTGGCGCCTGCCGCCTGCGCTGCCAGCGCATACACCGCGAAACCATGACGCGATGCCACGACTTCAACACCCGGGCCGGCAAAAACCTGCGCGAACTGCATCAATAATTCATGCGAACCATTACCCAGCAGGATGTTGGACGTCGCCAAGCGATATTTTTCGGCCAGTGCGCGCTTCAGGTCGCCGCCCAGCGGATCGGGATAGCGGAACGCCTCATCCAGTGCGCCGCGCGCCGCCGCGATGGCCTTGGGCGACGGGCCGTGACTGTTCTCGTTCGAGCCGAGTTCGGTGAGCAGGCCCTCGGCCTCCCGACGCAACGCGACCAGATCATGGCCGGGATCGTAGGCGCGGAGGCTGCGGATACCTGTCTGCGCCAACGCATCGAAATCCACGGCAGTCACGGGATCGCCACCGGGTAAGCGCCCAGCAAACGCACCTGTTGGCCGCTGGCCTTCATTTCGGCCAGTGCGGTGGCAAGCGGTGCCTCCTCGGCATGGCCTTCGACATCGATGAAGAATGCGTATTCCCACAAGCGGCCATGGGCGGGACGCGACTCGATGCGATTCATGCTCACGCCGTGTCGCGCCAGCGGTTCAAGTACTTTGTACAGCGCGCCTGGCGTGTCCTGCACCGTCACCAGCAACGAGGTGCGGTCATGGCCCGAGGGCGGGAACAACTCGCGGCCGATCACCAGGAAGCGCGTGGTGTTGTCGGGGCGATCCTCGATCGGGCCGGCAACCACCTTGAGGCCGTACACATGGCCGGCATTCTTGCCGGCGATCGCCGCCGCATCGTCGGCATTGCGGGCGCGGCGCGCCGCCTCGGCGTTGCTGACCACCGCCTGTTTCTCGACATCGGGCAAATGCTGGCGCAACCAGCCGCGGCATTGCGCCAGTGACAGCGCGTGCGAATACACGCGTTCGATGTCCTCGATACGGCCGGTGCGCGACAACAGATATTGATGCACGCGCAGCTCCACCTCGCCGCAGATCATCAGCGGCGAGGACAGGAACATGTCGAGCGTCGACTGGATGGTGCCCTGCCCCGAATTCTCCACCGGCACCACGCCAAAATCGGCGTGACCGGCCGCGACTTCGTCGAACACTTCCTCCACGCTTGCCAGCGGCAACGCCTTGGCGGAATGGCCAAAGTGCTTGTACACGGCCTGCTGCGAGAACGTGCCCTCGGGCCCGAGGAACCCGATGCGCAGCGGTTCCTGCTGGGCGAGGCAGGCCGACATGATTTCGCGGAACAGGCGCACCAGCACTTCGTTGGCGAGCGGCCCGTCATTGCGATCCACCACCTGGCGCAGCACCTGCGCCTCGCGTTCGGGGCGGTAGTAATCAACCGCGGCTGCCAGCTTGCCCTTGGCGCGTCCGACCTGTTGCGCCCACCGTGCGCGTTCGGAGATCAATGCCTCGATCCGGCGGTCGATGCCGTCGATCTCGCTGCGGACCGCAGCAAGATCCACGGGTGACTTGGTCTTAGGTGACTTGGTCTTATCTGGCTGGGCGGCCTTTTTCGCTGCGGTCTTCTTCGCAGCCACTTTCCTGATCGCCGTTTGCTTCGCCGATTTGCGGACGGGTTTCTTCTCAGCCATGGCGCCGTGCGAACTCCTGCATGAAATCGATGAGCGCCTCGACCGCAGCATCCGGCAAGGCGTTGTAGAGCGAGGCGCGCATCCCGCCCACCACCTTGTGTCCCTTCAGGCCGATCAGGCCACGCTCGCCTGCCTGATGCAGGAATTCGGCGTCCAACGCGTCGTTGCGCAGAAAGAACGGCACGTTCATGCGCGATCGCACCGGTGGCGCAACCTCATTGCGATAGAACCCGTCGCTGCCGTCGATCGCCGCGTACAGGCGCGATGCGCGCACGGCGTTGCGGCGACCAAAGGCTGCCGCGCCGCCCTCGTCCAGCATCCAGCGCAGGCACAGGCCGAGCAGGTACCAGTTGAAGGTCGGCGGCGTGTTGAGCATCGAGTCGCGCGCCGCGTGCGAGGCATAGCTCAGGATGTCGGCGCGTGGATGGCCCGCGCGATCCAGCAAATCACGGCGCACGATCACCACCGCGATACCCGCGGGCCCGAGGTTCTTCTGCGCGCCTGCATAGATCAGGCCGTAGTCACGCACGTCGATGGGCTCGGAGGCGATGCTGGAGCTGAAATCGGCAAACACCGGCGCGTCCGTGGTGATGCGCCCGCGCAATTCGACGCCGTGGATGGTCTCGTTGGCGGTGACGTGCAGGTAGGCCGCATCCGCCGACAATCGCCATTCGCTGCGCGGCGGGACATCGCGGTAGCCACTCGCCTCGCCACTGGCGACGACGCGGGCGTCCACGTACGGCCGCGCCTGCCTGAGCGCGGTCTGGCCCCAATGGCCGGTGATCAGGTAATCCGCCACCTGTCCCGGCGCGGCGAAATTGAGCGGGATGAGTGCCTGTTGCAGCGTGGCACCGCCCTGCAAGAACAGCACCGCGTAATCGTCCGGCACCGACAACAGCTGGCGCAGGTCGGCCTCGGCGCGGGCGGCCAGGTCGATGAAGGGCGCGCTGCGATGGCTGATCTCGGCGACCGAAGCGCCCAGACCCTGCCAATCCAGCAGTTCCGCCTGGGCCTGGCGCAACACGGGCTCCGGCAAGGTGGCCGGTCCGGCGCTGAAATTGAACACGCGATGCGACATCGGGGCGATTCAGACAGGGGATGCCGCATCGCAACACAGGCAGCCGCGGGAGGCAAGCGTCGCGGCTTACTTCACTCCGAACCAGAGCAACGCCGCGAGGATCAGGCCGCTCGCGATCGCCGCGATCAACAACCACGGCAGGCGCAGGCCGCGGCCTTTGCCGGTCGGCGACGGGCGTGTTTCATCGCGTGGCCGCTCGACGGGCAACGGCGGCGGCTCGTCGCCGGGCGATTCAACGAGATAACGGCTTCCCGATGCCAGCTGCAGCTGATCCCCCGGTACAAGCCAGCCGTCGACCGCCTTCCACCCGTTGAGCCGACAGCCGTCGCTGTCTTCGTGCAGGCGCAGATAGACCGCGTTCTCCCCCATCGGCACCACTTCGCCCAGGCTCCGGGTCGTGCCTTCCACGCGCAGGCCGCCTTCGCCGCCGATGCGCAGCGGTTGCTCCAGCGCGACGGCAAGCCCGTGCACGCCGCCGCCATGCCCGCGCAGCAGCCATCGCGATGGACGAGGCTCGCCCTCTTGCAATGATTTGGCCTGGCGCGGCTGCGGATCGGCCAGCTGCATCTCCACGCCTTCGCAGTGGATGGTGTCGCCCACGTGCAGGTGCGAGAGGCTCTGCACCGGCCGGCCATTGACGTGCACGCCGCGCACGCCATGGGCGACATGCAGCCACAGGCCGCGTGCATCGCTGAAGAATTCGATCAGCGAGCTGCCGCCGCCCGGGGTCAGCATCAGCGCACGATCCAGGTCCGGATCACGGCACAAACCGTTCATGCCCGGCTGCAACGGCAGGTCCGGGTGCTCGTGCCCGGGGAAACGCAGGATCGGTTGGCTGGTGGGCACGGTATTCACGGAGGGCGATTCTTGCACATGCGACGGCGTTCACGGAATCACTGGCACAATCGCGCCTCCCGTTTCCATGAAAAACTGCATGTCCGACATCGATATCCGTTATCCCAACCATCTGGGCCTGACGCAGGCACGCGCCACCGTCGAGGAGATCGCGCGCAAGTTGTCGGAGCGATTTGGCGTCGATTACCAGTGGGTGGACGATGCGCTCAGCTTCGAACGCAGCGGCGTGCAAGGCCGCATCGCGCTGGATGACAAGGACGTGCACGTCACCGCGAAACTGGGCTTCCTGCTGGCCGCGATGAAGGGCCCGATCGAGGCCGAAATCCGCCGTGTGCTGGCCGAGAAACTGGGCCCGGCCGAATGATTCCCGCCGATGCTTGGCAAAAACCGGGGCCCTGCCTATAATTTGCAGCCCTTCGGGGCAGTTAGCTCAGCGGTAGAGCATTGCCTTCACACGGCAAGGGTCACAGGTTCGATCCCTGTACTGCCCACCAGATTCGCGAAAAGCCGGCCCCGCGCCGGCTTTTTCGTGCGCGTCATCCGGCCAAGGCCGCACCCAGGAGTTTGCGATGCGCTACTACCACAATCCCCGATGCTCCAAGTCCCGGCAGGCGCTGGAATTGCTGCGCGAGCGCGGCCTGTCGCCGGAGCTGATCGCCTACATCGACAACCCGCCCGATGCGGCCACGTTGCGCGTGCTGCTGGGCAAGCTCGGCATCGCACCGCGCGCGTTGATGCGCACCGGCGAAGCCGTGTATGCGGAACTGGGGCTGGAAGATGCTTCGCTCGATGACCAGGCGTTGATCGATGCGATGGTCGCGCATCCCATCCTGATCGAGCGCCCGATCTTCGAGCACGGCGATCGCGCGGTGATCGGCCGGCCGCCCGAGCGCGTGCTCGAACTGCTCTGACTAGATCGACTTGCTCTGCCGCATCGCCGCGACCAGCGGCGGCGGCGCGAAGCTGTCGCTGCGCGCGCTGTGCCAGTACTCGGCAAACACCGCATGCCGCAACGAGGTCTCACCCAGCAGCTCGCCCGGCCTCAGGCGAGTGAACAAGGCGCTGTAGGAACGGATCTCGGTCGGTGATACCCGGCGCAGGATGTGCTCGGGCCCGAGTTCCTGCGGATGCATCAGGCCCGCCGCGCACAGCAGGTCATGCAGCGCCTTGAGCGTGTTGCTCTGGAAAGCCTGCACGCGCATCGCCTTGTCCTCGACATCCAGCTTGCGCCAGCGGTCCGGGTTCTGCGTGGTGATGCCGGTCGGGCACTTGTCGTTGTGGCAGCTCTGCGCCTGGATGCAGCCCAGCGAGAACATGAAACCGCGTGCGGCATTGCACCAATCCGCGCCCAGCGCCATGGTCCGGGCGACATCGAAAGCGCTGGTGATGCGGCCTGCGGCGCCGATGCGGACCTGGTCACGGATGCCCAGGCCAATCAACGTGTTGTGGACCAGTTGTAGCCCTTCGTGCATCGGAATGCCGACGTGGTTGATGAATTCCGATGGCGCGGCGCCGGTACCACCTTCGGCGCCATCGACGACGATGAAATCCGGCAGCAACCCGGTTTCATGCATTGCCTTGGCGATGCCGAACCATTCCCACGGATGCCCCAGCGCCAGCTTGAACCCGGCCGGCTTGCCGCCGGAGAGCTCGCGCATCTTCGCCACGAATTGCAGCAATTCCACCGGCGTGTGGAACACCGTGTGGCGCGCCGGCGAGATGCAGTCCTGCCCCATCGGCACGCCGCGCGCCTCGCTGATCTCGCGCGTCACCTTGGCCGCGGGCAACATCCCGCCATGCCCGGGCTTGGCGCCCTGCGAGAGCTTGAGCTCCACCATCTTCACTTGTGGGTCGCTGGCGTTACTGGCGAAGTGCTCGGCGTTGAACGTGCCATCGTCGTTGCGGCAGCCGAAGTAGCCGGAACCGATTTCCCAGATCAGATCACCGCCGTATTCGCGGTGGTAGCGCGATATCGAGCCCTCGCCGGTGTCGTGCGCGAAGCCGCCGCGCTTGGCGCCCAGGTTCAGCGCGCGCACCGCGTTGGGCGAGAGCGCGCCAAAGCTCATCGCCGAGATGTTGAGCACGCTGGCTTCATAAGGCTGCGCGCAATTTGGCCCGATGACCATGCGGTAATCGGTATCGACGTGAGGCGCCGGCATGATGGAGTGGTTGATCCATTCGTAGCGATCACCATAGACATCGAGCTCGGTGCCGAAGGGCACCACGTCACTGACCGATTTCGCACGCTGATAGACCAGCGCGCGTTGTTCGCGCGAATACGGCACTTCCTCGGTATCGCGCTCGATGAAGTACTGGCGGATTTCCGGCCCCACCGATTCCAGCCCGTAGCGGAAGTGGGCGAGGATCGGGTAATTGCGCCGCAGCGTGGTCTTGCGTTGCAGCAAGTCCCAGGTGCCGAGCGCGGACAATCCAGCGGCCGGGATTAGCAACCACCACCAATGAGGGTGGCCGCTTGCCGTCATCACCAAGGCGAAGAGAAAGCCTGCAAGGCTGGCGAAATACAACAGGTATCGCGACATCCGGATAGGGTCCACTGCCTTGGGTGAAGGGCGTGCCCGGAGTCGGGATCGAACCGACATATCCTTGCGGATGAGGGATTTTAAGTCCCTTGCGTCTACCAGTTTCGCCATCCGGGCATGGACGGCATCATCGCATGCACGCCGGTGGGCAGGAAGCGCGCCCTTGTCGTCCGCACACAAAAAACCCCGGAAAACCCGGGGCTCTTTGCATCGATGGAGGCCGAAGTCGGAATCGAACCGGCGTACACGGATTTGCAATCCGCTGCATAACCACTCTGCCATCCGGCCATCGAAGACATTGTTCCACAAACCCTTGGGTTCGTAAAACGAAAAACCCCGGGAAAACCGGGGCTTTTCAGAACCTGGAGCGGGAAAAGGGGCTCGAACCCTCGACCTCAACCTTGGCAAGGTTGCGCTCTACCAACTGAGCT
>JACSSF010000171.1 GCA_014879375.1 Lysobacteraceae bacterium
GAAGATCGGCGCGATCTTGCTGCCGAGGCACACGCCGCCGAAGCGCTTGTTGGGGATGAAGGGGATGTCCTCGCCCGTCCACCACAAGACGCTGTTGGTCGCGGACTTGCGGCTGGAGCCGGTACCGACGACATCGCCCACATAGGCGACCAGGTGCCCCTTCTCCTTCAAGTCCCGGATCAACTGGATCGGGCCGCGCTTGCCATCTTCCTCCGGCACGAACGGCGCGTAATCGCGCTTGTTCTTCAGCATCGCCAGCGCGTGCATCGGGATGTCCGGGCGCGTGGTCGCGTCGGGCGCGGGCGACAGGTCATCGGTATTGGTTTCGCCCGGCACCTTGAACACGGTGATGGTCAGCGACTCCGGTACTTCCGGCTTGCTGGTGAACCACTCGGCATCGGCCCAGCTCTGCAGCACGGCCTGCGCGTTCGCGTTGCCGGCATCGGCGCGGGTCTTGACGTCGTGGAAGGCATCGAACACCAGCAACGTGTGCTTGAGCGCATTCGCGGCGGCCTTGCCGAGTTCGGCATCGTCCAGCAATTCGATCAACGGGTGGATGTTGTATCCGCCCAACATCGTGCCAAGCAGTTCCACCGCGCGCTGGCGCGAGATCAGTGGGGTCGACTCCTTGCCGAAGGCGACCGCCGCCAGATACGAGGCCTTCACCTTCGCCGCATCGTCCACGCCGGCCGGGACGCGGTGGGTGATGAGATCCACCAGGAACTCACCCTCGCCTGCCGGCGGCTGCTTGATCAGCTCGATCACTTCGGCGGTCT
Source organism: Lysobacteraceae bacterium (assembly GCA_014879375.1). Taxonomy (GTDB): domain Bacteria; phylum Pseudomonadota; class Gammaproteobacteria; order Xanthomonadales; family Xanthomonadaceae; genus Solilutibacter. Next base: position 777 of record JACSSF010000171.1, read on the forward strand.
GCTGCGCGGTGAGCGGCAGCGGCGGGATACCGAGGGCGGCGCGTTCGGCGACGTGTTGGCGATAGCTGGCGAGCATGCGGGTGTCCTGTCGGGATGTCGCGACATGGGCCCACTGGGCCAGCCGTGGCATCGGGGTGGAAGATCGGGGTGGCACTGCGGCCGCCATGCGGCCAAGCACGGTATTTTCGCCTGAATACGCCTATCAGGCAACCGCGAGGCTGTGCTAATGCCTTGAATTTCAAGGGCTGCGGCCATGGTCGCAACGCCGCGTCACATGGCGTGAATGGGGCAGTCGCGATAATGTTGGGCTTAGCTCAACTCGGGAAGCCACAGATGCAAGATTCCTTCGCCACCCGCGACCAGCTCCAGGTCAACGGCAAGACATACCACTACTTCAGCCTGCCCAAGCTTGGGCAGAAATTCGACATCGCGCGCCTGCCGTATTCGATGAAGATCCTGCTGGAGAACCTGCTCCGGCACGAGGACGGTGGCCAGACCGTCGGCCCCGAGCACATCGAGGCGGTGGCGAAGTGGGAAGCCACCAAGGAGCCCGACACCGAAATCGCCTTCATGCCGGCGCGCGTGGTGCTGCAGGATTTCACCGGCGTGCCCTGCGTGGTCGATCTGGCGGCGATGCGCGATGCGGTGGTGAAGCTGGGCGGCCAGGCCGACCAGATCAACCCGCAGATTCCGTCCGAGCTCGTCATCGACCACTCCGTGCAGGTGGACGTGTTTGGTCGTCCCGAGGCGCTGGACCTCAATGCGCAGATCGAATTCGATCGCAACAAGGAGCGTTACAGCTTCCTGCGCTGGGGTCAGAAGGCATTCGACAATTTCAAAGTCGTGCCGCCGGCGACCGGCATCGTGCATCAGGTCAACCTGGAGCATCTGGCCCGCGTGGTGGTCGAGCGCGACATCGACGGCAACTTGATGGCGTTTCCGGACACCGTGTACGGCACCGACAGCCACACCACCATGATCAACGGCATCGGCGTGCTCGGCTGGGGCGTGGGCGGTATCGAGGCCGAGGCCGCGATGCTGGGCCAGCCGTCCTCGATGCTGATCCCGCAGGTCGTCGGCTTCAAGTTGATCGGCAAGCTGCCGGAAGGCGCGACCGCGACCGACCTCGTGCTCACCGTCACCGAGATGCTGCGCAAGCACGGCGTGGTCGGCAAGTTCGTCGAGTTCTTCGGCGACGGCCTGCAGCACCTGCCGCTGGCCGATCGCGCCACCATCGCCAACATGGCGCCCGAATACGGCGCGACCTGCGGCATTTTCCCGGTCGATGCCGAGGCGCTCAATTACATGCGCCTGTCCGGCCGCAGCGACGAGCAGATCGCGCTGGTCGAGGCCTATGCCAAGGCGCAGGGCCTGTGGCACGACGCGAACTCCCCGCACGCCACCTATTCGGCCACGCTGGAACTCGACATGGGCAACGTGCAGCCGTCGCTGGCGGGCCCCAAGCGCCCGCAGGATCGCGTGCTGCTGTCCGGCATGAAGGCCAACTTCAACGACAACGTCGGCCCGCTCACCGCCAGCCGCGCCGCGGTCGGTTGCGCAGTCAACAAGCTCGACAGCGAAGGTGGCGACCAGGAACAGGGGCAGCGGCTGGCCGCCAAACCGATCTCCAAGATCGAGCTGGAGGATGGCGAACATCACCTCACCGATGGCTCGGTGGTGATCGCGGCGATCACCTCCTGCACCAATACTTCCAACCCGGCGGTGATGCTGGGCGCGGGCCTGCTTGCGCGCAACGCGGCGGCGAAGGGCCTGAAGGCGGCGCCGTGGGTGAAGACCTCGCTCGGGCCGGGTTCGCTCGTGGTCACCGATTACCTGCGCAAGGCCGGCGTGCTGGACGACCTGGAAAAACTCGGCTTCTTCGTCGTCGGTTACGGCTGCACGACGTGCATCGGCAACTCCGGCCCGCTGCCGCAGGCGGTCAGCAAGGGCATCGCCGAGAACGACCTCGTGGTCGCCTCGGTGCTGTCGGGCAACCGCAACTTCGAGGGCCGCGTGCACGCCGAGGTGAAGATGAACTACCTCGCCAGCCCGCCGCTGGTGGTCGCCTACGCGATCGCCGGCACCGTCGACATCGACCTGACCCGCGAGCCGCTGGGCAAGGACCAGGATGGCAATGACGTGTACCTGCGCGACATCTGGCCGAGCAACAAGGAGATCGGCGACACCATCGCCGCGACCGTCGGGCCGGAGCTGTTCAAGCAGAACTATGCCGACGTGTTCAAGGGCGATTCGCGTTGGGCCAAGGTGCAATCGCCGGATGGCCAGATCTACGCCTGGGACGAGGCCTCGACCTACATCAAGAACCCGCCCTATTTCGACGGCATGACGATGGAGGTCGGTTCGATCGACGACATCGACGGTGCGCGCGTGATGGGCATGTTCGGCGACTCGATCACCACCGATCACATCAGCCCGGCCGGCAGCATCAAGAAGGATTCGCCCGCGGGCCGCTTCCTGATCGAACGCGGCGTGCAGCAGGCGGACTTCAACAGCTACGGCTCGCGTCGCGGCAACGACGACGTGATGGTGCGCGGCACCTTCGCCAACATCCGCATCAAGAACCTGATGCTGGGC
>JACSSF010000024.1 GCA_014879375.1 Lysobacteraceae bacterium
GTGCCGTTCTGGACGCTGCTGCTGGTCGTCGCCGCGTTGATCGCGCTGGCGTTGTATCCGCCGGAAACCTTGCTGATCGTGTTCGGCCTGTATGCCTTGTCCGGTCCGGTGCTGGCCGTCGTGCGTCGCCGTCGCAGCGCTGCGGAAACCGAGTGAGCTGGGACGCGCTCCAGCGCGAAGCCCTGGTCGAACTCGGCCTGACCCTGTGGGCGCCGCACGTGCCCGGCAGCGAACCGCCACCGCCACCCGATCCGCGCGTGCTCGCGATGTTGGCGAAGGTGGCCGGGGTGTCGCCGCATGCTCTCACTGATGCCGGCCTCTCGTTGCCGGGGTTTGAGCGTCTGCGCGAGGCATCGGTGAAACGCGCGCTGTGGCCGATGTTGCGTGGGTTACGCGACCGCGCATGAGCGCCAACCCCACCCCGGACGCGCCGCTGCTGCACCGGATGCGCGAAACCGACATCGATGCGGTGATGGAAATCGAACTGCGGGCGTATCCCTTTCCATGGACGCCCGGCAACTTCCGTGACTGCCTGCGCGCCGGTTACGCGATGTGGGTGCTGGAGGATGAAGTCGGCTTGGTCGGCTATGCCGCCGCCAGCGTGCAGGCCGGCGAAGCGCATCTGCTCAACCTGTGCATCGACCCGAAGCTGCAATCACGCGGGCAGGGCCGTCGCCTGTTGCGGGCGATGCGCCAGGTCGCGAAAGGACATGGCGCGGAGCGGATGTTCCTGGAAGTGCGGCCGTCCAACAAGCACGCCATCGCGCTGTATCACGACGAAGGCTTCAACGAGATCGGCCGGCGTCCTCGCTACTATCCCGATCACGATGGGCGGCGCGAAGACGCCATCGTGATGGCGATGGAATTGTTCGACTGAGCTGCCCGATCAGCCCAGCCGTTCGCGCTGCGCGCTGAGCGCGGCGACCTGCGCGGTCCATTCGGCCAGGCGCGCGCGTTCCTGTTCCACCACCGCGGCAGGGGCGTTGGCGACGAAGGTCTCGCTGGCGAGCTTGCTCCTGGACTTGGCGAGTTCGGCTTCGACCTTCTTCAGTTCCTTGTCGATGCGGCTGCGTTCCGCGCCGAGATCCACCAGGCCTTCCAGCGGCACGAACAAGTCCAGCTCGCCCACGCGCGCAGCGGCGGAGGCAGGTGGTTCACCCTGCAGCACGTCGATGGACTCGATGCGCGAGAGGAACCTGAGCGAGGCGTTGAAACGTCCCAAGCGTGCGCATTCGATCTCGCCGCCGCCACGCACCAGCAGGCGCACTTGCTTCGATGGCGACACGCCCAATTCGCTGCGAACGCGGCGCAATGCCGACACCATCGACTTCAGCCACTCGATGTCGGCATCGGCCTGCGCGTAGTTGCCCACACCGATCTCGCCCGGCTGCGGATACGGCTGGATCATGATGGTGTCGCCCTCGATCCCGAGCTTCAGCGCGACCTGTTGCCAGAGTTCCTCGGTGACGAAGGGAATCAGCGGATGCAGCAGGCGCAGCAGGCGCTCCAGCACGAACAGCAGCGTGTGGCGCGTGCTGTCGGCAGCAGCCTTGTCGTCGCCGTTGAGGGCGGGCTTGGCGAGCTCGACGAACCAGTCGCAGAATTGGTTCCAGGCGAATTCGTACAAGGTTTGCGAAAGCAGGTCGAAACGATAGCTGGTGAAATGCTCGGCGGCCTCATGCGTTGCGCGGTCGAGCTGCGAGAGGATCCATTTTTCCGCATCGGTCGCGGGCTGCGGCGCGCCGTTGGCGGTGAAGCCCTCGGTGTTCATCAATACGAAGCGCGTGGCATTCCACAGCTTGTTGCAGAAGTTCTTGTAGCCCTCGGCACGCGCGAGATCGAACTTGATGTCGCGGCCCGGGCCTGCGAGCGCCGCCATGGTGAAGCGCAGTGCATCCGCGCCGAATGCGGGGATGCCTTCGGGGAATTCCTTGCGGGTGGACTTCTCGATCTTCGGCGCGTCCTGCGGCTTCATCAGCCCGGTGGTGCGCTTGGCGACTAACGCATCCAGCGTGATGCCGTCGATGATGTCGAGCGGGTCGAGGATGTTGCCTTTCGACTTCGACATCTTCTGGCCGTCCTTGTCGCGGACGAGGCCAGTGATGTACACGTCGCGGAACGGCACGCGACCGACCAGCTGGTCGGTCATCATGATCATCCGCGCGACCCAGAAGAAGATGATGTCGAAGCCGGTGACCAGCACCGACGTCGGCAGCGCGATGTCGAAACCGAGATCGCCCATCATGTCCTGGTCGGGCCAGCCTTGGGTTGAGAACGGGAACATCGCGGAGGAGAACCAGGTCTCCAGCACGTCCGGGTCCTGCTTGAGCGCGATATCGCCAAGACCGTGCTTTTCGCGGACCTCAAGCTCGCTGCGACCGACATAGATGTTGCCGATGTCGTCCGACCATGCGGGAATGCGATGGCCCCACCAAAGCTGCCGACTGATCGTCCAGTCCTGGATGTTTTCCAGCCAATGGCGATAGGTATTGATCCAGTTGGGCGGCACGAACTTCACTTCGCCGGGCTTTCCATCACCACCTTCGACGAGCTCCAGTCCGCGCTTGGCGAGGCCATCCATCTTCACGAACCACTGGTCGGTGAGGAAGGGCTCGATGACCTGGCCGCTGCGGTCCCCGCGCGGCACCTGCAGGCGGTGCGGCTTGATCTCGACCAAGAGGCCAGCGGCTTCCAGATCGGCCACGACCAGTTTGCGCGCATCGTAGCGATCGAGTCCCCAGTATTTTTCTGGGATGCCAATATCACCCGCCATATCCACGATGCTGAAAACCCGGTTTCTATTTTCATTTGGGTTGTTCGTGGTTTGATTCATGTGCCAGTCGGAAGCTGCATTGCTTACGATTTTGGCTTCCTTGGTGAATATGTTGATCAGCCCAAGGCCGTGCCGCTGGCCCACCGCGTAATCGTTGAAATCGTGCGCGGGCGTGACCTTGACCACGCCGGTGCCGAAGTCGCGATCCACATAGTCATCTGTGATGACGGGAATGCGGCGGCCGGTCAGCGGCAGTTCCACGAACTTGCCGTGCAGCGCGAGGTAGCGCGGGTCTTCCGGATGCACCATCACCGCGGTATCGCCGAGCATGGTTTCTGGGCGGGTGGTGGCGACGACCAGGTAATCGCGGGTCTCGCGCAGGGTTTCGATGCCGCCGGCATCGGCCTCCAGGTGTTCGTACTTGGCGCCATCGGCCAGCGGATAGCGGATCGACCACATGTGGCCGTTCTCTTCTTCGCTCGCCACTTCCAGATCCGAGATCGCCGTCTTCAGCACCGGGTCCCAGTTGACCAGACGCTTGCCGCGATAGATCAGGCCTTGCTCGTGCA
>JACSSF010000088.1 GCA_014879375.1 Lysobacteraceae bacterium
GCACCAGTGCCCAGCGCATGCCGTAGAACGCGAAGCGCTCCCAGAACTCGGTCATGAACAGCATCCACAGCGGCCTGGGATGCCCCATCACCTGCGGATATTCGGGTGGTTGCGCGCCGTTGGACGCGGCATTTGCGGGCACGGATGTGCTCATTCGGTATCCCCGTGTTGCTTGATTGAGAAGGCCCACCCCGGCGGGGCGACAGGCGAGGATTACCGACGCAGGCCCCTCGCGTCAAACTCCGGCGCATTCATCGTTTGCCGTGGACGCACCTCAATCCCGCCGCGTCAGGTAGCGCGCATCGTCGAAACTGGCGCACCACTGCGGCCGGTACACGACGATCAGCGCCATCGCGCCGCCGGTGAAGAATGCCTCGCCGAAGGCCATCGGGATCGCCGCGATGGCATAGCTCGCGGCATCGCCGCCCAGCCACACGGTGACTATCGCCTTGAAGGTGATCGAACTCAGCATCGCCAGCCCCGCGGCGAAGAAGGCATTGCCGAAGATGTAGATGAAGATGTGCGCCGGCAGGTAACGCACCACCAGTGCGCCCACCCCGGCCGTGACCGCCACCGGCAGTGCGTCGTTGGCGATGAAGTCCCATCCCCAGCCCAGCCACACGCGGCCGAGCAGCGCCCATGCGGCGCTGACCACCGCCAACGCGATCAGCGCGAAGCGCGCGCCGAACATCAGCGTGGCGATGCTGGCGCCGAGGAAATGCAGGTTGATCCCCATCACCGATTGCGTGCTGGGCGCACGCAGCAGGATGATCACGGCGATGAAGATGGCGAAGATGCGCTGCGCCTCCGCATCGCCCCGCACCTTGTCCCACGGCAGGCGCCACGCGGCCCAGGCCAGGATGATGCCGGCGATCGCGACGCCCAGCCACCGCCCTTCCGGCGACAGGGCCACGTTCACCGCGGGGCGGCGTCCTCGCCATAGCCGCGTTCGGGGCCGATGGTGGTACGCACTTCGAAGAGTTCGGGGAAGAAGGTCAGGTCCAGCGCGCGCTTGAGGAATTCCACGCCCGAGGAACCCCCGGTGCCGCGCTTGAAACCGATGATGCGCATCACCGTGCGCATGTGGCGGAAGCGCCAGAGTTGGAACTGCGTCTCCAGGTCGACCATGTCCTCGCACAGGGCGTATTCGCGCCAGTAACGGTTCGGGTCTTCGTAGATGCGCTCGAACACCGGCAACAGGGCTTCGTCCAGCACGTGCGGCCTGGACCAGTCGCGCTCCAGGTGCGCGGCCGGGATGGCATGGCCCCAGCGCGCGAGGTAACGCAGGAATTCGTCGTACAAGCTCGGCGCATCCAGCACCGCGGTGAGGCTGGCGTAGGCGGCATCGTCATGCTTGAACACCTTCACCATGCCGGCGTTCTTGTTGCCGAGCAGGAACTCGACCGTGCGGTACTGCAACGACTGGAAACCGGAGGACGGCCCCAGCACCTCGCGGAACTCCATGTATTCGGAGGGCGTGAGCGTCTCCAGCACCGACCACTGGTTGGTCAGCTGGTCCATCACCCGCTTGCAGCGCGCGGCGACCTTGCCGAACTGCCAGACGCGGTCATGGCGCAGGTGATCGACGGCCGCAGTCAGCTCGTGGATCAGCAGTTTCAGCCACAGCTCGCTGGTTTGGTGCTGGATGATGAACAGCATCTCGTCGTGATGCGGCGGCTCCGACAGCGGCGACTGCGCCGATAGCAGGCGGTCCAGTTGCAGGTAGCCGCCGTAGGTCATCCGTCCGGACAGGTCCGTATGGATGCCGTCCTCGAGGGCACGTTCGTTCTGCTGGGTATTCATCCTTCGGATTCTCGCATGCCGGCCAAGGCCATCGACCTGACCCCGATCAAGGCCGCGTCCCGATGTCATGCCGCAGCGCGCAACGGAACCTTACCGATGCCTCGTTATCATGAATGCACCATCAGACCATCGGATGACTGCATGAGCGTAGCTGCCGAGTTCCAGATCGAATACCTGCAATGCCTGAAACCGGATGGCACCCTGGCCGGCCCGTTGCCGCCCGCGGTGAACGATCCGGCCAAGCTGGTGCCGCTGTTCAAGCGCATGCTGTTCGTGCGCACCTTCGACACCAAGGCCATTGCCCTGCAACGCACCGGCAAGCTGGGCACCTATGCCGCCAGCTTGGGCCATGAGGCGACGCATGTCGGCATCGGCGCCTCGATGACGCCGGACGATGTGTTTGCGCCCAGTTATCGCGAATACGGCGCACAGTTCATGCGCGGGGTGAAGCCGCGCGACGTGCTGATGTACTGGGGCGGCGACGAACGTGGCAACGACTTCGAAGTGCCGCGCAACGACTATCCATGGTGCGTACCGATCTCCACCCAATGCCTGATGGCGGCCGGCGCCGCGCTGTCGTTCAAGCTGCGCGACCAGCAGCGCGTCGCGGTGGCCTGCTGCGGTGATGGCGGCTCTTCCAAGACCGATTTCTACGCGGCGGTGAACTCCGGCGGCGCCTACAAGCTGCCGCTGGTGCTGTGCGTGATCAACAACGGCTGGGCGATCTCCGTGCCGCGCAAGGCGCAGACCGGCGCGCAGACGCTGGCCCAGAAGGGCCTCGCCGGTGGCCTCGCCTGCCTGCAGGTGGACGGCAACGACCTGATCGCCGTGCTCGAGGCGATGCGCCAGGCGACCGAACGCGCCCGCAAGGGCGAAGGCGGCACCGTCATCGAGTTCATGACCTATCGCCTTCACGATCACACCACCGCCGATGACGCGCGCCGTTATCGCGACGACGCGGAAGTGAAGGAAGCCTGGACACGCGAGCCCTTCATCCGCCTGCGCAAGTACCTGACCGACCTCAAGCTGTGGGACGAGGACCAGGAGAAAGCCTGGCTGGAGGAATGCGGCAAGGTGGTCGACGGCGAGATCAACGCCTATCTGGAAACCCCGGTGCAGCCAGTCGAGGCGATGTTCGATTACCTCTATGGCGACATGCCGGCGGACGTGCTGGCGCAACGCGAAGAAGCCATCGCGCAGGAGAAGCGCGCATGAGTGCCCAGCCCATCACGCTGATCGAAGCGATCACCCAGGCCCTCGCCTATGAAATGAACCACGACAAATCCGTCGTGGTGCTGGGCGAGGATGTCGGCGTTAACGGCGGCGTGTTCCGCGCTACCGCCGGCCTGCAGCAAGAGTTCGGCGACCAGCGCGTGCTGGACACGCCGCTGGATGAAACCACCATCGCCGGACTCACCGTCGGCATGGCCTCGCAAGGCATGAAGCCGGTGGCCGAGGCGCAGTTCGACGGCTTCATGTACCCG
>JACSSF010000209.1 GCA_014879375.1 Lysobacteraceae bacterium
CGACGACAAGCAGAAGTTCCAGCAGGCGATGATGGAGCTGTACAAGACCGAGAAGATCAACCCGGTCGGCGGCTGCCTGCCCATCATCCCGCAGATCATCATCTTCATGACCTTGTACTGGGTGCTGTCCGAGGCGGTGGAACTGCGCCACGCGCCGTGGATCGGCTGGATCCACGACCTCACCGCGCGCGATCCGTACTTCATCCTGCCGGTCCTCAACGCCGCGATCATGATCGCGACCCAGCACCTCACCCCGATGGCGCCGGGCATGGACCCGATGCAGCAGAAGATGATGAAGGCGATGCCGGTGGTGTTCGGCGGCCTGCTTGCGTTCCTGCCCGCGGGCTTGGTGCTGTATCAGGTCGCCAACGGCGGCCTCGGCCTCCTGCAGCAGTGGTACATGCTGAAGAAGTACAGCGATGCGCCCGCCAAGGACGGATCGTCGAAGCCGGCCAAGAAATGACGACATCGGGCCCGCAACACGGGCCCGACTGTTTTGTGATGCCCGAAGGTTTTGCGATGCTTGAAGCATGAGCAAGCACCCACTCCCGCCGCGCGACACCCTGGTCGCGATCGCGACCGCCAGTGGCGCGGGCGGCGTCGGCATCGTGCGGCTGTCGGGGCCGCAGGCGTTGCGCATCGCCGAAGCAATGACGGGTCGCACATTGGCGCCGCGACAGGCGCGCTACGTGCGCTTTCGTGACCCAGGTGGCGAAGTGATCGATGACGGCCTTGCCTTGGCGTTCCGCGCGCCGGCCAGCTTCACCGGCGAGGATGTTGCCGAGCTGCAGGCGCACGGCAGCCCGGCGGTATTGCGGCAGCTGGTCGATATCGCAATCACGCATGGCGCGCGCCAGGCCGGGCCGGGGGAATTCAGCGCGCGCGCCTTCGAGAACGGCAAGCTGGACCTGGCGCAAGCCGAGGCGCTGGCGGATCTGATCGCGGCCGGCAGCGCGCACGCCGCGCGCGCGGCGCGACGCTCGCTTGATGGGGCCTTCTCGCGCGAAGTGGAACAACTCGCCGCCCGCTTGATGGCGCTGCGCGTGCAGGCCGAGGCTGCGATCGACTTTGCCGACGAGCCGCTGGAAACCCTGTCCGAGGCGCGTCTGGGCGCAACTCTCGCTGGTATCCACGACGACCTCGCGCGCCTGCGGTCGCGCGCCGAGGCCGGCCAGCGCCTGCGCGATGGCCTGCACGCGGTGATCGTTGGTCCACCCAACGCGGGCAAGAGCTCGCTACTCAACGCACTCTCGCGCAGCGAACGCGCGATCGTCACCGACATCGCCGGCACCACCCGCGACCTGCTGCGCGAAACCGTGCGGGTGGGCGATGTCGAACTGACCCTGGTCGATACCGCCGGCCTGCGTGACACCCAGGACGCCATCGAGCGCGAGGGCATCCGCCGCGCGCAGGCGGAACTGGCGCAGGCCGACCTTGTCCTGATCGTGCTGGATGCACGCGCGCCGCAGGCGCTGGCCCCCTTCGAAAGCCAGCTGGCCGGCGCGCCGCATCGGCTGGTCATCCACAACAAGGCCGATCTGCTGGATGCCGGTTCGGATTCGACATCCGGCGATGCCCTGCGCGTGTCCGCCCGTGACGGCAGCGGGTTGCTGGCACTGGAGGCGGCGATCGCGGCGATCGCGCGCAGCGATCTGGCCGCCGGCGAGGGCGCGTTCTCCGCGCGCGCACGCCATGTACGCGCGCTGGCGGAAACCGCCGCGTGGCTCGGGCGCGCAGCCGACGAACTCGCGGCCAGCAAGCCGGAACTGGCGGCCGAGGCGCTGCGCATCGCCCAGGAGCATCTGGGCGAGATCACCGGCCGCACGCTGCCGGATGACCTCCTCGGCGCGATCTTTTCGACGTTCTGCATCGGCAAGTAGGCGGGGCGCCATCGAAGCGACATCGCGCCAAATGCGAATGGATCGTGAGCCGTCGCGCTTGCCGGCTTAAACTAGCCGGACCTACCGACCATCCAACCAATTGACTTGGATCAAGAGTCTCACGGGATGGCGACTCGAAAATGGCGCGGGTGACCGAGGACTCTTTTTATGGATAACAACCCCAAGGGCTTCTACAACGACAAGGTGGTGATGCAGTTCGCCATCGCCACCGTGCTGTGGGGCGTCGTGGGCATGCTGGTGGGCGTGATCATCGCCGCCCAGCTGTACTGGCCGGCCATGACCGACGGCATCTCGTGGCTGCAGTACGGCCGCCTGCGCCCGCTGCACACCAACGCGGTGATCTTCGCCTTCGGCGGCTCGGCCCTGTTCGCGACCAGCCTCTGGTGCGTGCAGCGCACCAGCCACGTGCGCCTGATCTCCGACAAGCTGGCGGCCTTCGTGTTCTGGGGCTGGCAGCTGATCATCGTCGCCGCGGCGATCACCCTGCCGCTCGGGATGACCCAGGGCAAGGAATACGCCGAGCTGATCTGGCCGATCGACATCGCCATCGCGGTCGTCTGGGTGGCCTACGCGGTGCTGTTCTTCGGCACGATCGCCATCCGCAAGGTCAAGCACATCTACGTCGCCAACTGGTTCTACGGCGGCTTCATCCTCGCCATCGCGCTGCTGCACATCGTCAACAGCCTCGCCATCCCGACCAGCTGGAGCAACTCCTACCCGGTCTATGCCGGCGCGGTGGATGCGATGGTGCAGTGGTGGTACGGCCACAACGCGGTGGGCTTCTTCCTCACCGCAGGCTTCCTCGGGATGATGTACTACTTCGTGCCCAAGGTCGCCGGCCGCCCGATCTACTCCTACCGCCTGTCGATCGTGCACTTCTGGGCGCTGATCTCCATCTACATGTGGGCCGGCCCGCACCATCTGCTCTACACCTCGCTGCCGGACTGGGCGCAGTCGCTGGGCATGGTGTTCTCGCTGATCCTGCTCGCGCCCTCGTGGGGCGGCGCGCTCAACGGCGTGATGACCCTTTCCGGCGCCTGGCACAAGCTGCGCACCGACCCCGTGCTGAAGTTCCTGATCGTGTCGATCAGCTTCTACATGATGTCGACGTTCGAAGGCCCGATGATGTCGATCAAGACGGTCAACTCGCTCTCGCACTACACCGACTGGACGATCGGCCACGTGCACGCCGGCGCGCTGGGCTGGGTGGCGATGATCTCGCTGGGCTCGATCTACGCGCTGATCCCGTGGCTGACCCACCAGAAGTCGATGTACTCGGTGAAGGCGATCGACCTGCACTTCTGGCTGCACACCCTGGGCGTGGTGTTCTACATCGCCTCGATGTGGATCGCCGGCGTGATGCAGGGCCTGATGTGGCGCGC
>JACSSF010000141.1 GCA_014879375.1 Lysobacteraceae bacterium
CGGCTTCGATGCGTTCGGCTTCGATGCGTTCGGCTTCGATGCGTTCGGCTTCGATGCGTTCGGCTTCGACATCCTCCTGGACCGGCAGCACGATATGCGGCGCGGCTTCCGGCAAGCTATCGCGCAACGCGATGAACTCGGCGGCCAACGCGGTCTGCGTCGGCACCGACTGCGGCTCGACCTGCAGGCCGGCCACGGTTTCGCGGATTTGTGCGGACAGGCGCGCGAGCGCAGCAATGCCAGCGGCACCCAGCGGCTGTTCGGCGGCGACCAGGCGCTTGGTCCAGCCTTCGGCCGGGCCGATCGCGTCGGTGATCTCGGGCACCTCGGCCATCGCGAAGGCGCCGTTCATCGTGTGCACGGCGCGCAGCAGCTCACGATCCGGCACGCGCGCAGCGGCCTCGTCATCGACCAGCCAACGGTCCACCGTTTGCAGGTGGCCATCGACTTCGACGCCGAGGATCTCCAGCAACACCGCGTCGACCTGTACCGGCACGCGCGCGGCAGCGGCTTCGACTATTTCCACGTTTTCCGGCGCGGCATCGGCGACGGTTTCTTCCACTTCGTCGCCAACGCCGACCGGCAACGCGGCCTCGGTCGCTTCGACGGTCTCGGGCGCAGCCGGTTCCGCAGCGGTGTAGGTGTAGATGACTTCCTCGCCTGCGGCAAGGCGATCGGCGACCGCTTCCAACCCCGGCAGGTCAAGGTTCGAGGCGGGCACGCCTTGCAACGCGCCGAGCAGCGCCGGCAACACGCCGTGTGCCTGCCCGACCAACGCGACCACCGCGGGCGATGCCGAACGGGTTTCGTCCAGCACGCGGTTGAGCATGTTCTCGACCTTCCAGCTGAACTCGCCGAGCACGCGCGCACCGACCAGCCGGCCACTGCCCTTGAGGGTATGGAAGACGCGGCGGATCGGACGCAGGCGCTCGACCTCGGCCGGCGCCTCGCGCCAGGCCGGGATCAGGGTGTCGAGGTTGGCAATTTCCTCGCCGAACTCCTCGAGGAAGATCTCGCGGATCTCGTCGTCGATCTCCTGGTTGGCGAGATCGAAGCCGCCTTCGGCAACCGGCAGCGGCGCGGCCGGGGCGATGAACCCCTCGCGCACCGGAGCGACATCGACGGATGGCGCGCGTGCGGCCTCTTCGGCACCCGGGGTGGCATCGCTACCGCCGGCGAGCGCATCGACATCACCGGCATCGAAGCGCACGTCACGCTCGATGACGCGATCATCCGCGTTGGCCGCCGCTTCGGGGACGATGTGCCCGGCATGCACCGGTCGCGGCAAGCTGCTCGCATTGTCCAGCAGTTGCTGGTAGGCGTTCTCGAACTCGTTGTCGAGGAACGGGGTCTCGGTCGATTCGCTTTCCAGCGGCAGCGGCCAGTAGCGCAATGCTTCCAAGCTGTGACGGGTGATCGCAAGGATTTCATCGCGGCCGCCGCGCTGGTCGCGCAGGGCTTCGAGGTAGTACTCGACGCTGGAGAGCGCATCGGCCAGGGTGTCGAGCTGCTGCCCACCGGGCACGCGCTTGCGATCGAGCAATTCGGTCTGGGTGTATCGACGGATGCCGACCAGGTAGTCGGCGACATCCGGCAGGTCGAGCATGCGCAGCGCACCGCCGACTTCGTCCAGCAGGCGCGGGATCTCCACCAGCTGGCTGTGGTCCCAGCCGGTTTCGACGAACGCGACGAAGCCCTGCCGTGCATCGCCGAAGTTGGCGATCGCCTCGCGAGTGAGTGCATCCAGCAGCTGGTGCGCCTCGGACGCGCCAAGGCTGCCTTCGGCATCGCCGCGCGGACGGATCGCGGCTTCCTCGCCGAGGCGCGCGACCTGGTCGTCCAGCGACGCATCGACGTAGAGCAACGCGCCGGCGACATCCAGCAAGGCCGGCTCGCTCATCGGGCGGCGACCATCGGCGATCGCGCCGACCACGTCGCGCTGTTCGGCCACGACGTCGCGCGCCATGCCCAGACCCAGCATGCCGAGCGTGTCGGCCACACGGCCCAGTGCCTCGGCCTGCGGGCGCAACACTTCGGCATCTTCCCGCCCGGTGCGCAGGTGCAGGTCGAGGGCGTCCTTGATCCGCAGCACGTCTTCCTTGATCGCCGCCGACACCGTGTCCAGCAGGGCGCGGTTGCGACCGGTCAGGCTGGCGCTGGCATGGGCCAGTTCGTCGTCGCCCGGGGCGACCTGCTGGTCCAGCCCGAAGGTCTCGCGCAGGCGCTGCAACGCCGGGTGCTGCGCGGTCTGCGCCGAGGCGATGTAGAGCAACTGGCGGGTGGCTTCAAGCGACGAGGACGTGGGCAGCGCACCGCTGCCGGCATCGCGCAGGAGTGACCGGGATTCGTGGGCGACGTTGCGGTAGGCCCCGCGCAGCGCGCCGCTATCGGCGATGGCGCCGTCGCGCAGGGCGGCGGCGAGTTCCGCGCCCACCCAGAACATGCGACGTGCGTCCGGACCGACATCGGCGCCGGACAGGCCTTGCAACGCATCGTGCAGCGCCGCGGCATCGAGGCCCGCGCCATCGTCCTGCCATGCATCGACGGCCGTGGTCAGCGCAGCCAGTTGCGAAGCGCCGTTACCGGCCGCCTCGTCCACCGGCAGGCCCGGCATCTCCATCTCGAGATCGGGGCGGAACAGCGCCACTTCGCTCACCGGCTTCATGCCGTGCGCGGCGCGCAGTTCGTTGAGCAGCGGCATCAACACGATCGGGATGTCGCGATGGCCGCCCTGCAGGCGTTCGAGATAATCCGGCAGCTGCACGGAGCCGCGCATCAGTACCGCGCAGGCATCGTCGGTGTCGTCGATGCGGCCATCGGCAACCGCGCTCGCCACGTCCTGCATCTCGCCCGCGACCATCGCCGGGGCGTAGAGCTCGATCATCTTCAGGCTGCCCTGCACCTGGTGCAGGAGCGTGGCCGCCAGCCGCATGCGCGCCGGGTCGGCGGCATCTTCGACATACGCCTCGATCTCCTGCCTGACCTGGGTCAGGGTGGCATCCAACTCGGGCTTGATCCAGCCGAGCGTGGCGTGTTCGATGGCTTCGCGCAGCACGTTCATCGCTGTCGTCCTTCGAACCTGGGGGCACTGACGAGGGTCATCTCGATCGCAGTCCTATCGGCTCAGGCCGGCAGCTTGAAGTCGGCCACGGAGCGACGCAGGTTGGTCGCCAACTGGGCCAGGTTGCCGATCGAGCTCGCGGTCTGGCTGGCACCTTGCGAGGTCTGCGAGGTGATCGCCTGGATCGTGGTCATCGTCTCGGAGATGTCCGATGCGGCGGCGGACTGCTGTTCGGCCGACTTCGAGATGTTGTGGATCAACTCGGCGAGGTCGTTGGACACGCGCTCGATCTCGCCGAGCGCCGTGCCGGCGTCCTCGGCCAGGCGCGCACCCTGCACCACTTCGGTGGTCGTCTCTTCCATCGAGCTGACCGCTTCGTTGGTGTCGGACTGAATCGTCGAGACCAGTCCCTCGATTCGCTTGGTCGCGTTGGAAGCGCGTTCGGCCAGTCGCTGCACTTCGTCGGCCACCACCGCGAAGCCGCGGCCCGCCTCACCAGCCGACGCGGCCTGGATCGATGCGTTCAGCGCCAGGATGTTGGTCTGTTCCGAGATGTCGTTGATGAGTTCCACGATCGCGCCGATCTCCTGCGAGGATTCGCCCAGGCGCTTGATTCGCTTGGAGGTTTCCTGGATCTGGTCACGGATGTTGTCCATGCCTTGAATGGTCTGGCGCACCACGTCGGCACCGCTGGTGGCGATTTCCACCGAGCGCTGCGCCACCTCGGCCGACTGCGCCGAGTTCTGCGACACGTTGCGGATGGAGCCGGCGATGTCGTTGATGCGGTTGGTGGCCGAGCCAATTTCCGTCGCCTGGTGTTCCGCGGCTTCGGCCAAGTGCATGGCGGTCGCCTGGGTTTCCTGCGCCGAGGACGAGACCTGCACCGAGGTGTCGTTGATCGTGCCCACCAGGCTGCGCAGCTGCTCGATGGCGAAGTTGATCGAGTCCGCGATGGCGCCGGTCATGTCCTCGGTCACCGTCGCCTTCACCGTCAGATCGCCTTCCGCGAGCGAACCCATTTCATCCAGCAGGCGCATGATCGCCTCCTGGTTGCGGTTGTTGAGTTCTTCGACCGAAGCGCGGCGATTGGCCTGCGCGCGGTACAAACTCCACAACAGGCCCGCGATGGCGGCCAGCGCCACCAGACCCGAGATGATCGACACCCAGATGTTGCCGACGAGGCTGGTGTCCTTCAGCGAGCCGGCCGAGGTGAACGCGCTGAACAAGCGCTTGGCGTCACCCAGCAGTGCGTCCGAACCGGCGATGATCTTGGTCGATGCGGCCTGTGCCTGGAACAGGTTCTGCGAACCGGCGAGGATCGCGTCCAGGTCCTTCTTCATCCCGGCCCAGATTTCGGTCGCCTTGTTGAGCGAGGCGATCGCCGCGCCGTTGGTCACCTGCTGCGCGTTGGTGCCGCCCGTGCGCAGGTCTTTCAGCACCTGTTCGAACACCGTCGCGTCCTGGCGCAAGCCCTGGCCGGCGAGCGGCGCGGTGGCGCCACCGGCCTGCATTTCGGCGATGCGGCGAGCCATCTGCGCGGCGAGGATCGACTCGCGCATCGCGATGTACTGCTGGGTCGAGGGCGCGCCGGCCGCCGACATCGCACGCACCATTTCGTCGAGGTTGGCCTGCAGCGTCGGCACCGCCGCGGTGAAGCGGTTGGCATTGCTGCCCAGGCCCGACACCGCCGCCTCGCTGCCGATGATCTGCTGCGCGTTCTGCGACAGCGGCGCCCAGGTCGCCTTGATCGTGCGGATCGGCGCCGCCACCGAGATGTCGTTGCCGTAGTCGCCGTCCACCAGGGCGATGTTCTTGTCGATCTGCTCCTTGGTCGCCTTGAACGACTTGAAGGCATCGAGGTCGCCACCGGTGGCTGCCTGCGCCTGGCTGGCCAGCTGCTGGGAGAGCACCTGCAAGTCGGCGACCGCGGTGCTGGCACCGCCCAGGCGCGTGGCTCGCCACACCGACAGCGCGGTATTGGCGGCGAACACCAGGATGGCAATCGCCAGAATGGTCAACCAGAAATTGGTGCCGGCTTCGCGGGCCTTGCCGACGACCGAATTGTCAGTGCTCATTGCTAGAACCTCGGGTTTTCAGCGATGTCGGCATTTGCACGCCAACGGTGGGTTTGGTGGCCATTCAAGCGGCCGCGTTGCGGAATTCGGGGGTACGGGACAAGCGTTCGAGACTGAAGACCGACCACACCCGGTCTTCCTGGGCATAGGAACGATCGATGAAATGGGTGTAACGGCCCGAGGCCTCGGCCTCGGTGCGCGCATCGTCTTCGAAGCTGCGCTGGCCGTAGAGCTCGTCGATCAGGATCGCGACATCGCCGCCCGTCTGGCGCATCACCAGCATGCGCTGGCGCTCCTGCGGCACGCTGCGCACGCCTTCGAGGAACAGCTTGAGGTCGGCCACCGGCAACAGGTTGCCACGCACGTTGGCGAGGCCCAGCAGCCAAGGCTGCGCGCCCGGGATCGGGGTCAGGCCGGGCACGCCGAGGATTTCGACGACCTCGTCGAAGGACGAGACCAGATCGTTCTGGCCGATGCGATATCCCAGCCCACGCCAGCCTTCGGCGCCACCCGCCTGCAACGGGCTGCCGGCCACGTGCGCAAGACTGCGCTGCTCGTAGTCGTGCAGCAGGCCCAGTGCGGTGCGACCGGATGCCATGCTCACGCCCCCAGCGCCGCGTTGATGCGGGCGATGAGATCGTCTTCCTGCGGCGGCTTGACCACGTAGTCACGCGCGCCTTGGCGCATCCCCCAGGCCTTGTCGGTGTCCATGCCCTTGGTGCTGACGATCAGCACCGGGATGTGCCGGGTGGCCTCGTCGCGGGTGATGGTGCGGGTCGCCTGGAAGCCGTTCATGCCGGGCAGGATCACGTCCATCAGCACCAGGTCCGGGCGCTCGCGGCGGCAGACATCGATGCCGTCCTCGGCATTCACCGAGGCGGTGACCTCGTGGCCGTTCTTTTCCAGCAATTGCGTGAGAACCGCCGCTTCGGTCGGCGAATCCTCGATGAGCAGTATGCGTGCCATGCCTTCTCCCCAGTCAGGCGTTGACGTAAGTGCGGATCGCGTCCAGCAGTTCCTCGCGTGTGAACGGCTTGGTGAGGTACTGCTCGGAGCCGACGATGCGACCCCGCGCCTTGTCGAACAGCCCGTCCTTGGACGAGAGCATGATCACCGGCGTGGTCTTGAAAACCTGGTTGTTCTTGATGAGTGCGCAGGTCTGGTAGCCGTCCAGGCGCGGCATCATGATGTCGACGAAGATGATGTTCGGGTGCTGGTCGGCGATCTTGGCCAGCGCCTCGAAGCCGTCATTGGCGGTGACGACCTCGCATCCCTCGCGCTTGAGCAGGGTCTCCGCCGTGCGACGGATCGTCTTCGAATCGTCGATCACCATCACCTTCAGGCCTTCGAGGCCGGCGGCGGTGTTTGCTTCTTGCATCAAAACGGACCCCTTCCATTCATCGCGCATGCGCGATCCCAAGCTTTGGAATCTTTCATCCCCCGCCGGGCATGTCAAGCGGATGTGACGACGTGCCCATGCTTCTGTGCATTGCATCCGATTCCGTACCCATATTCCGGCAGCCGGGCAAGATGGCCGCGCCAAGGCGCTGATAACATCGCCCGCAGCAGGTTTTCACAGGCAGGCCGACGCATGCAGCTCGACATCGTGGTGGTGATGGACCCCATCAGTGGGATCAAGCCCGCCAAGGACACCACCTTCGCCATGCTGCTGGAGGGCCAGCGCCGCGGCCACCGCCTGCATTACGTGCGCCCGGGCAGCCTGTCCTTGCGCGATGGGCGGGCCAGCGCGATCGCGGCCCCGCTCCAGGTGCGCGACGACCCGGCCGACTGGTTCAGTCTGGACACGTTCGTCGAATTGCCCTTCGGCCCCGGCCAAGCCGTACTGATGCGCACGGACCCGCCGGTGGACGAGAACTACCTGCACGACACCCAATTGCTGGATTTCGCCCGCCGTCAAGGCGCGCTGGTGGTCAACGATCCGCGCGGCCTGCGCGATTTCAACGAAAAACTGGCCGCACTGGAATTCCCCGAATGCTGCCCGCCGACCCTGGTCAGCCGCGACGCCGCAACGCTCAAGGCCTTCGTCAACGAGCAGGGGCAGGCGGTGCTGAAGCCGCTGGACGGGATGGGCGGGCGCTCGATCTTCCGCGCGGCCGCCGGCGAGCCCAACCTCAACGTGATCCTGGAGACCCTGACCGACGGCGGTCGCAACCTGGCGATGGCGCAGCGCTACCTGCCGGAGATCGTGGACGGCGACAAGCGCGTACTGCTGATTGATGGCGAACCGGTCGACTACGCGCTGGCCCGCATCCCGCAGGGCGACGAGTTCCGCGGCAATCTAGCCGCGGGCGGCCGCGGCGAAGGCCGGCCGCTCAGCGAGCGCGACCGCTGGATTGCCGCGCGCGTCGGGCCGGAGATGAAGCGTCGCGGGATGCTGTTCGTGGGCCTGGACGTCATCGGCGACTGGATGACCGAGCTCAACGTGACCAGCCCGACCGGCGTGCGCGAGCTGGACAAGCAGTTCGGCCTCAACATCGCCGCCCGCCTGTTTGACGTGATCGAGGCGCGGATGTCCACCGGCGACGCATGACCAGCGCCAGCCTCCCGCCCCTGCCGGCGCCCACCCGCCTGCGCGGCGGCGATCGCCTGGGTGCGACGATGGCGCTGTCGGCCGCGCTGCATGCGCTGGTGATTCTCGGCGTCGGCTTCGCGGTCGACCGGGCCGCGCCGATCACCCCGATGCTGGACGTGATCCTGTCCGGCACCCGCACCCCGCTGACGCCCAAGCAGGCCGAATTCCTTGCCCAGGCCAGCAACCAGGGCGGCGGCGAGCATGACAAGTCCTCCCGCCCGACCGAATCGGTCAGCGGCCCGATTCCCCTGCCCGAGGCCGGCATCGCCCCGCAACCGCTGCGCGCGCAAAGCCCGCAGGCCGCGCCGGCGCCCGAGGCGCGCGTGGTCACCACCCGCGACGCCGAGCAAGCCGTGCCGACGCCGCAGGAGCGCCCCCAGACCGAGGCCGAGCCGTTGCCGCCCGGGCCACAGAAAATCGCCCACGACGTGGAGATGGCGCGCCTGGCCGCCGAGGTCCATCTCAATTCGCAGCGCTATGCCAAGCGGCCCAAGCGCAAGTTCGTCTCCGCCAGCACGCAGGAATACGCCTACGCGGACTACCTGCGGCGCTGGGTGGACCGCGCCGAGCGGATCGGCAACCTCAACTATCCCGAGGCGGCGCGCCAGCGCGGGCTGTCCGGGCAGGTGGTGATGAGCATCGGCATCCGCCGCAACGGCAGCGTGGAATCCGCGCGCGTGCTGGTCTCCAGCGGAAAACCCATCCTGGACCAGGCGGCGATGCGCATCGCCCAGCTGGCCCAGCCCTATCCGCCGCTGCCCAAGACGGCCGACGAGATAGATGTACTGAACGTGGTGCGGACCTGGAACTTCAGGCCCGGCGGCACCTTCGACGACGAATAACCCGACGCCTTTTACAGGCGCTGCCAGACCGGGCCTTCTCCGCTGCGCCAATACACCGCGACTGCGCGGGCATAGAACGCCTCGGCCGGCAGCAGGCCAAACATCCGTCCATCGTGGCTGTTGCCACGCGCATCACCCATCACCAGCACTTGCCCGTCCGGCACGCGGCCGACGGCATCCGGGCCGCCGCCGCGGCTGAGATCGAGCCGGTAGATGCGGCTGCCGAGCTGTTCCGCATCCACGCGCCCGGGCAATGCGACGTTCCGTCCATTGATGCTCAGGTGGCCATCGCGTACCGCCACCACGTCGCCGCCCACCGCGACCACCCGCTTGATCAGGCGCTCGCCGTCCTCGGGCGACTGGAACACCGCCACATCGCCGCGTACGGGCTGCCCATCGCCCAGCAAACGCGCATGGGTGAACGGCGCGCGATAGCCGTAGGCACGCATGTCCACCAATACCCGATCGCCGGGCCGCAAGGTCGGCTGCATCGAGTCGCTCGGCACCAGGTAGTGGTTGGCGAACGCGGAGCGGAAGCCGAGCAGCAGCAACAGGGCGAAACCGATCCGAAACACCTCGCCGCGCCAGCCGTGCAAGCGCGAGGGGGATGCTGCATCCGTGTGGGTCATGGCCGAACCTCGCTGTGATGTGGCTGCAGCATCGCGCTGGCCACACCACCCCGCATGTGCCGATGGTCAGTGCAGACGAACCGGGCCGGGATGCGCGTCGACCAGCGACCACGGCAGCACCGCCCAGTCCGGATCGTCGCAATTGCGCTGGACCCGCGGGAAATACGCCGCCAGATGGATGCCGCCCGGCAGCACGTACCAGTCGGTGTAGTTCCAGACGTCCGGATCGCGGTAATCACAATCGTCATCGACGGTGGGGGCGCCCATCCTGTCTGGATACAGCTGCGCGAATTGGCGCACCAGCCAAGGCGCGAAGATCTCTTGCCGGTATTGCGACCAAGCGCGGTCCAGCTCGTTCTCGCCCTGGTGGACCGGGTCGCCCTGGCCCAGCCAGAGCACATCTTCCAGCCGCAGTTCATTGCCGTTGCGGGCATCGATATTGACCGGCGAATCGCCGAAATCCGGATGCGCGCCGCCGCAGTAGTAGGCGGTGAACAGGCTGGCACTGACCACGCGCGCGTCGATGTGGCGGAGCGTGGCCTCGGCGGTGTCGAAACCCGCCTCTCCCGCCTCGCTGCCGGCGCGGCATTGGTATTCGCTATCGACCCACTGCCAGAGCCGCCAGTGCAAGGTGCGGTTGATGGCGGCCTGCTGCGTGGGCGCATACCCCGCAGCAACCTCGAACAGGCTGAGGCCGCTCTCGGGTTGGCGCAGCCAGCGCAGCGTGTAACCGTTCACGTGCTCGCGTTTGCCGCGCTGCAACTTGAGTTGGGACAGGCGCAGGTAGGCGTACGGGTCGAAGTCGCCGCGCAGCGCGGTGAGCGAAGGCTCGGCGGCGTCTGGCAAGGTGACGACCTTGCTCAGTCGGATGGGATGGCTCTTGCCGTTGGTGCCGATCCACTCACCTTCCCAACGGTCTTCCGTTGGCGCGCGCATCCGCCATTGGTCCTTGGGCGTGTCCCGGTTCCAGCGGATGGGCAGCTCCTGCATCCGGCAGCTCCCGTCCGCGCTGCGCTCGCCATCCAGTTGGATGTCGGTGCGGTGGCGACGATAGAAATAAGTCCCGCCGCAGTTCGACGTCGAGGCGAAGTTGCCGGTCTGCTCCACGACGATCTGCTGCGCGCCGAGCGTGCCCTGCCACAACGTGCCCGTGTCCTTCGCCTGCGCCGCGGCCGTGGACGCCCATGACGCGAACAGGCAAACGAACAGGGACGCGCGATGTTTCATTGCCGGCTGTCCCGCAGCGCCTGCTGTTCGGCCAGGGTCAGTGCGACCTGGTTGCGCAGGTAGGCCGGCTCCAGCCGTTCGGGGGCGACTGCCTCGCCGCGTGCATGCGCGGCCTCGGCAAGCCGCGCGATGTCCGCCGCATGCGGCAGGGCTTCGGCATCCACCTGCACCATTTGCGGCTCCAGCTGCCATGCCAGCTGGCCCTCCTGCGCCGCAAAACCGGTGCCGACGCCGTGCCAGCCGTCCCCGACGATCTCCACCGATTCGGGCGCGCCGACGCGTTCATCGCCGAGCGGCTGCGGCAGGCCGTCGCGGACTTCGAACGTGGCCCAGTAGACCTCGCCCATGCGTGCATCGATCGCGGCGAGGATGCGTTGGCCATCGACCATCGGCGCGCGCATCGCCAGTGCGGCGAGCGTCGACACCGCGATGGCGGGGATATCGAGCGCCAGTGCCATGCCCTGCGCCAGCGACACGCCCAGGCGCACGCCGGTGAACGCGCCGGGACCGCGCCCGACTGCAACGGCATTCAGCTCCTTGCGCGCGAGGCCGGCCTCGGCCAACAAGGCTTCGGCCCAGGGCAGCGTCAATTCGGCATGGCGTCGCGGCGCGACCTCGAAGCGCTCGATCAGCACGTCCTCGTCCAGCACGGCGACGCTGCAGGCCTCGGTGGATGTTTCCAGCGCGATCAGTTTCATCCGCGCAGCCTAGCGGCTTGCCTGCGCGGCGTCAGCCTCGGCATCGCCCGGCGCAGCGTCGAAGAAGGCTTCGACATCGCCGATCTCGCGCGTGCGCGGCATCGGTGGCAGTGAGTCGAGGAACACGCGGCCGTAACTCTTGCCGTGCAGGCGCGGGTCGCACAGCACCAGCACGCCGCGGTCGTCGATGGTGCGGATCAGGCGGCCGGCACCCTGCTTGAGCGCGATCACCGCCTGCGGCAGCTGCTCGTCGCGGAAGGGATTGCCGCCGCTGCGGCGCACTGTGTCCAGGCGCGCCTCGAACACCGGGTCGTCCGGCGCGGCGAACGGCAGTTTGTCGATGACGACCACCGATAGCGCATCGCCGGCGACATCCACGCCTTCGCGGAAGCTCGCAGTGCCGAGCAGCACGCCGTGGCCGGAGTCGCGGAACTGCTGCAGCAACTGGCCGCGCGGCGCCTCCCCCTGCACGAACAGCGGCCACGGGATGTCGCCCCGCTCGCGCAGGAGCGCGGCGGCTTCGCGCAACGCGCGGTGCGATGCGAACAGCAGGAAGGCGCGCCCCTGCGATGCACGCAGCACCGGCAGCACGGCCTCCAGTACGGCATCGGTGAAGCCGAACGCGGATGGCTCGGGCATCCGTTTCGGCATGTAGAGCAGCGCCTGTCGCGGCCATTCGAACGGCCCGGGCTCCAGCCGGGTTTCCGGCGCCCACAGGCCAAGGCGCTTGGCGATGTGGTTGAACTCGCCGCCGACCGCGAGCGTGGCGGAGGTGAATATCCACGCCGCGCGCGATTGCTCGCGATGGCGGCGCAATGGGCCGGACACATCCAGCGGCGTGCGCTGCAGGCGGAAACCGCGCGGCGTCAGCTCATACCAGTAGACGTTGTCGCTGCCGGGGTCGGGGATGCGTTCGTCCAGCTCCTCGTCAGGTGCCTCATCGCGATTCCATGCTTCGCGCCAGCGCGACAGCCGCGCCTCGGCTTCGACGGCGCGTGCGTGGGCGGCGTCGAGCCCGGGGCCTGACTCGCGCCACGGGCCGAGCGCTTCGATCAAATTCAGCAGCGCATCGCTCAAGGCATCGAAGGCGCTTTCGACGGTGGGTTCGCTCAATGCGCGGTTGCGCGTGCCGCGGATCGGCAGGTTGTCCATCGCCGCGCGCAGGTAGCGAGCGACATGTTCCAGTTGCTGCGCCGGCGCCTGTAATGCGGCCCGCGCGCCGGGCGTCTCGCGGCACTCGCCCAGCACGTCGCGGGCGAGCTCCACCAGTAAACGCGCGCCCAGGCCTTCGCCGAAGAATTGCGCGGCGAGTTCCGGCAACTGGTGCGCCTCGTCGACCACGAAGGTCTGCGCACCGGGCAGGATTTCGCCGAAGCCCTCCTGCTTGAGCGCGAGGTCGGCCAGCAGCAAGTGATGATTGACGACCACGACATCGGCCGCCTGCGCGCGTTGACGCGCCTGCACGACGAAGCACTCGCCCCAGAACGGGCACTCGTTGCCGAGGCAGTTCTCGTTGGTCGATGTCACCAGCGGATAGACCGGTGAATCCTCCGGCATGTCCTCCAGCTCGGCCAAGTCGCCGAAGCGCGTGCGCCCGCTCCACGCCACGATGCGCTGGAACTGGCTGGCTTGCTCCTTCGAGGCGAACTTCGGCTCGCCCTTGGCCTGCTCCATCCGGTAGCGGCACAGGTAATTGGCGCGGCCCTTGAGCAAGGCCGATTTGAGGCCGATGCCGAGCGCGTCGCGCACGCGCGGCAGGTCACGGTGATACAGCTGGTCCTGCAGCGCGCGGGTGCCGGTGCTGATGATGGTCTTGCGCCCGGACAGCAGCGCCGGCACCAGGTACGCGTAGGTCTTGCCGGTACCGGTGCCGGCCTCGGCGAGCAGCGTGCCAGTATCAAGGATGGCTTCGGCAATCGCCGCGGACAGACGTTGCTGCGCCTCGCGCGGGACGAAGCCGGGCAGCGCATCGGCCAGCACGCCCGTCTCGCCGAGCGCCTCGATGCTGCGGTCCACCAGCGTGCTCATGGGCTCCTGCGATCCGCCGCCATAGCCCCCGTCATCGCGAAGGTGGCGGCGGGGGTGGCTGCTGCGCGGGCGGCGGCGTGGTCGCCGGGTCCTGCGGCGCGCGGCGATCCCCCAGGCCGAAGAAATCCCGCCACGAGCCGCCCGAACTTTCCTGCGCCGGGTCCACTGGCTCGATCGGGTTGCCGAACTCATCGACCTGCACCGGCGGCGCGATCTCACAAGCTTCGTAGCCCGGCGCGTAACCCTGGACGAAGGCGAAGCGACGCACGCCCGGGCAGCTGGCATCGGTGGCATGGCTGCCGTAGATCCACTGCCAGTCCAGCCCGTCGTTGCCCACTTCCAGCGGCTTGCTCGGCAGGCGCGAGAAAATCCCCGACCACACCCGCATCGCGCCGGTCGCGCCGTACAGGCCGGTCGGCTTGTTCTGGTCGTTGCCGATCCACACCACCGCCAAGTGATCGCCGGTCCAGCCCGCGAACCAGCTGTCGCGGCTGTCGTTGGAAGTGCCGGTCTTGCCGGCGGCCTTGAGGCGACCCAGTCCGTCCGACACCAGTTGCCGACCGGTGCCGGAAGACACGGCCTGCTGCAAGGCGATGGTGACCAGGCGCGCGGCGATCGCATCGCCCTTCTGCGCGGGCGCCGGATCGCTGTCGTAGCGATTGATCGCGCGGCCGCTCGTGTCCAGCACCCCGCGCACCGCATGCAGCGGCTGCACTTCTCCACCGGAGGCGAGGAACTGGTAGAGCTGCGCCATCGCGTATGGGCTCTGATCGGTCGCGCCCAGTAGCAACGACGGATTGGTCTGCGGCTCGATGCCGGCCAGCGTGCGGGTCAGCTGGGCGACGCGCTCGGGGCCGACATCCATGCCCAGCCGCACCGTCGCCAGGTTGTAGGACTGCGCGAGCGCGTCGATCAGACGCACGGTGCCGTGGCTGCGGCCATCGGAATTCTTCGGCGACCAGCGCTGGCCATCACCCTGGCGGATGGTCAGCGGCGAATCATCCAGATAGCTTGCCAGCGACCACTTCTCCGGCTGCGCCAGCGCGAGCAGGTAGACGAAGGGCTTGATGATCGAGCCGACCGGCCGCTGCGCCTCGACCGCTCGGTTGAAGCCGGGGTTGGAGAAGTCGCGGCTGCCGACCACCGCGACCACCTGTCCCGACTGCACATCGGTCATCACGAGGCCCGCCTCCAGCGGCGCATTCTTGCGTGGGCCGAGCGACTTCAACGTGCGCGTCACCGCGCCTTCCGCATAGGCCTGCGCGGACGGCGACATCGCCGTCATCACCGACAGGCCGGCACCCTGCAGCGAATCGGCCGGGTAATCGCGCACCAGCTGGCGGCGCACCAGATCGACATAGGCGGGGAAACGGTTCGGCGCGGCGCCGCCCGGTTCCTCGCTCACGCCCAGCGGCGCCTTCACCGCGCGATCGTGCTCCTTCTGATCGATGACGCCGGTTTCCAGCATCTCGCCGAGGACGAAATTGCGACGTTCGAGTGCGCGCTCGGGGTTGCGCCGCGGGTCGTACCACGACGGCCCCTTGACCATCGCGATCATCAACGCGATCTGCTCAGTGGTGAGGTCGTTAAGGTTGCGGTTGAACCAGAACTCCGACGCCGATGCGACGCCGTGGATCGCCTGCGAACCACGCTGGCCCAGGTACACCTGGTTGAAATAGGTCTCGAGGATGGTGCGCTTGTCGTAGCGCGCCTCCAGAATCAGCGCGTAGAGGATTTCCTTCAGCTTGCGGCTGGGCGTCTGTTCACTGCCGATGCCGAGCAGTCCGCTGCGTGCCAATTGTTGGGTCAGCGTGCTGCCGCCTTGCAGACTCTTGCCGCCCGAACGCAGGCTGATCCAGAGCGCACGCGCCATGCCGGAAGGATCGATGCCGTGGTGGCGGGCGAAATCGCGATCCTCGACCGCCTGCAGGCCAGTGACGAGCGCCTCGGGCACTTCATTCAGGCTGACCAACCGACGTTCTTCCTGCTTCTGGCCGTACAGAGTGGCGATGCGGGCCGGGTCCAGCCGCGCGGCGCGCAGGTGGGTCTTGCGCTCAAGGTTGCGCACCGACGCGACGCTGCCGCCGCTCAGGGTGACCTGGATACGCTGCGGCGCGATGCGGCCTTCGACATCGAAATAACCGCGGCTTGAAATGGTGAAGGTATTGCCGTTGCGCGCGTAGCTGCCGACCTTGTTGCCGGCGCCGTCATCGCGATACGCAGCGGCATCGAGCTCGGTCTTGAGCGTGTTGGCATCCATCGCGATGCCGGGCTCGAGTTGCAGAGGCCGCGCATACACGCGCGTAGGCAGCTGCCACTTCAGCTCGCCGAAACGCTGACTGACCTGGTGATTGAGGTAGAGGGTGTACGGGATGAGGAAACCCAACCCGATGCCGACCAGGGCCAGGCACGCCACCAAGAGGCGCCGGCCCCATCCCGATCCGGTCGTGTGCTGCGTTTGCTGCGCGTCCTCGTCATCAAAGTCGGGATCGTCGTAATCGTATTTGGCCATGCTGGGGACAGGCGGCGCGGCGGACGCGGTCGATGGGACAGCCCGCAGTCTAGCCCACCGCCGGCGCGCGCATGGGCCGGAAGTTCAGCCGGCGTTGTCGGGTTTTGCCCCGCTGCGGCCGAGCAGGCCATCGCGCAGGCCAGCCAGCATCGCCCGCGTATTGGCACCGCGTGGCGGCACGAGCAACGAGAAGCGCAGCAGCTTCAGCAGCGCGCGCGGGACATCCTGCGCGATCCACAGTCCGGGGGTCTCCGCGCGCCGGTACAGCAGCACCCGGTTGCGCATCATGTAGTACAAGCGCACCGGGGAATGGACGAAGCTGGCCCCGAACGGCAGGCGGCGCACGCCCTCGCCGATCCGGTGGCCCATCCGCGCGTCACCCACGCCATGCAGCGCATGGCCGGCGCCGGCCGCACGGAACGACCACTCCAGGTCAACGTTGTCGATGAACAGCCCTTCGTCCATGCCGCCCACCGCGTCGAGGGCAGCCATTGGCAGCAGCGAGCCCGAGGTGATCAGGAAATCGCAACGAACGTCCTGTCCTGCGGAAGCCGGAATCTTGCGATTGAGCGGAAACCCGATGCGCACGAACGGGGCGAGATCGCCATTGCGCAGGTCCTCGGCCACCGGACCCACCGCTGCTACGGGTCCATGTACGGCAAGCCGTGCCAGCGCCGCATGCAACGTCGCCACCATGTCGATGGCCGGCAAGCTGTCCTGATCCATCAGCAACACATGCGTCGCGCCCTGGCTGCGCGCGCGGTCGATGCCCTGGTTCAGCGCCGCGGCCACGCCGAGGTTGCGCGGGTTCACGAGCAACGTGGCGGAGAAGCGGCTCGCCAGTTCATCCAGCGCGGTGCGGGTCGCCTCGTCGGACGCGTTGTCGATGAGGACGATGGCCGATACCTGCGGCCGCAGGCGAGCAAGCTGGGCCTCGAGCGCCGACATGTCCGGCCGATAGGTAACGATGACGGCGTGGGTCGTGGACGAACCAGTGGGGATGGACCTCTTCATTCAATCAAGTCCCAGCCAATCACTCGCCACCGACCGCCATCCGGAGCCATACCGAGAGTAGCGCCCCCTGCGCCACTCCCCCACGACTTGCCGTAATCGCGTCAAGCCACGCGAATCAAGGCTGGCACGAAACCGTGCGTGCGCCAGTCGATCGCGGATTTCTTCGATATTCCGGTGATGCGGTTCGTGAG